>CAJFTG010000003.1 GCA_904419875.1 Candidatus Avimonas caecicola | reverse complement strand
GCGGTAATCGCCCGACCCATAGAAGGGATATTCCGCCTCAAGCAGGTCCAGGCTGTGTTCCGCCGCCGCCGCGCCGGCCCAGTTGGGGGAAAATCCGGAGGCATAGCTGCGGTGAAGCCGCGTCAGGTCGGCCGGGCGAATCCTCCGGCCCCAGTATTCATGATAAAGATACTCCCCCTCATACACCCGGAAAATATACGACGTGCGGGCGGTGTCCAGCTGGAAGGTACGCGTCTCGCTTTGATAGAAGATCGACATGCCGTTTCCCCATCCTTTCCCGATGCTGTTCCGGCGGACAGCCTCTCCGTCCAGGGTCCGGGACGCCGCAGGCGCTCCCCGGCAATGTCCGCCGCTCGCTGTATAGTATGCCCTTAATTGTATACTGCTTTCCCCCACAGAGCAAGGGCGAAAACGCCAATATTTCCGAATTCCGGAAAGAACCGGCGCCTTCGCTCTCCCTGCGAAGCCGTCCTCCCGCCGGAGCCGAAAGGCCCGGCAGGAGCGCGGCGGGCTTCTCAACAAAGTCAGTGATTTTCGGGAACGGACAAAAAATAAAAAATAGGGCTTGCAAATCGGCGGGTTTCGGTGTAAAATAGGATAGCTTTCAGTAATGCATGGAACGGGCGTTTTTCTTTCCGCCGCCGTTCCAAACCATGCGGGAAGCCAAGTAAATACCCGCCCGTGGCGAAGCTGGATATCGCAGCAGATTCCGATTCTGAAGGCCGGGGGTTCGAATCCCTCCGGGCGGGCCAAAATAAAAGCACAACATTGAGGAAATGAATTCCCGTGTTGTGCTTTTTGATTTATTTATAATATTTTTTGCCTTTACTTATTGCAACTCATGTAAAGTTTATCATGTTTATAGTGAGTATAATAGGGGTCAGAAGGAGGTGAAGGCTTGTGTATGAGTGGAATTACGAAGTCCAGAAGATGATTGATTTTATAGATGAGCATATACTGGAAAATCCAACGCTTGATAGCATATCCCAGGTTATGCATTATTCCAAGTTTTACTGCTCCCGTCAATTCCGCCTTGTAGCTGGCATGACATTAAAGCGGTATATAGCCGGGAGACGCCTATACTATGCAACTATACAAGTCCGGGATACCAAAAAATCAATCATTGATATCGCTTTGGAATATGGATATTCGTCACAGGCAGCCCTGACGAGGGCTTTCCAGTATACATATGGATGTACACCATCTGTATACAGAAAATATCCCGTTCCGATTCCGCTTCCCATACGGAAAGTCGTTCTGAATCCTTCTTACTATATTGTAAAAGGGGTTGTCAAAATGAGCGAAAACATTTTAACCAGTCCGCAGATATGGGTAGAACATATTCCGGCACACAGATTTATTGGATTATATGATCCGAACGCAAAAGGCTACTGGGATTTTGAAAAACGTCCTGATTTTGATGAAATTGAAGGTATTTTGGAAAGCTTTATACCATTTCAACATCCGGTTGTCTGGTCACACCATGCGGGATGGTATTATCAGGATGGAACCAAAGGATATTTTTACGGCACAGGAGTCCCGGCAGACTATACAGGCGTTGTACCCTCCAAATTTGAAATACGGGATATTCCGGAAAGCTATTATTTGGTTTTCGGCCATCCGAAATATGACTATCTCCGCGATAACGGTGAAGTGATGAGACGCGTTGAGGATCTCGCATGGAATTTTGATCCCAGATCAATGGGGTATGAATGGAACGAAACACTATGTCAGGATTACCAAAGACATATGTGGAAAGACCGTGGTTATCAGGTTTTAAGGCCGATAAAAAACTATAAAGAAATATAAAATTTTTATTGTGTTCCAAACATAGTTATTATCTGCTTTGAAAACACTTCGTGACGTACATTGCCAAAAGCAAAACGAAATCTTAGATTTGGTAAGTCCTGTTTTTTTCGAGAGTTCAAATCTCTCATCCGAAACCGCAAAAACATCTTTTTTATGGCCTCTTGACACGTCGGAACGAGTTACGCTCGTTCCGACGTGTCTACCGGGTATAAAAAGGATGCCGGTGGATTTTTGATATGAGGATTTGAACCTACCCTCAGCAGAATTTATCAGCTTTGGAAATGATTTGATATAATAAGGTGCGCATTTTATTTTTAATGGAATTTTAATAAATAGAAATCAAATAAAATAACCACATTCTCAGAAATATCATGTGAACCATCATCCATATTAATATCAGTTCTTAAAAGTTCATCTGTTATTTGATGCGTGTACTCATGCAACAGAATAAAAAAGCTGTTGTCTATTTGGCTTAATGATTTTGGGAAAGGTATTAAAGCAGAAAAGCAATTATTTATTCCACTAAAACCTCTTCCGTTTCTTGTAATGCTCAAAGACAACAAAGCCAAGTCAGATCTATTATAATACTCAAAAATGCAGCGATATGAATTCAGTTTTTCTCTTAATATGTTTTCCACCTGAACACATTCGTCTTTTATTGTGTGAATAGTGTTTTCCCAAAAATTAAAATAGAAATCCAATTCGCTTTCGCATATCTCTAAAAATGGTTTCACAAAAAAGTCAGTATCCTCAATGGTAAAGCCGTTATGATTAAGTATTAATCGTTTTAATTCATCAAAATCGTTGCTGTAAAACGGCAGAAAATTTATCATTCCTAATCTGTTAAAATGGTTGTTATAATAATCTGCCAAACCATAAGGAATAAGTAGTTCCTTATGGTTTCTTAGTAACTTAAACTTCTCAATATACTCCTGTGAATATAAATCGGATGCATTGTCCACATGCATATGTGCCAACACATGAAATATTAAATCTATATGTTTTTCAAACTTGAATTGGATATTCAGCTTTTTCACCTCATTGATCTCAAATAAATAATACCGCTTTCAATTATATCATGTGAAAAGAATAAGGAACAGTCTAAACGGTTCCTTTTGATGGGTTTACGCTACAAAAAAGATACCGGCAAGTGACCGTAGCACCAACCCGCAAAAAGTTGGTAGCAAGCCGAAGCGTTGTGAGCGCGTTTACAAGCAAACAGCGCAGGCGCGGCGTGACTTTTTGCGAAGCGGAGGAGCCGTGAGCAGCTGACGGATTTTTCATACAATAAAAAATCGGAACGAGCGTAACTCGTTCCGACGTGGCGCGCCCGAAGGGATTCGAACCCCTGACCTTCTGATTCGTAGTCAGACACTCTATCCAGCTGAGCTACGAGCGCATACCCGCTGTTCCTATCCGAACAACATATAGATTATACGCAGAATTGCCCGGTTTGTCAAGAACGAATTTTAAAAAAGCGCCTTTTTCGGGACAGGCCCGGGCTCCCCCCTGCTTATCCGTTCCCACGGCCGCATTTCGCCTTGACAAATTCCGACAAAGCCGCTATAGTAATATCTGTTTGAGAGCATTGCCTCCCAACACAAAGGGAACTGCTGCCACCAGAAAAAGACAAGGGGTGCTGGCAAACCGGCCGGCTGAGAGGGAGCCCGCGGCTCTAAACCCTGAACCTGATCCGGATAATACCGGCGGAGGGATGTTTCATAGCGTTGCCGCACGCAGCACCTTCGCGTGCGGAACTCTGTGTGCCTTTATCAAAGCCCTCCACAACCATCTGTGGAGGGCTTTCTGCATCTCGGAATGTCTGCGGCGGTGCCGTTCCGAACCCGGGGCCGGGCCGGCCCCCAAAACGGAAAGGGGTTTTCATCCATGGAAAAAAAACGAGCTCTCCGCCTGACGGAGAGCGCCATCATGCTGGCGTTCGCCACCATCCTCAGCATGCTTAAAATCGTCGATCTGCCCTACGGCGGCAGCATCACGGCGTTCAGCATGCTGCCGGTCGTCTTGATCGCCTACCGCTACGGCGTCGCCTGGGGTTCTTTCACCGCCCTGGCATACAGCCTGCTCCAGCTGCTGACCGGAATGAAAAACGTGATGGCGGTCAGCGGGCTTTCCGCTCTGGCGGTCCTCCTGCTGGATTACGTCGTCGCCTTTACGGTGCTCGGCCTGGCCGGGGTGTTCCGCGGCAAACTGGGCAGCCAGGGGGCGGAGCTGGCGAGCGGCGCCGTGCTGGCCTGTGTTCTGCGGTACGTCTGCCACGTGATTTCCGGCTGTACGGTGTGGGCTGGGCTGTCCATTCCCGATTCGCAGGCGCTGCTGTATTCGCTGGCCTATAGCGCCACCTACATGCTGCCGGAAACGCTGGTCACGGTCATCGGCGCGGTTTACCTCTGCAGGGTGCTGGATTTCCGCAGCGAATCCATCACCCGGACGGCCCCGCAGGCCAAGGCGCCCGATCTGGCGGTGCTGTGGTCGGGACTGGGCAAGGCGGTGCTGGTGATCGCCGCCGTGTTCGATATCCAGCATATCGCCGCGCGGCTGCAGAACCCGGAAACCGGCGACTTTGACATCACCGGCATCACCCAGGTAAACGGGGTGCTGCTGGCGGTGGTGACGGTCGCGGGCATCGCGCTCTTCCTGCTGTTTGCCTGGCTGGCCTCCCGCGTGCCGGCGGACAGCGCCGTGAACCTGAAGGGGCTGTTCCGCGCCATCCCGTATGCCGGGGTGATCGCGGCCGCCATATTCGACGTTGTTTTCATCGTCCTCACCTTCCGGGCAGGGGAGCTCTCTTCCGAAAGCTGGACACAGATGGCGCTGCTGACCGTCTGCGTCCTGGCAGCGGCTTGCTTTCTCGTCTTCCGGAACCGTGCAAAGCGGCAGGCGTCGTAGCGCCGGCACGGACGGAATCTTTATCGGCGGCCTCCCGGCAGGGAGGCCGCTTATATTTGCCGTCATACACGGGGCAAGGGTTTCCGAACCGGTGCCGGCCGCCATGCCGCCTGTACATCCACCTGTACATCTACCTGCACCCCTCGCCTGCACGCCCGCCAGGGAACCGGCGGGCGTTTTTCTTTTCCCGGGTCGCTCTTCTCCCTCTTCTCCCTCTTCCCCCTCTTCCCCCTTCTTCTCGATCTTGCTCTTCCCTTCCCCTTTTCCTTCTCTCTCCTCTCCCCCCCTCTCCCCTCTCTCCTCTTCTCCTTGCGCTCCACCGGTTCGGCCGTGCTCTTCTCCCTGCCGGCGCTCTCTTTCAGGGGCAGCCCCTTCCGGGCAATAGCGCGCGGTTTGCGCCGAAAAAGGGGAAGGGAGATCGGAACAGGAGAAAGGGAGAAAGGCCGGGAGGGAGGAGGAAGGGAGGGAGGAAGGAAGAAAGAAAGAAAGAAAGCAGGCCGCCGGTCTGTCGGCGGTGTCCGGGAGCCGGCCGCTGGGGAAGCTTTTGCAGCAGCTCCCTGCGGCCGGCGGGATGTTCTCCGGGGTTTGCGTGTGGGAAGAGATCCTGGTATGGAACCCCGGTGCGCATCCCTGTTTGTTGGCATTCCGGCCGGCCCTCCTGCTTGGGCGGTTATGCCCTTTCCCTCCCGGAATAAAAAAAGCCCCTTCCGCTTTTTCCCTCTTGACAAAGCGGGCATACTGTGTATATATTATATATACAGTAGATACGCGGAGGGGATGCCTTGAATATTATCATCCGCAACACCGGCGAAGTCCCGATCTACGAACAGATCGTCGTTCAAATCAAAAACGCCATCCTTTCCGGGGAACTCGCCGAAGGCGAGGCGCTCCCCTCCATCCGCCTGCTGGCCAAGGAGCTGCGCATCAGCGTAATCACCACCAAGCGGGCGTATGAGGAACTGGAGAGGGACGGCTTTATCGTCGCCATCCCCGGAAAGGGCAGCCTGGTCGCCCCTCAAAATTTGGAGCTTGTCCGGGAGGAGCAGCGCCGGGCGCTGGAGCAGCATCTGGCGGACGCGGTCTGTGCGGCGAGAACCGCCGGCATCAGCCGCCGGGAGCTGACCGAGCTGCTGGCGCTGCTGTACGAGGACGAAGGGTCCGAAGAGGCCGAAGAGAACAAAGGGGACAAAGGGGACACGCAGGGCGGAGAGAGGACGTAAAGACCGCGCGCCGCCGCCATTCTCCGCACCATATACGGGAGCCCCGCAGAACCGCCCCAAAACTAAAGACGGCATCCGACCGCTTTCTTCCGTTCCTCCGCCGTTTCGGCGGAGGCCGGGGAGGGTCTGGAGAGGTGCGCCCTTCCGGGGCGGTATGCCGTCCGGCTCCGCGGTATCCGCCGCCCTGCCGAAAGAAAAAAGGAGGAAAATCATGCAGCCCGTCATTGAAATCGAGAATCTGCGCAAGGAATACGCCGGGTTTGCCCTGCAGGACCTCACCCTCACGATTGAGGAGGGGACCATCACCGGCCTGGTGGGCGCAAACGGCGCAGGAAAAAGCACCACGCTCAAGCTGATCCTCAACCTCATCCGCCGGGATGCCGGCACCATCCGTGTGTTCGGACTGGATAACCGCGAGCGGGAGGCGGAGGTCAAAGCCCAGATCGGCGTGGTGTTCGATGAACCCTGTTTTCATGAAATCCTGTCCCCCCGGCAGATCAGCGGGTACATGGGCGCGCTGTACCCGACATGGGATCCCGCCTTCTTCCGCTCGCTCCTGGAACGTTTTTCCCTCCCCCGCGACAAGGTGGTCAAGGAATTTTCCCGAGGGATGAAGATGAAGCTCTCCATTGCGGCGGCAATGGCCCATCATCCCCGCCTGCTCCTGCTGGACGAACCCACCAGCGGGCTGGACCCCCTGGTGCGGGACGAAATTCTGGACATGTTCCTGGACTTTCTCCAGGATGAACGCCATTCGGTGGTTCTTTCCTCCCACATTACGAGCGATCTGGAGAAGGTGGCGGACACCATCGCCCTGATCGACAAGGGGCGGCTGCTGTTTCACGAGGAAAAGGACCGCCTGCGGGAGCAGTACGTCCTGGTCAAGGGCAGCACGGCGCAGTTGGAGAAGCTGGACCGGAATCAGCTGATCGGGGTGCGCACAAACGAATACGGCTTTGAGGCGCTCGCCAGAAGCCGGCGGCAGGCGGCCCTGTCGGGGCTGGCTGTCGAACCGCCGACAATCGAGGACATTATGCTGTTTTATACCAGAGGGGAAAAGGGCTGAAAAGCCGTGCTCCCCTCCCGAGAAAGGAAGGGCTGTTGCAATGAACGCGATTTTAGGGCTGATGCGCAAGGACTGGTCGCTGATGAAAAAGCAGATACGGATGGTGGCGGTCTACCTGGTGATCCTTTTTGTCATTTTCTCCTTTACCACCGACGGTATGGTGGCTTTCGTACCGCTTTTCTCTATCCTGATGTTTTTGATGTCCACTAACTGCTTCGCCTACGACGAACAGGTGAATTTTGGGAAGCTGCTGGCCGCCTCCCCGCTTCCGGCAAGCCGGGTCGTCCTTTCCCGGTATCTCCTCTCCCTGCTGGTGGGGACGCTGGGAGGGGCGATCCTCACGCTGCTCCAGCTTGTCCTGTCCTCCTTCCGGGAACCGGAAGAGGCTTCGCCGGAGGTGCCCCTGTCCGCCTTCCTGATCAGTGCGGGTATCGCCCTGCTGCTGGTCTCCATTCTCTTCCCTCTGTTTTACAAATTCGGGGTGAACAAAAGCCGGCTGATGATCCTGCTGGTCTGCGCCGTGCCGGCCGCGGCTGCCGCCCTCCTTCAGTTTGTGATACCGGAGACGGTATGGCGGAATCTGGCGGTCCCTCCCGCCCTGCTGACCGCCCTCCCCTGGCTTGCGGGGGTGCTGCTGGTTTTGGCGCTGCTGGTTTCCATGCGCATCTCCGTCGGCATTCTCCGCCGTCAGGAGCATTAGGCGCCCAGGAAGGGCCGGCCATTGGGAAAGGCGCCGCCGTAAATACGGCGGCGCCTTTCCCAATGTTTCGCCGTTCACACGGGACCGCCGCACAAGGGGCTTTTCAGCGGCCCCCTGCCTCAGAGGCGGCCGGCCCGGCGCCGGGGAACGGGGACCGCAGCCGGCCGGTGCGGCGGTCACTCGCAAATCAGGGCGAGAAAATCCTCCGAAAGGGGATAGACCGTGCGGAAACCGGCGGCGGCCCGCAATTCGCTGTACACGCTCAGGTGAAAGGTCAGGCCATTACCGCACCGCAGGGTCAGCATGGCGTCCCAGGAGGTCTGCTCCATCTGCTCCCGAAGGGAGTCGGCGTCACCCGCCGGGCGCAGGGCGGAAAAAGCCGCTTCAAACTGCGCCAGTTCTTCCCCGCTGCGCAGGAGGCGGGACCAGCCGCCGGTGCTGCCGTAGCTGTCCACACCGGTCAGCGTCGTACCGTCGGTGACCACCTCCAGCACCTCCCCGCCGGTATGGTCCGCGCCGTCGGCAAAATAGCAGAAGCGGTATAGCGCGATTTCCCCTTCCTTTTCCGCCGCCAGCAGGGCGCGGGTATCGCAGGCTTCCAGCCGGTATAACGTGGTCCCCTGCCATTCGCCGTCGGTGAGGACGGCGAGCCGCGTCCCGCAGTCCTCGTCCGTCAGGGGGAGGGTCAGCCCCAGCGCCGCCATCTCCTCCGTTTCCTCGACCTGTTCATAGGTCAGGCCGTCGTAGTGCAGCAGCGTGCGGCCGGTCATGCCTCCGGGGCGGACGGACTGGAAAATCAGGATGGCGGCAAGCACCACGGCAAGCGCTGTCAGCAGGAGCGCGGCGCTTCCGACCAACTGCCGCCGCGCGGACCGAACCGCATCCCGCCTGCGCCGTCTCTCCCGAGGCGAATCGTCCTCGCCGGCAGGCGGGATGTACCGGCCGGTCTCCTTTACGCCGTCAAACGCCGGCGCTTTTCTCTTTTCATCCATATTTTTCTCCGCCTCCTCTCCCGGCCCTCTCCAGCCCTCTCCCTGCGCCGCCCCCGCCGGCTTTTGTCCGGCCGTATCGGCGGCGCGCTTCAACGGCATTATATCATATGCGGGCAGCTCCTTCCACCTGTTTGGAAAATATTAAGATGTGCCGCGCTCCTTTCTCCTTCCCTCTGCCTTCCCTCCTCCTTCCCTCCTACTGCCCTTCCTCCCACGCTCCCCCCCTTTCCCTCCCCTCTCCTTCTCTTCTGTTCCGCCGTTACCCTGTTCCCCTGTTCCCCCCCTTTACTCCCCTTTTCTTCTCCTTCCCCCGCCTTGGCCTCCTCGCGCCTTCGCCCGGCCGTCCTCCCGTCGGGCAGGCCTTCCCCGGACGCTCCCCAATCCCTTTGAATTCTTCCGGATATTCCGGGTAGACCAGATAGACCAGATAGACCAGGCGCGTCGGGTCAGCTGGGTAAACCGGTGAGGCAGAAGGGGCAAGGGGAACAGAAACAGCAGGAGGAACAGAAGGAACAGGAGGAACAGAAGGAACAGGAGGAACGGGAGGAACTGGGGAGCAGGGAGGCAGGGGAAGCCGGGGGAACAGGACGGCCGGGGAAAATCCGGGAGAGAACAGGGAAGGCGGGACTCCCGGGGCGGGTAAGGGGCGGAAAAGGGGCCGGGGGCCGGCGGGGAACGTCCCCATTTCTTTTCGTCCATTTTCACCTTTTATCGGTTTTACCCCCCCTATTCACTCTTGCGTCTTTTGCTCTCTTTGCTCCCTTTGCTCCCTTCTCTCTATTCACAATCTCCCCGGTTTCCCTTCCCGTTCCCCTGATCTCTCCTGTTCCCCCCTGTTCCCCCTGTTCCCCCTGATCCCCCGCTTTCCGCCCCCCCGGTTTTTCCCTCCCCGCCTGCCTCCCTTTCTGCCGCCACGGCAGAAAACAGCATATTTACACCGCCCGGTCCGCAAATTTGCGCCTTGTTCTCCGCCGGCGCCTTCCCTATAATTTGTATAGTTTCAAGTGGATAGCCTCGGCCGGATTTATACAAGCAGGCTGTCCACGTTCTGGGGAGGCTGTACTCTATGAACGGCATAAAGGCAAAACCAGCCAGACGGCTCTGTGCGCTGCTGCTCACCGGCGGCGCCCTCTTTTCGCTCACCTCCTGCCGGTCCGGGAACGGCGCCTCTTCCGCTCCTTCCGCGGAAGAGGGACCCCGCGCGCCGGGCGTTTCCGCCGAAATCCCGACGCTGCCGGAGAACACAGTGCTGGTTACCGAACCGGACGCTTCGGACTTTCTGATCGCCCGGGACGGCGTCGCTTACGCCGCCATCGTCATCCCGCACAATGCCACCGACAAGGTGCGGACGGCGGCCGAGGACTTGCAGGCCCATTTAAACCGCATAACCGGCGCCTCTATCCCCCTCTGCCTCGATTCGGAGGAGCCGGCGGCGGAAAACTGCCTCCTGGTCGGTCCGACCCGGCAGACGGCGGCGCTGGGCATCACGCAGCCGACCGGCTATCCCAACGGGGAAAAGGTGCTTCTCCGACGGGAAGGGAATTTCCTCGTCCTGCTGGGCAACGACGACGAGCTCTACACCGGCACCCAGTTTGCCGTCACCATGCTGTTGGAGTATCTGGGCTGCGGCTGGTACGGCCCGGATGAGCTGTGGTGGGCGCTCCCCTCCCATCCGACCCTGGCAATCGGGGAGCTGGAGGTGGAGCACACGCCGCTGTTTCGTTCCCGGCGGACGCGGGTGCTGGGCGCATGCCCGGAAATCGCCGCCCGCTGGTATGGCGGCGGGGACAATACGATGACCGGGCACGGCCTGCCGGCCCTGGTCCCGCGGGAGGACTATTGGCAAAAGCATCCCGAATGGTTCGCCCTGGTGGACGGGCAGCGTGACCCCTTCGCCGAAAGCTGGTGGCAGTATGATTACACCAACCCGGAGCTGGCAGCGGAGGTGGCTGAAAAAGTACTGCTTCAGCTGGACGCCAACCCGACCCTTACCACCTATTCCCTGGCCGCCAACGACGGCTGGGAGGAGGGGTGGTGCGAATGCGAAGCCTGCGCCGCCGTCGGGAATGCGACCGACCAACTGCTCCTTTTTGCCAACCGGGTGGCCGCGATTGTCTCGGAAAAGTATCCGCACGTGCTGTTTTCGATTTTAAGCTACCACAACAATTACTTCCCGCCCGAAAACGTTACGGCGCATCCGAACGTGGAGGTCATGTTCTGCCGGGAAACCGGCATGACCGCCCCGCTGGAACGGGAGCAGGACATACTCGGCTATAACGCCATCACCCATAACACCTACACCCAGTCCTGGCTCGGCAATTTCCGGGAATTCATCGGGAAGGCATCGCTTCAGCAGATCTCCATCTGGGAATGGTACTGCATCGCCGCGGAAAACGCCTATTGGGAGGATATCCCCTGGGTGCAGGGGAACGTCGCTACCCGCAACCAGGCTCTTTGGAAGGAAAACGGCGTTTCCTATGTCTTTTATGACCACGGTCCGTTGGCCTCCTACCGGGAAACGGCCGAAAGCTTTCCCCTGCGATGGCCGCTCTGGTACGTGGCGGCCAAGGGCTGCTGGGATGACAGCCTGACTGGGGAGCAGCTGCTGCTTGACGCCTGCCACAAGCTGTACGGCAGCGCGGCCGAAGCGATGTTCCTGTACTATAAGGCGCTGGCGGACAGCAGCGAGGACTGCCAGGCAAGCAGTATCTGCTGGGTCCCCCCCAAGCCCAGCGAGGTGTACCCTCCCGAGCGGGTGGAACAGATCCAGGCAATCATCGAAAATGCAACGTCCCTTTACGACGACGTGACGCCTCAGCAGCGGGAGCGGATGGAAAATCAGTTTGCTCTGTGGCAGCGGGCCCGTTATGCCATCGACATGGTTTAAACCCCCGGTCGGCTTTCCGGGAAACCAAGGAGACCAGGAAAGCCGGGAAAGGCCCGGGGAATGCGTTCAGGAATCGGACGCATTCCCCGGGCCTTTTTGTTTTCCGCCCGTCTTCCCGTCTCCCTTTCTTCTCTTTTTCCCCCTCCTTTCCCCTCCTTCCCCCTCCTTCCCCGCTTCCCACTCTATTCCCCTCTCTTCCTCTCTCCCCCTCTTCGCTTCCCTTCCCCCTCCCCCCATCTCTCCTCTCCCCCAGCTTTTTTCCTGCCCTTTTCCTACCCTTTTCCTACCCTTTTCCTGTCCTTTTCTGTCCTCTTCCTGCCCTCTCCCCCTCCTCCTGTTTCTTCCTGTCTCTTCCTGTTTATTTCTGTTTATTCCTGTTTATTCCCCGCCCGCCGTCCCGGACAAAGCGGCAAGCAAAAAAGGCCAAGCAGGCGGCGCAAAGGAAATCTCCTTTGCGCCGCCTGCTTGGCCGGGAAGAACACAGCCGGACGGGAAGCCCCGCCGCCGGTTACTTCAGCTCAATAATCGCCATCTCCGCAGCGTCGCCGCGGCGGGGGCCCGTCTTGACAATCCGGGTATAGCCACCGTTGCAGTCCGCATATTTCGGTGCAATTTCGTCAAACAGCTTCTTGGCAACGCTCTCCTTGGTGATGAAGGAGAAAATCAGGCGTTTATTCGCCAGGGTGGGATTCTTGGCGATCGTAATCATCTTTTCGGTCAGAGAGCGCACCTCTTTGGCGCGGGTGACCGTGGTTTCAATGCGGCCCTTCTCAAGCAGGAAGGTGACCATCGCTCTGAGCATCGCAGTGCGGTGAGCCGTAGGACGGCCGAGCTTTCTGGTACCAGGCATGTGAATTCACTCCTTTTCCTCCGGTTTATGCCGACGAACACGGAATAAACGGAATTATGGGTCATTGTCCAAACACAGGGGGCGCCGAAGAGGGCCTTATTCCTCGTCCGAATGGAGGGTAAAACCCAGGGACGCCAGCTTGTTCACGACTTCCTCCAGCGACTTGCGGCCGAGGTTGCGGACCTTCATCATGTCGTCCTCCGACTTGTTGATCAGGTCCTCCACGGTGTTGATGCCCGCGCGCTTGAGGCAGTTGAAGGAACGGACCGACAGGTCCAGCTCCTCGATCGTCATTTCAAGAACCTTTTCCTTCCCCTTGTCATCCTTTTCCACCATGATGGAGTCGCCGGCATAGGTTTCGCCGGAGAGATCCACAAACAGGTTCAGATGCTCGGTGAGCACTTTCGCGCCCAGAGAAACGGCTTCTTTTGCGGAGATGGTGCCGTTGGTCCACACCTCCAGGGTCAGCTTGTCGTAGTCGGTGATCTGCCCCACACGGGTGTTTTCCACGGTGTAGTTCACCTTTACCACCGGGGTGTAAATCGAATCCACCGGGATCACGCCGATCACAGGATTCATCAGCTGCTTGTTCCGGTCGGCCGGAACATAGCCGCGGCCTTTGTCGAGCGTGATTTCCATATACAGCCGGGCGCCTTCCCCCAGGGTGGCGATGTGCATGTCGGGGTTGAGGATTTCCACCTCGCTGTCGCATTTGATCGAGCCGGCGTTGACCTCGCCCGCGCCCTCGGCTTCAATATAAACCACCTTGGGACCGTCGCCGGTAATTTTGGCGGTAAGCCCCTTGATGTTCAGGATGATTTCGGTTACGTCTTCTTTTACGCCTTCGATGGTGGAGAATTCATGCAGGATCCCGTCGATTTTCACCGAGGTGACCGCCACGCCGGGCAGCGACGACAGCAGGACGCGGCGCAGGCTGTTGCCAAGCGTCGTTCCGTACCCCCGCTCCAGCGGTTCCACGACGAATTTGCCGTAAGTCCCGTCGGCAGCGGCATCCCCTGCTTCGATTCTGGGCTTTTCGATCTCAATCATTCGTAAACCCTCCTTGTTGAAGGCGGAAACCGGAGACGATTGCCGCGGCGGTCAGGCCGGGCAACCGCCCACGTCCGCAGTGAGTGGTCGTACGGAGGCAGCGTGCGCTGACTCCGGCCTTACTTCGAGTACAGCTCGACAATGAGGGTTTCCTCGATCGGCAGGTCGATGTCCTCGCGGTTCGGCACAGCGACTACCTTCGCTTCCAGGGTTTCGCGATTGAGTTCCAGCCACTTCGGGATCGGGCGGGAAGAATTCGCCTCCACAATCGCCTTGAGCTTTTCCTTCTGCCGGCTTCCGTCCTTGACCGCGATAACCTGCCCCACCTTAGTCAGGAAGGACGGGATATTCACCTTGCGGCCGTTGACGGTGTAATGGCCGTGCAGCACCAGCTGACGCGCTTCCGCACGGGAGCTGGCCAGACCCAGACGGTAAATCACGTTGTCCAGCCGGGACTCCAGCAGACGGAGCAGGTTTTCACCGGTAACGCCGGGCATCTTCTCCGCCATCTCAAAATAGTGGCGGAACTGGCCCTCCAGCACGCCGTAGTAACGGCGGGCGTACTGCTTGGTGCGCAGCTGCCGGCCGTATTCGGACACCTTCTTGCGGCCCTGGCCGTGCTGGCCGGGGGCGTAGGTGCGGCGGTCCACCGCGCACTTCTTCGAGTAGCAGCGCTCGCCCTTCAAAAACAGTTTCTGACCTTCGCGGCGGCAGAGTCTGCACACCGGACCGGTATATCTAGCCATGTTGGTTGCACCTCCTGTTTGCACTCATCATTTATACGCGTCTTCTCTTGGGAGGACGGCAGCCGTTGTGGGGAACCGGGGTCACGTCTTTGATCAGGTTGACCTCGAGACCGGCGGCCTGAAGGGCGCGGATCGCGGCTTCACGGCCGGCGCCGGGGCCCTTGACATACACTTCCACGGTCTTCAGCCCGTGCTCCATCGCGGCGCGGGCGGCCGTTTCCGCCGCCGTCTGCGCGGCGAAGGGGGTGGATTTCCGCGACCCGCGGAAGCCCAGCTCGCCGGCACTGGCCCAGGAAAGCGCATTGCCCTGCGTGTCGGTGATGGTAACGATGGTATTGTTAAACGTGGACTGGATATGCGCCGCGCCGCGTTCGATGTTTTTGCGCTCCTTGCGGCGGCGGGTCACACCCTTGCGCGCGGCAGTTTTAGCAGCAGCCATTCTTCTACCTCCTCGTTATTTCTTCTTGTTGGCAATGGTCTTCTTCGGACCTTTGCGGGTACGGGCGTTGGTCTTGGAGCGCTGGCCGCGGACCGGCAGGCCCTTGCGGTGACGCAGGCCGCGGTAGCTGCCGATCTCAATCAGCCGCTTGATGTCGAAAGCGACGTCCCGGCGGAGGTCGCCTTCCACGGTGTAGTTGTGGTCGATATACTCTCTCAGCTTGGAAACGTCGTCCTCGGTGAGGTCCCGCACCCGGATATCCGGATTGACGCCGGTCGCCGCGAGGATGTCGTTCGCCGACTTGCGGCCAATCCCGAAGATATAGGTCAGGCCGATCTCAATGCGTTTGTCTCTGGGCAGGTCAACACCAGCAATACGCGCCATAAATTATCCTTCCTTTCGGTTGCGCCGCGTCGGGGCGGCGCAATGAATGAGACATGGGACCCGTCCGGCCGGGCGGCCGCGGCGGGCACGTCGGTCTTTAACCCTGACGCTGTTTATGCTTCGGGTTTTCACAAATGACCATCACGCGGCCCTTGCGCTTGATGATCTTGCATTTTTCGCAGATTTTCTTCACAGAAGGTCTGACTTTCATGATGGAACCTCCATTCTGCCGGGACGCGGCGGCCCCGGCCTTCAGATACATCCGATTGCCGGCACAAGGCGGCCGCTTACTTCGTCCGCCAGGTAATCCGGCCTTTGGTCAGGTCGTACGGGGACATTTCCACCGTCACCTTGTCGCCGGGCAGGATGCGGATGAAATTCATCCGCAGCTTGCCGGATATATGGGCCAGAATCACATGCCCGTTCGCGAGCTTCACCTGGAACGTGGCGTTCGGCAGGGCCTCGACGACGGTGCCTTCCAATTCGATAACGTCCGCTTTCGACATCGGTTAACCTCCCTCCGGTGATGAGTCCGGCGCGGCCGCCCCCAGGGCGGCAAGCGCACGGCGCAATTCACGGTTGGTCGCCATTGAAGCCTCGCTGACCGTACAGCCGGTCGGTGTCAGATGGCGCGGGTTTTTCCGCTTGGGATGCTGAACCGGCCTCCGCCGGCCATCGGCCACGAAAAAGCCGCCGTCCGGGGCCTCGCCCAACACCGCCATCCGCCCTCCCTGGTCTCGTCCGGCCGACGAAAGGACAACCTGGCCTCTGTGCAGCAATCCTTCCACCTTCCTTTACGGCAGCGTCAGAATGACGGGACCGTCGGGGGTGATGGCGACGGAATGCTCGAAATGGGCGGACAGCTTTCCGTCCGCCGTCACGGTGGTCCAGCCGTCGCTCAGGATTTTGACATCGCTGACGCCGGCGTTGACCATCGGCTCAATGGCAATGGTCATCCCCGGCAGGAGCCGGGGGCCTCGTCCGGGCGTACCGAAATTGGGTACGCTGGGGTCTTCATGCAGGTTCGCGCCTACTCCGTGGCCGACGAACTGCCGTACAACCGAGTAACCGCGCACCTCGACATACCGCTGAACAGCCGCGCCGATATCGCCGACCCGGTTGCCCGCCCGCGCCGCTTTAATGCCTTCGTAAAGGCTTTCGCGGGTGGCGTCCATCAGGGCCTTCGCCTCGGGGGAAACCTCCCCGGCGGCGAAAGTGGCGGCGTTGTCGCCGTGGAAGCCGTTGTAAAACGCGCCGACGTCCACGCTGACGATGTCGCCGGCTTTAATCACGCGCTTGCCGGGTATGCCGTGGATGACCTCGTTGTTGATCGAAATGCATGCGCTGCCGGAGAATCCGCCGTATCCCAGAAAGCTGGGCTTGGCGCCCTGGCTTTCGATATACCGCCGCACCTCCCGGTCGATTTCGGCCGTGGTGACGCCGGGCTGAACGGCTTCTCCCGCCAGCTTTAACGCCCTTGCGGAAATGACGCAGGCTTCCTTCATCGCCTGCAGCTCCCGCTTGTTTTTAATCGAAATCATGACAGCGCCTCAATGGCGGCCAGCGTCAGGCGGGTGGTATCCGCCACTTCTTCCTGGCCTTCCACAACAAAAAGCTTGTTCTTGGCCGCATAGTAGGTTTTCAACGGCTCGGTCTGTTCATGATAAACATGCAGGCGTTCGCGCACGGTTTCGGGCTGGTCATCCTTGCGCTGAACAAGGGTGTCGCCGCACTTGTCGCAGATGTCCTCCACCGTGGGGCGCTTGTAGTCCACATGGTAGGAGGCCCCGCAGGAGGGGCAGACACGGCGTCCCGATACGCGGCGGGTAATCGTCTCGTCGGCCACTTCAATGTCGATGACGCGGTCGATCTCGATCCCCATCCGGTCAAGAGCCTCGGCCTGGGGGATGGTGCGGGGAAAGCCGTCGAGGATGAAGCCGTCCCGGCAGTCGGGCTGCGCCAGGCGGTCTTTGATGATGCCGATAACAACATCATCCGGGACCAGCCGGCCGGATTCGGTGTATTCCTTGGCTTTCTTTCCCATCTCCGTGCCGCTTTTCAGCGCTTCACGGATAATATTACCCGTGGAGATTGTGGGGATTTTCAGGGTTTCGCTGATGATTTCCGCCTGGGTGCCTTTTCCGGCGCCGGGGGCTCCGAGAAGTATAAGCTTCATTGGCAACCATTCCTTTCCGTTGCTGCGTGCGGAAGGTCCCGCCCTGCCCGGCTCCCGAAGCAGCGGGAGCCGGGCTTTCAGGGCAGATCGGGAAGCCCGACCGGGCCCTTCTCTCCAAACTTATACGAAACGGCAGCGCGGCAAACGCGCTTTACTCAAGGAAGCCCTTGTAGTGCCGCATCATCATCTGGCTTTCGATCTGCTGGGTGGTCTCCAGCGCCACGCCGACCACGATCATGATCGAGGTGCCGCCCAGGGCCAGGCCCTGCATCCCGCTGACCGCGCCGAAGATAATCGGGAAGATCGCAATCACACCCAGGCACAGCGCCCCGATGAGGGTGATCTTATTCAGCACGCGCTTGATAAAGTCCACCGTCGGCTTGCCGGGCCGGTAGCCCGGAATTACGCCAGAATTCTTGCGGAGATTATTGGACATCTCCAGGGGATTATACTGAATCGTCACATAGAAGAACGCAAAAGCGATGATCAGTATGAAATACAGCACCGCGTAGAGAGCGGAGGAATAGTTGAAGATGTTGGTTACCGCTTTCCAAAAGCTGTTGTTCGGGAAAAAGCTGGCGATCGTGCCGGGCAGAGAAACAATCGCCGAGGCCAGGATGATCGGCATGACGCCGGACATGTTGACCTTGATCGGGATGTAGGTATTCTGCCCGCCGTACATCTTCCGGCCAACCACCCGCTTGGCGTACTGCACCGGGATGCGGCGCTCCGCATTGGTGATGAACACGATGAACGCGATCATCAGCAGGAACAGCGCCAGAATGACCGGAACCAGAATCACGTACTTGATACCGCCCGCGTTCATATTCCGGATGCCCGCTTCATAGAAGTACTGCCAGAGCATCGTGGCGCCGTAGGGGATGCGGGAGATGATGCCCGCGAACAGCAAAATGGAAATACCGTTGCCGATCCCCTTTTCGTTGATCTGCTCGCCCAGCCACATCATCAGCGCCGAACCGGCGGTGAAGCACAGGACAATGACGATCGCGCCGAACCAGAGGCCGAAACCGCTTTTCGCCTCGCTGACCAGCGCGCCGTACGAATTCTTCATCATGAAGTAGTACGCGACGCCGAGCAGCAGGCCCAGGCCGACCGTGGTGTAGCGGGTGATCTGCCCCAGCTTTTTCCGGCCCGATTCCCCCTCCTTGGCCATCCGCTCCAGCGGAGGAATGGCCACCGTCAGCAGCTGGATGATGATGCTGGCGTTGATGTAGGGCATGATGGACAACGCGAAGATGCTGCCGTTGGAGAAGCCGCCGCCGGACAGCAGCGTGATATAGTCCATCATGGTGCCCGTGCTGGAGGAGGTGGCCTCTTTGAGCACCTGCGGATCCACAAAGGGAACCGTGATCGCCGAGCCGATGCGGAAAATCAGGATGATAAACAGGGTATACAGAATCTTATGACGCAGGTCGGTGATCTTCCATGCATTCCGAAGAGTCTGAAACACCTCAGATCACCTCTGCTTTCCCGCCCGCGGCCTCGATCTTTGCTTTGGCCGCTTCAGAGAAAGCAGCGGCTTTGACGGTCAGTTTCTTTTCCACACTCCCGTTGCCGAGGAGCTTTACGCCGTCATAGGTCTTTTTCACCAGACCGGCGTTTTTCAGCGCGTCGGTATCCACCACCGCGCCGTCCTCGAACACGTTGAGGGAGCCGACGTTGACGACCGCGTACTGCGTGGCGAAAATGTTGGTAAACCCTCTCTTGGGCACACGTCTCTGCAGGGGCATCTGGCCGCCTTCAAAACCCGGACGCATCCCGCGGCCGGCGCGCGCCTTCTGGCCTTTATGGCCCTTGCCGGCGGTTTTGCCCTGGCCGGAACCATGTCCACGGCCGATCCTTTTCGACTCCCGGACAGACCCCGGAGCCGGAGAAAGCTCATGCAGCTTCATAATGTTCGCACCTCCTTACTCGATTGCTTACGCTTCGGTTACCTCGATGAGGTGGATGATCTTGGCCACCTTGCCCTGGGTCGCGGCGTTGTCCGGCTGGCTGGTGCAGTCGCCGATTTTGCGCAGGCCCAGAGACTCGGCGGTGGCGATCTGGTCTTTTTTGCTGCCGATCAGGCTCTTGACAAGCTTGATCTGCAGGGCGCCTGTTTTCGCCTTCTTTGCCATAATTACGACCATTCCTTTCGTCTCGTCTCGTCTTGGTCAGGCCCTGCCCGTAAGCGGGACCCTTCCCCGCTTAACCCAGGATCTCCTTGGCGGACTTGCCGCGGATGGCCGCGACCTGTTCCGCCGTACGCAGCTGGGCCAGGCCGTTCATGGTCGCGTTCACAACGTTGTTGGGGTTGTTGGAACGCAGCGCCTTGGTGCGGATATCCTTGATGCCGGCCGCTTCGACAACGGCGCGCACGGCGCCGCCGGCGATCACGCCGGTACCGGGAGCGGCGGGCTTCATCAGCACGCGGCCGGCGCCGAATTTACCGATCACCTCGTGCGGGATGGTGCTCCCCTTCAGAGAAATCTGAATCAGGTTCTTCTTGGCGTCTTCAATGCCCTTGCGGATCGCGTCCGGCACTTCGCCGGCCTTCCCGAGGCCGAAGCCTACCAGGCCGTTGCCGTCTCCCACGACGACCAGCGCGGCAAATTTGAAAATGCGGCCGCCCTTTACGGTCTTGCTGACGCGGTTGATCGCGACAATCCGCTCCTTGAGTTCCATCGTTGATGCGTCAATTCTGGCCAAAGTACGTTTCCTCCCTTTCCTTAGAACTTGAGGCCGCCCTCACGGGCGCCTTCGGCCAGCTCCTTGACGCGGCCGTGGTAGATATAGCCGCCCCGGTCGAAGACCACATCGGTGATCCCCTTCTCCGCGGCGCGTTTGGCGATCAGCTCGCCGACCTTCTTCGCGGCTTCCTTGTTTCCGCCGGCCATGCCGAAATCCTTTTCGACGCTGGAGGCGGCGGCGAGCGTAACTCCCTTGACATCATCGATCACCTGGGCATAGATGTGATTGAGGGAGCGATACACGCTGAGGCGCGGGCGTTCCGCGGTGCCGCTGACCTTGCCGCGCACACGGGTATGCCGGCGCAGACGGGCTTTGTTGCTGTCAGACTTGCTCACCATGGGTTTTCACTCTCCTTACTTCTTGCCCTTACCGCCGGTCTTGCCTTCCTTGCGGCGGATGACTTCGTCCACGTACTTGATGCCCTTGCCCTTATACGGCTCCGGCGGACGCTTCTCGCGGACTTCCGCCGCGAACTGGCCGACGAGCTGCTTGTCGGGACCGGAAATAATGATCTTGTTGGGGCCCGGCGCCTCGATCGTGATGCCCGGGATTTCGCTGACCACCACCGTGTGGCTGAAGCCGAGGTTCATCACCAGGTCCTTGCCCTGCTTCTGCACGCGGTAGCCGACGCCGTTCACGTCCAGCTCCTTTTTAAAGCCGTTGGTCACGCCCTCCACCATATTGGCGATCAGGGTGCGGGTCAGCCCGTGCAGGGCGCGGTTTTCCTTTTCGTCGTTCGGGCGGGTGACATGGATCACGCCCTCCTCGACGGTCACGGTCATATTGGGATGGACCTTCTGGGTAAGGGTTCCTTTTGCGCCCTTGACCGTCACCACGCCGTCTTCAACCTTGACATCGACGCCGGCGGGCACGGCAATCGGCTTGCGTCCAATTCTCGACATCTCTTTCCGCCCCCCTTACCAAACGAAAGCCAGGACTTCGCCGCCCACATGCTCTTTGCGCGCCTGCTTGTCGGTCATGACGCCCTTCGAGGTGGAAACGATGGCGGTGCCGATGCCCTTCATGACCTTCGGCATGTCCTCGCTGCTGGAATAGATGCGCAGGCCGGGCTTGGAAACGCGGCGCAGCCCCATGAGGACCGGGGCCTTGGACGGGCCCTGGTACTTCAGGACGATGCGGATGGTGCCCTGCTTGTCATCCTCAATTACGTTGTAGCTTTTCACATATCCCTCGTCAACAAGAATCTGGGCAATAGCCTTCTTCATGTTGGAAGCGGGGATATCCACCGAATCGTGCTTAGCCGAGTTAGCGTTGCGGATTCTCGTCAGCATATCGGCGATGGTATCGGTGATCTGCATTCCGTCAACCTCCTTTAAGCTATTGCTTTACCAGCTGGCCTTCCGCACGCCGGGAATCTGACCCTTGTAGGCCAGCTCTCTGAAGCAGATACGGCAGATGCCGTACTTGCGCAGATAGGCGTGGGGACGGCCGCAGATTTTGCAGCGGTTGTAAGCCCGGGTGGAATACTTCGGGTCCCTCTGCTGCTTGAGCTTCAAACTCGTTTTTGCCACGGTGTTTCCCCTCCTTATTTCGAGAACGGAGCGCCCATCAGGGTGAGCAGCTCGCGCGCTTCCTCGTCGGTGTTGGCGGTGGTGACAAAGCAGATGTCCATACCGCGCACCTTGTCGATCTTATCGTAATCGATCTCAGGGAAAATCAGCTGTTCCTTGAGGCCCATGTTGTAATTGCCGCGGCCGTCGAAGGAATTCGCGTTAATCCCGCGGAAGTCGCGCACACGGGGGAGCGCCACATTGAACAGGCGGTCGAGGAATTCGTACATCCGCTCGCCGCGCAGGGTCACCTTCGCGCCGATGTTCATGCCCTCGCGGAGCTTGAAGTTGGCGACCGATTTCTTCGCCTTGCAGACGATCGGGCGCTGGCCGGTGATTGCCGCAAGGTCCGCCATAATGGCTTCGATGACCTTGGCGTTGTCGCGGGCTTCGCCGCAGCCGACATTAATCACGATCTTGTCCAGCTTGGGGATCTGCATGACGCTCTTATAGCTGAACTTCTTCATCAGCGCGGGGGCAACGTCCTTTTTGTAGTAGTCCATCAGTCTGGCCATTTGCTATAACCTCCTTACAGCGCTTCGCCGCAGCGCTTGCAGATACGGGACTTCGTGCCGTCGGCGAATTTTTTATGGCCGACCCGCGCCGGCTTGTTGCAGTGAGGGCAGATGACCATGACCTTGGAGGCGTACATCGCGCCGGCCGATTCCACGATCCCGCCGGGATCGCCCATCTTGCGGGGCTTCACATGCTTCTTCACCATGTTGCGCCCTTCGACGATGACCTTGCCTTCCTTGGGGCTGACTTCCAGCACCTTGCCCTTTTTGCCGCGGTCGTCACCGCTGATAATCAGGACGGTATCGTCCCTTTTGACATGCATCTTACTCATGTTGGCGCCTCCCATCAAAGCACTTCGGGGGCAAGGCTCAGGATTTTGAGATAATCCTTTTCACGGAGCTCTCTCGCCACCGGGCCAAAAATACGGGTGCCCCTCGGGTTCTTATCGTCACGGATAATGACGGCCGCATTCTCATCAAAACGGATGTAGGTGCCGTCCTCGCGGCGTACGCCGCGGGCCGAACGGACCACCACGGCCTTCACGACATCGCCTTTTTTCACAACGCCGCCGGGTGCTGCTTTTTTGACGGAAGCAACCACCACGTCGCCGATATTCGCATACCTTCTGCCGGAACCACCGAGAACGCGGATGCACATGAGTTCCTTCGCGCCGGTGTTGTCGGCAACCTTGAGGTAGGTCTGCTGCTGAATCACAGGTTGTTCCTCCTTTCAGTAAAGCCGACTTATTTGGCCTTCTCGATGATGTTCGCGACGCGCCATCTCTTATCCTTGGACAGAGGGCGGGTCTCCATCACGAGCACGCGGTCGCCCGTCCTGCACTCGTTGTTCTCATCATGCGCCTTCAGCTTCACCGTACGCTTGACGATTTTTTTATAAAGCGGATGGCTCACGTTGTCTTCGATCGCCACGACGACGGTTTTGTCCATCTTGTCGCTGACAACAATGCCGGTTCTGGTTTTCCTCAGGTTCCGATCGCTCACGTTTCACTCCTCCTTCCGTTACGCCTGCGCGCCGCTCTTGATCTCGTTTTCGCGGACAATCGTTTTGATGATCGCGATTTCCTTCTTGACGGCTTTCAGGCGCATCGGATTATCGAGCTGATTGATCGCGTGCTGGAAACGCAGGTTGAACAGCTCCTCCTTGAGGTCCTTGAGCCTGTTCTGGAGCTCCGTATCGTTCATTTCGCGGATTTTTTCGATTTCTCTGCTCTTCATGCCTGCTCACCACCCGTTTCTTCCGAACCGGCCGCATCCTGGTCGGCCTTCCTGACGAATTTGCACTTGATGGGCAGCTTGTTCGCTGCAAGTCTCAGCGCTTCGCGGGCAACCTCCTCGGAAACGCCGCTGATCTCAAACATGACGCGGCCGGGCTTCACCACGGCCACCCAGTATTCCGGCGAACCCTTACCGGAACCCATGCGGGTTTCGGCCGGCTTCTCCGTAATGGGCTTGTCGGGGAAAATCTTGATCCAGACCTGGCCGCCGCGCTTGATATAACGGGTCATGGCGACACGGGCCGCCTCGATCTGGTTGGAGGAGATCCACGCGGGCTCCAGGGCCTGCAGGCCGTACTCGCCGTAATTGACCTTATTGCCGCGGGTCGCTTTCCCGGTCAGACGGCCGCGGTGGACGCGGCGGTATTTCACTCTTTTGGGTAACAGCATTACTTGTTGCCTCCTTCCCGACGGGGCTTGGCGGCAGCGCCGAGAACCTCGCCGCGATAGATCCACACTTTCACGCCGATGCGGCCGTAGGTGGTGTTCGCCTCGGCAAAGCCGTAGTCGATGTCGGCGCGCAGGGTCTGCAGCGGGATGGTGCCTTCATGATACTGCTCGGTGCGGGCGATTTCCGCGCCGTTGAGACGGCCGGACACCTGGGTCTTGATGCCCTTCGCGCCCAGCTTCATCGCGCGGCCGATGCACTGCTTCATCGCGCGGCGGAAAGAGGTGCGCTTTTCAAGCTGCGCGGCGATGTTTTCCGCCACCAGCTGCGCGTTCACGTCCGGGTTGCGGACCTCCACGATATTGAGGAAGGTGGGCTTGCCCAGCCTTTTCTCGCATTCCTTGCGCAGCTTTTCAATCTCTGCGCCGCCCTTGCCGATCACGATGCCGGGCTTCGCGCAGTGGATATTCACGCGCACGCGGGACGCGTCGCGCTCAATTTCAATTTTCGGCACACCGGCGGCATAGAGGGTTTTTTTGAGGAACCGGCGAAGGTTGTAATCGGACACGATGGTATCGCCGAACTCGCTGTCCTTCACAAACCAACGGGAATCCCAATCCTTGATCACGCCGACGCGAAGGCCGTGGGGATTAATCTTCTGTCCCATAATTTACCTCCTCCTCCATTACTCTTTTTCCTTGAGCACCAGGGTGATATGGCTGGTTCTCTTATTGATGCGGAACGCGCGACCCTGGGCTCTCGGACGGATTCTCTTGAGAATGGGGCCGGGGCAGACGAAGCATTCGGAAACATAGAGGCTGCCGACCTCCATATTTTTGTTCTCCGCATTGGCCGCTGCCGACTTGAGCAGCTTCTCCAGATACTCGCTGGCGGCCTTGGGGGTATTCCGTACAGTCGCAATGGCGACGTCAACCGGCTTGTTGCGGATGAGGTCGAGAACGATCTGCACTTTGCGGGGGGAAATACGGGCGTATTTGACCATTGCCCTTGCTTCCATGACGTTTCTCTCCTTTCAGCCGCTTATCGGTTGTTGGACGTTTTGGAACCGGCGTGGCCCCGGAAAGTCCGTGTGGGAGCAAATTCACCGAGCTTATGCCCCACCATGTCTTCGGTGACATAGACCGGCACATGCTTGCGGCCGTCGTGGACAGCGATGGTATGACCCACGAAATCCGGGAAAATGGTGGACGCGCGGCTCCACGTCTTCAGGATGCGCTTCTCACCGGTCTTGTTCATTTCCTGAATCCTTTTCAGCAGCACAGGCTGTACGAAAGGACCCTTCTTTACGCTTCTGCCCATAAATGACGAATCTCCTTTCGTTTACTTGCTGTTGCGGCGCTTCACAATGAACTTGTCCGAACGGTTGTGATGGCTGCGGGTCTTGTAGCCGAGGGCGGGCTTGCCCCACGGAGTGACCGGGCCCGGACGGCCGATCGGGGATTTGCCCTCGCCGCCGCCGTGCGGGTGGTCGCAGGGGTTCATGACCGAACCGCGCACGGTCGGACGCCAGCCCATGTGGCGCTTGCGGCCGGCCTTGCCGATCTTGACGTTTTCGTGGTCCACGTTGCCGACCTGGCCGACGGTGGCCATGCAGTTCAGCGGCACATACCGCATCTCGCCGGAGGGAAGGCGGACCAGCGCCATATTGTTTTCCTTGCCCATCAGCTGGGCCATGGTGCCGGCGCTGCGGGCCAGCTGCGCGCCCTTGCCCGGATACAGCTCCACATTGTGGATAAAGGTACCGGTCGGGATGGCGGACATCGGCAGGGCGTTGCCCGGCTTGATGTCGGCGTTCGCGCCGGAAACCACCGTATCGCCCACATTCAGCCCCTGCGGCGCAACGATGTAGCGCTTTTCGCCGTCTTCGTACTGAATCAGCGCAATGTGCGCGCTGCGGTTGGGATCGTATTCCAGGGTGAGGACCGTCGCCGGCATATCGGGCTTGTTTCTCTTGAAGTCGATGATGCGGTATTTGCGGCGGTGCCCGCCGCCGCGGTGGCGGACGGTGATGCGGCCGTAGCTGTTGCGGCCGGCGTTTTTATTCAGCGGAGCCAGAAGGCTCTTTTCCGGCCCGCCCTTGGACAGCCCGCTGTAGTCGGTGACCGACATATTGCGGCGTCCGGGGGTGGTCGGCTTATAGAACTTGATCGCCATTGTTCGACTCACTCTCCTAAATCTTGGCTTTGCGGGGCGTCGCCAACGCCCCATACGTTGCCCGGATCCAACGACCCGTCGGGTGCGGCGGCCTGATTAGAACAGGCCGTCGAAGAACTCGATGGTCTTCGAGTCAGGGGTAAGGGTGACGACCGCCTTTTTCCAGGACGGGGTATACCCTTCATTGCGCCCCTGACGGCGTTTGCGGCCCTTCATGCTGATGGTGTTGACCTTGGCGACCTTCACGCCGAAGATCTCCGCCACCGCGCGGGCAATCTCAATTTTATTGGCTTCCTTCGCCACTTTAAAGGTGTACTTTTTGTCCGCGAGCGCGGCCACCGATTTTTCCGTGACGACAGGGGCCAGGATGATGTCCCGAGCTTCCATTATTTGTACACCTCCTCGAGCTTCGCAACGGCGTCCTTGACGACGATAAACTTGTCGGCGTTCAGGATGTCGTACGTGTTGAGGGTGTTGACCAGAGCGGTCTTCACGCCGGGGATGTTGCGGGCCGACTTCACGGCGGCCTCGTCCTTCTCCGGCAGCAGCAGGATGACCTTGCGGTCGGCGCCCAGCGCCTTGAGCATCGCGGCCACGGTCTT
Organism: Candidatus Avimonas caecicola; assembly: GCA_904419875.1. Classification (GTDB taxonomy): domain Bacteria; phylum Bacillota; class Clostridia; order Oscillospirales; family Acutalibacteraceae; genus Avimonas; species Avimonas caecicola. Next base: position 75,520 of record CAJFTG010000003.1, on the reverse strand, counting down.
GGTCTTGATGCCTTCGAGAGTCAGCGCCTCCAGCACAATCAGGTCGCCGGAAGCAACCTTGGCGGAAAACGCGGACTTCATGGCCAGACGGCGAACCTTCTTGGGCAGCGTGTAGGAATAGCTGCGGGGCTTCGGCCCGAGGGCGATGCCGCCGTGCGTCCACTGGGGAGCGCGGGTGGAGCCCTGGCGGGCGTGGCCGGTTCCCTTCTGTCTCCACGGCTTCTTGCCGCCGCCGCTCACTTCGGCGCGGGTCAGCGTGGACTGGGTGCCCTGGCGCTGGTTGGCCAGATAATTCACAACGGCGCTATGCAGGACGGCCTGGTTCGGCTCAATGCCGAAGATCGCATCGGAAAGCTCCATGCTGCCGGTCTGCTTGCCGGTCATATCAAAAACGGATACTGTAGGCATTCTGATTTCCTCCTTCCCTAACGCTTCCCTTACGCCTTCTTGACGGTTTCGGAGAGGACCACGACGCTGCCGCGGGGGCCGGGGACGGCGCCCTTGACCGCGATGAGGTTGTTCTCCGCATCCACCTTGACGACGCTGAGGTTCTGAACGGTCACGCGCTCCGCGCCCAGATGGCCGGCCCCTTTGGTGCCCTTGAAGACACGGGAGGGGGAGGAGCAGGCGCCCAGAGACCCCGCATGGCGGGCGACCGGGCCGGAACCGTGGGTTTCCTTCAGCCGGCGGAAATTCCAGCGCTTGATGGCGCCGGCGTAGCCCTTGCCCTTGCTGGTGCCGACCACGTCCACGCGGTCGCCGGGGGCGAAGGTGTCGGCTTTGACGATCTCGCCGACGCTGAACGCGTCGCAGTCGTCAAAGCGGAACTCGCGCAGGGTTTTCTTCGGGGCGACATCCGCTTTGTCGAAATGGCCCTTCAGGGGCTTGGTGACCTTTTTGACCGAAATGTCGCCGAATCCCATCTGGACGGCGGCGTAGCCGTCGTTCTCCACCGTCTTCTTCTGCACGACCGCACAGGGGCCGGCCTCGATGACGGTCACGGGGACAACGTTGCCCTTTTCGTCGAAGATCTGCGTCATGCCGACCTTCTTGCCGATGATGCCTTTTTGCATTGTCTATACCTCCTTGGTTATTGGTTGACCCGCTGCGCCGGGACGGACCGCGCGCCATCCTTTCCGAAACGGAAGGGAGCAGCCGGCGGCGCCGCGCCGCAGAAGGCCAACATGACCTCGTCGGGGAAAACCGGCGAACCGGAGCCCGGTCCGCCACAAGCCGGGGTACCGCTTTGCCGCGGCCCGCGGCGGGTTATTCCGCGGTGGGGCGGCAGGCGGCTCCTTACAGCTTGATCTCGATTTCCACGCCGGCGGGGAGTTCAAGGCCCATCAGGGCCTCAACGGTCTTGTTCGAGGGGCGCAGAATGTCGATCAGGCGCTTGTGGGTGCGCATCTCAAACTGCTCGCGGGAATCCTTGTACTTGTGGACGGCGCGCAGAATGGTGACGACCTCCTTCTCGGTGGGCAGCGGAACCGGACCCGAAACGCGGGCGCCCGTGCGGCGCGCGGTCTCCACGATCTTTTCCGCGGACTGATCGACCAGCTGATGGTCGTACCCCTTGATGCGAATGCGGATTTTTTCTTTGACTGCCACTGAAAAACGCCTCCTTAAAAAATTGAGTTGGCGGGCGACGCCAAATCCGTACACACCGCCGGGTGTTTCGCGCCCGGCATTTAAAAAACCGGAAACGCGAAGCCGTTCTCCCGGTACGAATCCAGCGCCCTGACAGCACGCGCACGCGGCCGCCCCTACAACCCATGAGGCCGCCGCAGGCCGGCCGGCAAAGCCGGCGGCAACGCGCAAGCGCTTTCAGTATTCCTTGTCGCCCGGTTTAAAATCGGACATACTCAGCGGAAATAACCAGCGTAAAGCTGCAACCTCCCGCGTCATCGCATATCGTGCAGTCCTGCCGGACCGGAAAAACGGGCGCACTGCTCCCCTTTTCCACAGTCAAGCCTAATTATATTACTACAGAAAGCCGCGGAATGCAAGGGTTTTTTGCAACTTTTCCGCCATTTTTATCCCAAAAAGAAAAAACGGCAAAAAGCCGGAACCTCCGCCTTTTTGCCGCCGGCAATTGGTGATTCTGCGAACGCCTTCCCTCGTTTTGGCTGTTTACCCGCCGCCGCGGCCGGATTCCTTCATTTCATACCAGGCATGGACCGCATCCCGCAGAAACCGGGCACAGCCGGGAACCGACCGGTCATAACAGGCGGTAAACCGCGCGTCCCGGACATAGATGTCCGCCAGCCCCCGATGGGCGGCCGGGGCCACGGTTCCCCAGGAATACGCCAGCCATTCCCGGTGTTTGGCGGCGAGAGCCCGCGCCTCCTCCCCCTCCGGCAGCTTGCCGGCCAGCACAGCCGCCTCCAGTCCGGCGAGCAGCTCCTTTTCCAGCGCCCGCATCGCGGCGAACCGTTCGGCGCTCATTCCCCGGAGGAGGGCGGCTGTCTCGTTCACCGGCCCGTCGCCGTAAGCGGCCCGGGCTTCCTTCCCATAAGCATCTTCGTTTTCGCGAAGCCAGGACTCTTTCAGCCCTTCGAATTTCTCCAGGTCGGACATGGCAATCTCTCCTTCTTCCTCACGCAAAGTCTGCCGGACGGTTTGAATCAGGAGGGCCGTCCCGCGCTGGCGTTCCTCCAGCGCCGCAAGATGCCTGCGCAGCGCCGCCCGCCGGTCAAAATCCGGCGCGTCGAGGATTTGGGCGATTGCGGAAAGCCCGACCCCCATCGCCCGGTACAACAGGATCTGCTGCATCCGGTCGACCTCGGCGGCGCCGTAAACCCGGTATCCCGCATCGGTAACACGGCGCGGGCGCAGCAGCCCAAGCTCATCATAATACCGCAGGGTGCGCACGCTCACCCCGACCAGCTGCGCAAACCGGCCGACGGTATACTCCTTTACCCGGTCAACGGCCTTGTCCACGCCCGCATCCCTCCTTTCCGGCAAATCCAGTATAAACCATGACGCGGCGGCAGGGTCAAGAGGAATTGGCAAAAGAAAAAGCTGCGAAGGGACCTCCCTTCGCAGCCAGCGGCACGAACCCGGTTTTGCCGCGCTTTTCTCAGTGCCGGAAAACCGCCCTGGCCGCGCCGGTGCGGCTGAGGGCCGCATACAGCAGCAACCCGCAGACGGTGCAGGCCGCAAGCTGCCCCAGCCCGACCTGCAGCATACACAGCCCGTATACCGGCCAGGAAAAGCCGAAAAGGGCGACGGTCAGCTCCAGCCCGACCACCACGGCATTCAGCAGCACCGGCGGCAGGGTGGAGAGCAGCGGCAGCCCCTTCAGGCGGATGTTCCGCAGGGAATAGGTCAGCAGCGCGGCGGCAAGGGTGGCCAGCGGGCCGAACAGGATATCCCATGCGCCGGCCACATTGGCGCCCATGGCCAGGCCGACAAGGTTGGAGACCAGGCAGCCGACCGTCAGGCCGGGAACCGCCGCCGGGGTGAAAACCGGCAGGATGGTAAGCATCTCCGACACGCGGAACTGCCCCACGCCGAAGGAGGCGGCCGGGATTGCGAGCGTCAGCGCCGCGTACATGGCGGCGATCAGCCCGCCCTCCGCCAGGCGGCGAAGGGCGCTGTTGGGGTTGACTGAATTCATCCGATTCATCCTTTCACAGGAAAAGAGGCCGTGCAGCCGAAAGAATTCCGTCGCCGCGAGGAAGAACGCCCCGCCGCACAGCGCGCCGGGCCGCCGCCCCTTTTCCCCTAGTTTTATTCTGACGGAGGCAGTTGCCCCCGTCCGGTCAGGATGGTCGCGAACTGACCGGCGGCGCATCGCCGCGCGGCCCGGAGACCGGGCCGCCACCCACTATACGGCACAGGCGGCGTTTTGTCAACCCCTCCCGGGCAGGCCCGGGAGGCAAGCCTTCGCCCGTGGGAAATACCCCTCCCGCTCTGCTGAGGGTGCACAGACGGGTAAGACCCCGCCATACCGGCGGCACGCCGTGCTGGTGCGAGCTGCCAGCGGCGGAAGACTGCCTCCCGCGACCCGAAACGGGCTTTTTCGTGTTTCCGGCCTGCAAAAAGCTCCCCCGCGCCGTACACGGGGGAGCTTTTGATGCCTCGCGGGATATTCCGCTTACTTCAGATTGGCTTTCAGAATCTCAAGCTGGTGCGCCAGTTCCTTGGGCAGCTTGTCGCCGAACTTCTGATAGAATTCGCCGATGCCGTCCGCTTCCTGCGCCCACAGGCTCTTGTCCACGTCCAGAATCTTTTCCAGCGATTCCTCGGAGACCTCGCCTTCCAGGCCCTCGATGTTGATGTCCTTGGCATAGGGGATATAGCCGATCGGGGTCTCCTGCGCGTCCACCTCGCCGTCGCAGCGCTTGAGGATCCACTCCAGCACACGGAGGTTGTCGCCGAAGCCCGGCCACAGGAAGTTGCCCTCGTCGTCCTTGCGGAACCAGTTGACATTGAAGATCTTGGGCGCCTTTTCGGGGTCGAGGCCGGCGCCGATATCGATCCAGTGCTGCCAGTAATCGCCCATGTTGTAGCCGCAGAAGGGGAGCATCGCCATCGGGTCGCGGCGGACGACGCCCACAGCGCCCGCGGCCGCAGCCGTGGTTTCGGACGCCATGATGGAGCCGACAAACACGCCGTGGTTCCAGTCTCTCGACTGGTAGCACAGGGGGGCCAGCTTCGCCCGGCGGCCGCCGAACACAAACGCGGAGATCGGCACGCCCTGGGGATTCTCAAACTCGCTGCTCAGGCAGGGGCAGTTGACCGCCGGCGCGGTGAAGCGGCTGTTGGGGTGGGCCAGCTTCTTGCCCTCGGCCACATACTCCGGCCCGTTGACCTTGTTGCCGGTCCACTCCTCGGCGTTGACGGGCGGGTTCTTGTCCAGGCCCTCCCACCACACGGTGTTGTCGTCCAGATTGCGGGCGACGTTGGTGAAAATGGTCCCCTTCTGGGTGGAGATCAGCGCATTGGGGTTGGACTTCATATTGGTGCCGGGAGCCACGCCGAAGAAGCCGTTCTCCGGGTTGATGGCATACAGCCGGCCGTCGGCGCCCTTGCGGATCCAGGCGATGTCGTCGCCCACGCACCAGACCTTGTAGCCCTTCTTCTGATAGCCCTCCGGCGGGATGAGCATGGCCAGGTTGGTCTTGCCGCAGGCGGACGGGAAGGCGGCGCAGATATACTTTACCTCGCCCTTCGGGTTCTGCACGCCGAGGATGAGCATGTGCTCGGCCTGCCAGCCCTCGTTCTTGCCCTGATAGGACGCGATGCGCAGCGCAAAGCACTTCTTGCCCAGCAGCACGTTGCCGCCGTAGGCGGAGTTGACGGAAATGATGGTGTTGTCCTCCGGGAACTGGCAGATCCAGCGGTTCTCGGCATCCACATCGCACTTGCAGTGCAGGCCGCGCACCCAATCGTTGCTGTCGCCCAGAACATCCAGCACCTTCTGGCCCACGCGGGTCATGATGCTCATGTTCAGCACGACGTAGATGGAATCGGTCAGCTCAATGCCGACCTTGGAGAAGGGGGAACCGACCGGGCCCATCGAATAGGGGATGACGTACATCGTGCGGCCGCGGTAGCTGCCGCGGGCGATGTCGTACAGCATCTTATAGGCTTCCTGGGGATCCTTCCAGTGGTTGGTGGGGCCGGCATCCTCTTCCCGGCGGGAGCAGATCAGGGTGCGGTCCTCCACCCGGGCCACGTCGTTGACCGCGGTGCGGTGATAATAGCAGCCCGGCAGCTTTTCCTCGTTGAGCTTAATCATCTCGCCGGTCCTGCAGGCTTCCGCGCGCAGGGCGTCCAGCTGTTCCTCCGACCCGTCGATCCAAACGATCTGATCCGGCTGGACCAGGTCCGCTTTCTCCTTGATCCAGTCGAGGACGGACTTGTTGTTGGTCATGTCTTTTTATCTCCTTTCCGTCCCGGCCCCGGTGGAGGCCGGTCAACCCTCTGCGGGAAAATTTTCGCTGTCAGAAGCTATTATATTCCATTTCCCGTGCAATACGCAATATCCAAAATGTGAATAATTTGATAATTCTTTAACAGGAGGCCGTTCATTGTGCATTTTTGGACGGGATATCCTGCAAAATCGGGCGTCAAAAGGCCGCCCGCTCAATCGGCATGGTGGCGCAGGCGTTGAGGTCCAGCCCCGCCGTATGCCCCGCCCGGAACTCGTAATATGCCTGCGCGCCCACCATCGCGGCATTGTCCCCGCACAGGGAAAGGGGCGGGGCGTACAGCGCGTATCCGCGGCGGCGGCATTCCTCCTCCATCCGGGCGCGCAGGCCGGAATTGGCGGACACCCCGCCGGCCAGGACGACCGTGCGCAGCCCGGATGCCTCCGCCGCGCGCAGGGTGTTGCCCGCCAGCATATCCACCGCCGTCTTCTGAAAGGAAGCGCACAGGTCGTCTTCCGCGACCGCCTCCCCCTTCTGCGCCGCATTGTGCAGCAGGTTGACCACCGCGGTCTTCAGCCCGGAAAAGCTGAAATCATAGCAGGGGGCGCCGTCCTTTCCCTCCACCCGCGGATGGGGCAGGCGGTAGGCGTCGGGGTTCCCCCGCGCGGCGCGGCGGTCCAGCTCCACGCCGCCGGGATAGGGCATCCCCATTGCCCGGGCGGCCTTGTCGTAGCATTCCCCCGCCGCATCGTCCCGCGTGCGGCCGAGGACGGTGAAGCGGGTGTAATCCTCCACCCGGACGATGTGGCTGTGCCCGCCCGATGCCACCAGGCAGAGGAAGGGCGGCTCCAGCTCCGGATGGGCGAGGTAATTCGCCGCAATATGGGCGCGCAGGTGGTGGACCGGGACCAGCGGCAGCCCTGCCGACAGGGACAAACCCTTGGCAAAGTTCACCCCCACCAGCAGCGCGCCGATCAGCCCCGGCGCGCAGGTCACGGCCACCGCATCCACCGCGGAAAGGGGCGTGCCCGCCTCCTCCAGCGCCTGCCGCACCACGCCGGAGATCGCCTCCGCATGCCGGCGGCTGGCAATCTCCGGCACCACGCCCCCGTACAGCCGGTGCTCCTCCACCTGGGAGGCGACCACGCTGGAAAGGGCGCGCCGTCCGTCCTCCACCACGGCGGCGGCGGTTTCGTCGCAGGAGGATTCAATAGCAAGTATGTTCATGTGGCCCTCCTTTCCCGGCCCGTTGCGGCGCTCCCCTGCCGGCGGCGGGAGGGACGCCTTCCGTCCGCTGCGGCAAGGGCAGGCACGATGAGCCTTTCCCATGCCGCCCGCCGTTTCGCTCTGTTCCTTTCGTCCGCCCACTCATCCGCCCGCTCATCCGGCGCCCCTGCGGAAACACGGATGGTTTGCCGGCATATTCCCACCGGCCATCCCCGGCCGAAAAGGCGGACGCGCCGGCGGCATTTCCCACGCCCGGAGCCGCCGCCCGCCCTGCGCGGTCCAGCCTGCGGACGTTCCTTCTCCCCGGCAGGGTCGAAGCCGGGATGGAGCCGAGACAGAGCGGGGGCAAAGCAGGGACAAAACAGGAGCAAAACAGGAGCGAAACAGGAGGGGGAGAATTTTCGCAGGGAAAGCAGGCCGGCGGCCATCCCTTCCCCCCGGCAAGGGGGCGCACGGCCGGGAACCTGTTCTTGCCCCGGGCGCCGTATTCCCCTCCCGCCTGCCGCAGGTACGCGCGAACGACGCGGTCCGTTCAGCCGTTTCTCCGTGATTTGTCCGGCCGTTTAGCAGCCGTTCAGCCGTTCATCTCTTCGTCACTGTAAAAATAGCCCGGCTTCTTATACAGGCTGTCGATTTTATCGTGAATTTCCGGTTTGTATACCTTTTTCGGCCACTCGGATGCGGGAACATCCTCGATTCCCACCGTAATGTACTCGTCGGTCGCGCCCATGGTTTCCTTCACGGCGGCGACAATTTTTCCGGCCAGCGCCTGCTTCTGCTCCTCGGTCCGGCCGGGCCAGAGCTTCACCTGAATATGCGGCATACGGTATCCATCCCTTCTTCTTGTAGAATATGCGTTAAAAATACAAAGAGTATATAGCAGCGTCCTCTTTCGGCGAGTCATAAAAGCCGGGGCGGACGCCTTCCCGCTCAAAGCCAAGTTTCTCATACAGGGCGATCGCCCCCGCATTGGATACCCGCACCTCCAGCGTGATCCGCCGGAGCTTATGGCTCTGCGCGTAGTCGACCGTCTCCTGCAGCAAGGCGGAAGCGATCCCTTCCCGCCGGCGGCCCGGATGGACCACCAGGCTGGTGACATACCCTTCGTCGAGGATGTGGTGCATCCCGATATACCCCTGGGCGCTTTCGGCCTCCACATCCTCCGCAACGTAAAACACGGCGAGCGGGTTCTGCAGCTCTTCGGCCAGCGCGTCGTAGGACCAGGGGCGGGAGAAAGCGGCGCTTTCCATATCCGCCAGGGCCTCCAGATGATCCGCGTGCATGGGGGTAATGGCGATTCCCGGCGGGGGCCGCCATCGATGTTCGTCCATGATTTGTCCTTTCCGGCCTCACAGGCCATTCATTCGGGAGCGCCGGCCGGCGGTGCGCAGAGCTCCTCCGCCAGTTTCTCCGCCGCCTGCTCCAGCACATTGCGGGTGCGGCGGTAGGCGTCCAGATCCCCGCCGTAGGGGTCGGGGACATGCAGCACCCGCAGCCTTGCCGGGTCGGCCCCCAGCGACAGGACGCCCATCGCGTGAGAGGGGCTCATGACGGCAATCACGTCCGCACGGCGCAGCAGCTCCGGCGTAACGGGGCGGGACCGATGGCCGGCAATGTCCAGCGACCATTCCCGCATCGCCTCCACCGCGTTGGCGCTCGCCGGCGAGCCGCCGGCGGCGAGGCCCGCGCTCTCCACTATTATATCCGCCCTGCCGCGCTTGTCAAGCGCGCGGCGCAGCAGGGCCGCCGCCATCGGGCTGCGGCAGGTGTTTCCGGTGCACACAAACAAAACCGTCATTTGCCTCTCGCTCCTTTCTCCCTTGCCCGTTACCCGTGCGCCGCCGTCCCCTTCAGCTTCTTTTTAAAACCGCTGTGGGTTCCCTTCCCAAAGCCGGAGGCTTCGTAAAAGCGGTGCGCCTGCGTGCGGTCGGCCTCCGTCACCAACAGCATCTGGGAGCAGCCGGCTTCCCCGGCGCGGCGTTCCAGCTCTGCCAGAAGGCGGCGGCCGACGCCCTGCCGGCGGGCCGATTCTGCGACCACCATGTTTTCGACCAGAAGGAAGGGCCGGCAGGCGCCGTACAAATCCCGGCAGAAATACCCGGTGACCGAACCGAGCAGCTCCCCTCCCGCCAGGGCGCCGAGCACCACCGCGTTTCCCTCTGCCTGCATGGCCTCCAGCTGCCTCTCCATAGCGGGAACATCGGAAGGCTCGTCCCAGAAGGCGCGGTACAATACGGCCAGGGCGGGCATATCCCCCTTTTTCAGCACGCGGATTTCCATCGCGCCGTCTTTTCGCCCCGCCGCCGTTTCCGCCGCTTTGCCATCCTCCGCCATAGCATCCCTCTCCTTATTTAACCTTATTATAATAGTATCCTGCAAAGCCGCTTTACCCCTTGGCGTCGTACCAGGTGCGGCCGACGTTCACCTCCGCCGCCAGGCGGACCGAAAGGTCTGCGGCGGCCTCCATTTCCTCCCGGAGAAGGCGGGCGGCGTGTTCGGCCTCCTCCTGCGGCGCTTCGACAATCAGCTCGTCGTGAACCTGGAGTATCAGGCGGGAACGGAGCCCCTCGTCCCGCAGCCGCCGGTGAACCCGTACCATCGCGATTTTGATGATGTCGGCGGCGGTGCCCTGAATCGGCATGTTCCGGGCCACCCGTTCCCCGAACGCACGGGTGGCGGCATTGGACGCCTTCAGCTCCGGCAGGGGTCGGCGGCGGCCGAAGAGCGTTTCGGCATATCCCCGCTCCTTTGCGGCCTCGATCATCCGGTCCATGAATTTTGCCACCCCGGCGTAGTGGGCCAGATAGCTGTCGATATACCGCTTCGCCTCGGCATAGGACACGCCGATATCCTGAGAAAGGGAATGCGCGCCGATGCCGTAGACAATGCCAAAATTCACCGCCTTGGCGCGGGAACGCATCAGGGGGGTGACCAGCTCTTCCGGCACGTCGAACACCTGGGAGGCGGTCACGCGGTGGATGTCGGTGCCGCTGTTGAAGGCGTCGATCATCGCCGTATCCTGCGCCATGTGGGCGAGCACCCGCAGCTCGATCTGGGAATAATCCGCGTCGCAGAGCAGCCAGCCCTCCCTGGCGCGGAAAAAGCGGCGCAGCTCCCGCCCGAGCTCCTGGCGCACCGGGATGTTCTGGAGGTTCGGCTCGGTGGAAGAAATCCGGCCGGTGCGGGTCTCGGTCTGGTTGAAGGAGGAATGGATCCGGCCGTCCGGCCCGATCACCTTGAGCAGCCCGTCGCAGTAGGTGGATTTGAGCTTGGCCAGGGTGCGGTAATCCAGCAGCATGGACACCGCCGGGTGGGCGTCCCGCAGGGACTCGAGCACCTCCGCGTTGGTGGAATAGCCCGATTTGGTCTTTTTCCTGGCCGGAAGGCCCAGGTCCTCAAACAGCGCTTTGGCAAGCTGCTTGGGGGAATTGAGATTGAACTCATACCCCACCGACTCGTAAATCATCCGCTGGAGGTCGTCAATCCGGCCTTCCAGCAGCGCCCCGAATTCCCGGATGCCGTCCGCATCCGCTTCAAAGCCGATGTTCTCCATGTCGGCAAGCACCAGAGCCAGCGGGAGCTCCACCTCCCGCAGCAGGCGGCCCATCCCCTGCGCCTCGACCTCCGCCGCCAGCCGGTCGGCCACGGCGGGCAGCATCACGGCGCGCACCGCGGGGCCTTCCTCTCCGCCCTCTCCGCCCTCCCTGTCCGCCTCCTCCACGGCAGGGACCGGGACGGCATACTCCTGCGCCAGACGGGGCAGGGAATAATCCGAGGCCAGGGGATTGAGCAGGTACCCGGCCAGCAGGGTGTCCATTACCGCCCCCTGCGGGAAGCGCCCGGCCTTCAGCAGGGCGGAAAAAAGCGGCTTGGCGTCCTCGGTCCGCTTGGCGACCGCCGGGTCCTCCCAGGCATCAAGCAGGCGGCCGAAGCCCTCGGCATCGGCCGGGATATCCGCCGCCCGGCCCGCAAAGGCCGCGGCAAAGCCGGCGACCGCCCCATCCTCCAGCCGGGCGGCGCCGTCCAGCGTATGGGTGCGCTCCATATTTTCCAGCAGGGCGGGCAGCGCGTCCGCCCCTTCCACAGCGAGGGGAGCGGCCGCAGCCGGGGCGTCCGCCGCCTCCTGCGGCCCGGGATGCAGGGCGCTGAGGCCCCATTTGTCCATCAGCCGGAACAGCTCCAGGTCGGCCATCCGCGCGGCCAGCTTTTCCCGCTGCACCGGCGCAAGGGCGTATTTCGCCACCTCCCGCTCGATCGGTACCTCGCGGCAGATGGTGCCGAGCCAGCGGCTGAGCCGGGCGGACTCCTCCCCGGCCCGCAGCTTCTGGCGCAGGGTGTCCCGGAGGTCGAGGGCGTCAAGGTCGCGGTAGATCGCATCCAGTGAGCCAAAGCGGTGCATCAGGTCGAGCGCCGTCTTCTCTCCCACCCCCGGCACCCCGGGGATATGGTCGCTCGCATCCCCCATCAGGGCCTTGAGGTCGATGAGCTGTTCCGGCTCCAGCCCGTATTTTTCCCGGATGGCGGGCCGGTCGAACACGGTGGTTTCGGGCCGGCCCATCTTGGTGCCGGCCAACAGGACCGTCACCCCCTCCCCCACCAACTGAAGGGAATCGCGATCCCCGGTAGCAATGTAGCAGGGCGCCCCCTGCTCCCTGGCGGCGTCGGAAAGGGTGCCGAGGATGTCGTCCGCCTCATACCCTTCCTTTTCCACCACATGGATGCCCATAAGAACCAGCAGCTCCTTGAGAACCGGCATCTGCTCCCTTAATTCCTCCGGCATCCCCTTGCGGCCCGCCTTATATTCGGCGTATTCCCGATGGCGGAAGGTGGGGGCGTGCAGATCGAACGCCGCCGCAATCCCGTCGGGCTGCACGTCGTCCCGCAGCTTCTGCAGGATATTGAGAAACCCGAACAGCGCGTTGGTATACCGGCCGTCCTTGGTGGACAGCAGCTTTACCCCGTAAAACGCACGGTTGACGATGCTGTTGCCGTCGAGCAGTAAAAGCCGCATGGGCCTTGCCTCCTTGTGTCCTTTTTTCCTCCCCGGGCATCCGTCTTCCCGCAACGCCGCGGATACGGTTTCCGCGGGATGCATTCCCCGGGGATACAGCGGTTCCCCAGGGATACGGCGGTTCCCCGGGGATACGGCGGTTCCCCGATAGGGGAGTATCCCGGGATGCGCCCGGCTGTCCCGTATAGTATACCATCCTTTTTGGCCAAAACCAACCTTTCGCGGGATTTTCCGGGCGGCGCATTGATTAATTATCCGCCGTCCGGTATAATGAAACAACTCGGAGTGAAACAGCGAGGGGGATTCGGACATGCGCATCGGTTCGGTGGAGATCGCAGGGCACGCCGCGCTCGCGCCCATGGCGGGGGTGGCGGACCGCGCCTTCCGCAAGCTCTGCGTGGAATTCGGCGCGGCCTATGTGGTCGGCGAGATGGTGAGCGCCAAGGGCCTGTGCTTTCAGGACAAAAAGAGCGGCGAGCTGCTGGAGCTGGACGGGGCGGAGCGCCCCGCCGCCGTGCAGCTGTTCGGGGACGACCCGGAAATCATGGCCCGCGCCGCCCGGCTGGCGATGCGGCGCCGCCCGGACGTAATCGACATCAATATGGGCTGCCCCGCCCCCAAGGTCGCGGGGAACCACTGCGGCAGCGCCCTGATGCGCGAGCCGGAGCTCTGCCGGCAGATCGTTGCCGCCGTCGCCGGGGCGGTGCCGGTGCCGGTCACCGCCAAAATCCGCAAGGGCTATTCCGCCGCCGAGGCCAACGCCGTGGAAGTGGCGCAGGCGGTGGAGGCGGGCGGCGCGGCCGCCGTCGCCGTTCACGGCCGCACCAGGGAGCAGATGTACGCCCCGCCCGCGGACTGGGATATCATCCGGGAGGTCAAGAAGGCGGTCGCCATCCCGGTCATCGGCAACGGGGACGTGACCTCGCCGGAAGCGGCCGCCGCCATGTATGAGCAGACGGGCTGCGACCTCATCATGGTGGGGCGGGGCGCGCTCGGGGCGCCCTGGCTGTTCTCCCAGATCGAAGCCTACCTCTCCCACGGGACGCGGCTGCCCGACCCGCCGGTCTCCAAGCGAATGGAGGCGCTGCTGCGCCAGGTTTCCGAGGCGGCGCGGCTCAAGGGCGAACGGGTCGCCCTGCGGGAGGCGCGCAAACACGCCGCCTGGTATATGCGGGGGCTGCGGGGAGCGGCCGGCCTGCGGGCGGAAGCCGGGAAAATCGAGACGCTGGACGATCTGGCGTCGCTATGCCGCCGTGTTGTAGAAATAAATATATAATTTGTTCTAATTTTTTCACAGAAAATTCGTACAGCATTTCTTCGCCAAGGGGCTATCTTTTTTTGAACCATTCGCTATAATGTTTGCGTCAAGCAAAACGGTTCAAACGCACAGACGCCCTCCTGTTTATACGGGAAAGGAACGGTGATCCAATGTTTCCTATACGATGGCTGTGGAAAAACATGGGCAGGCAATACCGCGTAATGTACATCCTGGCGCTGGTCCTGGCCGCGGTCACCAGCGCGATGCTGCTGATCAACCCCTATTTGACCTCCCTGCTGATGGACGATGTAATCATGGCGCAGAACCCGGAGCCCCTCATCCCCCTGCTGGCCGGTATGCTGGCGGTGCAGTTCACCCGGCTGGGCCTGCGGTTTTTCATGATTATCACCTTTGAAAAGGCTTCGCAGCATGTCGTCTACAACCTGCGCGTGCACCTGTTCCGGGTGCTGCAGTATCAGGAAAGCGCCTTTTTCGACCGCCACCGCACCGGAGATCTGATGACCCGGCTCTCCGGGGACCTGGACTGGTGCCGCCATTTCCTGTCTTACCTGGCCTATCAGGTGGTGGACTGCGTGATGATGTTCACCTCCACCCTGCTGTTCTTCTTTTTCGTCAACTGGCAGCTCACCCTGGCGCTGCTGGCGGTGACCCCGCTGCTGATGATCATTACCAAGGTGTACTCCAAAATGGTGCATCCGAAATTCGTCGCCATGCGGGAGCGCCTTTCGGAAATGAACACGGCCGCCCAGGAAAACATCGCGGGCAACCGGGTGGTGAAAGCCTTCACCCGGGAAGCCTATGAAAAAGAGCGTTTCCATGAGAAAAACAAGAATTACCGGGACGCCAACCTTTCCATCAACAAGCTCTGGCTTACCTTTTACCCCTTTATCGAAACCCTGGCCAACCTGATGACCCTCATCACAATCTTTCTGGGCGGTTTTTTCATCATGAAGGGCCAGCTGACGGCCGGCGGGCTGTCGATCTTCACCTCCCTGTCCTGGGCGCTCGCCAATCCCATGCGCAACCTGGGGAACCTGATTAACGATATCCAGCGGTTTTTCACCTCGGCCAACAAGATCATCGAGATTTATTACGGCCGCCCGCTGATCTCCGACCGTCCCGACGCCGAGGATCATCCGACGGTGGAAGGCCGCATCGAGTTTGACGACGTTTCCTTCTCCTTCGGCCCGGTCAAGGTGCTCGACCACGTCAGCTTTGACGTGAAGCCCGGCCAGACCCTCGCCATCATGGGGCCGACCGGATCGGGCAAGACCACCATCATCAATCTCCTTTCCCGCTTCTACGATGTGAAGGGCGGCGCGGTGCGGATGGACGGCTGCGATGTCCGCCGGTGGAAGCTGCAGCAGCTGCGCGGCGCCGTGGGCACCGCCACCCAGGATGTTTTCCTTTTCTCCGACACGGTGGAGGGCAACGTCGCCTTCGGCGACCTCTCCCTGAGCGAGGAGGAGGCGCGCGATTTCGCCCGCCGCGCGGCGGCCGACGACTTTGTGACCAAGATGCCGGAAGGCTACGACACCATCGTGGGAGAGCGGGGCGTCGGCCTTTCCGGCGGGCAGAAGCAGCGGATTGCGCTGGCCCGCGCCATGGCGATCCGCCCTGCGGTGCTGGTGCTGGACGACACCACCTCCGCGGTGGACATGGAAACCGAAAAATACATTCAGGAACAGCTGCGCCGGCTGCCCTTCCCCTGCACCAAGATCATCATTGCCCAGCGGATCTCCTCCGTCAAGGACGCGGATCAGATCCTCGTGCTCCAACACGGGAAAATCGCGGAGCGCGGCACCCACGAGGAGCTGCTGCGCAACCGCGGGTATTACTGGGAGACCTTCGCCCTGCAAAACGACCTGCCCGGGGCGGCGTCCGGCGAAACAGCGCCCGCCCCGGCGGCGGAAGGAGGTGCCTGCTGATGGCCAGAAACAAGTTCGACGTGGACGAAACCCTGGAATCCCCCTTCAGCTTTGCCCACCTCAAGCGCGCTTTCAAGTACATCAAACGGCACAAATGGCAGATGATCGCCGCTTTCGCGCTCAGCGCCCTGGCCAGCGTGGCGGGGCTGTTCGGGCCCAAAATCATGCAGTGGGTGCTGGACGATGCGGTGCCCAACCAGGATTACGGGCTGCTGGGCCGGATGGCCGTCCTCTTTATCGGCCTCACCCTGGTCAGCATTGCGTTCACCACCATCCGCTCCCGCATCATGGCGCACGTCAGCCAGGACATCATCTATGACATCCGCGAAGACCTGTTCGCCCACCTGCAGAAGCTCCCCTTCAGCTATTATGACTCCCGCCCCGCCGGGAAGATCCTGGTGCGGGTCATCAACTACGTCAACTCGGTGGCCGACATGCTCTCGAACGGGATCATCAACATGGTGCTGGAAATCGTGAACATCGTCTTTATCGTGGTGTTCATGTTTTCCACCGATGTCACCCTGTCGTGGATCATCATCGGCGGGCTGCCGGTTTTTGTGGCGATCATCCTGATCCTGAAGCCCCGGCAGCGCAAGGCGTGGCAGCGGCAGTCCAACAAAAATTCCAATTACAACGCCTACCTGGCCGAGAGCATCGACGGCGTGCGGGTCAGCCAGCTTTTCACCCGGCAGGAGGAAAACATCGGCATCATGCGCCGGCTGGCGGAAGCCTGCCGCCAGGCCTGGCTCAAGGCAATTTACATCAACAACTCGGTGTGGGTATGCTCCGAGGTGCTGACTCAGATCGTGTTCACCGTCATGTACATCGCCGGCGTGTACTGGATGGGCGGCGCCTTCGTCTCCTTCGGCGTAATCATGGCTATGGGGAACTACGTCAGCCGCTTCTGGCAGCCGATCACCAACCTGGCCAACATCTACAACAACTTCATCAACAACATTGCTTATCTGGAGCGCATCTTTGAGACCATGGACGAGCCGGTGGTGGTGGACGACCTGCCCGGCGCGCCCGACCTGCCCGAAATCCGGGGCAAAGTCACCTTCCGGGATGTCACCTTCGCCTATGAACCCGGGATCAACATCCTGGAGCACCTGAACTTCACCGTGGAAGCCGGCCAGAGCATCGCCCTGGTGGGCCCCACCGGCGCGGGAAAGACCACGGTGGTCAACCTGATCAGCCGGTTCTACAACCTCAGCGGCGGGGCGGTGATCGTGGACGACAAGTACGACATCTCCCGCGTCACCCTCCACTCCCTGCGCACCCAGATGGGGATTATGCTGCAGGACAGCTTCATTTTCAGCGGCACCATCATGGATAACATCCGCTACGGGCGTCTGGACGCGACCGACGACGAGGTGATGGAGGCCGCCAAGGCGGTGCGCGCCCACGATTTCATCTGCGAAATGGAGCGCGGCTATTACACCGAGGTCAACGAACGGGGCAGCCGGCTCTCCCAGGGGCAGAAGCAGCTCATCGCGTTTGCCCGCACCCTGCTGTCCGACCCGAAAATCCTGATTCTGGACGAGGCCACCTCCTCCATCGACACCAAGACCGAGCGGCTTCTCCAGGAAGGCATCCAGGCGCTGCTGAAGGGGCGCACCTCCCTGATCATCGCCCACCGCCTGTCCACCAT
The DNA here is from genome assembly GCA_904419875.1 of Candidatus Avimonas caecicola. Lineage (GTDB taxonomy): Bacteria > Bacillota > Clostridia > Oscillospirales > Acutalibacteraceae > Avimonas > Avimonas caecicola. The sequence continues at coordinate 58,545 of CAJFTG010000003.1, read as the reverse complement.
CAAAAACTGCGACCGAATCCTGTATATCGGGAACAAAAGCATCCTGGAGGAAGGCAGCCATGACGAGCTGCTGGCCAAACACGGGCTGTACCATGCGCTGTACACCGCCCAGGCCCAGGATCAGGGCGTGCCGGCGCCGGCGGCCAACTGACCGCTGCCGGCAGGCAGCGGGCTGCCAACGCCATGGCGTCGGCAGCCCGTTTTCTATATGGAAAGGAGAACTGTACGATGGTGATTCTGCGCAGATGGACGGCGGCGGACGCCGCGTCCATCGCCCGCTTTGCCGATAACCCCAAAATCGCCGCCAACCTGCGGGACCTCTTCCCTTCCCCGTATACGCGGGAGGATGCGGAAAGCTATGCCGCCTACTGCTGCGGCGCGGATGAAAGCCGGGAGCTTCTCCGGGTGATTGAGGTGGACGGCGCCGCCGCGGGGAACGTCTCCCTGACCCTCGGCGGGGACGTTTATCGCCGGAGCGCCGAACTCGGCTACTGGCTGGCCGAGGACTTCTGGGGCCGGGGGATTATGACCGAAGCCGTAAAGGAAATCTGCCGCCTCGGCTTTGAACGCTGGGCGATTGTGCGGATTTATGCCGAACCCTTCGCCCGCAACGCCGCTTCCCGCCGGGTGCTGGAAAAAGCCGGCTTCTCCCTGGAGGGCGTGATGCGCGCCGGGGTGTGCAAGGGCGGGGAAATTCTCGACTACTGCATGTACTCCCTGCTGCGCACAGACCGCCTTCCCGGGTAAGCCCTCCCGGGAGCGCCGCGGCAGCCGGGATTGCTCAAAGCTTTTTATCCCTTTTGTTTTGCGCTTTCCGGATTCTCGCGCCCAGATTGGAGTCCTGCCTCTGGCTTCAGCGGGGACTTATTCATGCGAAAGCGCCAAACAAAAGCGCAGTTTAAGGTTGCCTTAAACTGCGCTTTTTTAGGATGTGTTGGCAGCAGGGCGTCTGTTCATAAACGCAGGCGGAACGCTTCAGCACAGAAAAAGCCGGCGGAGCACGGCTTGCCCGCCGCAGGCTTGGGTTTACGCAACAAAAAGACACCGCTCCCGGTCGGGCCGCTCGATCAAACGGCCGGCGGCTCGCCGCGAATTGCCGGCCGCCGGCAATGGTGGTACAAAAAATCGGTTTGAAAAACAGAGCAGAGACTGGAACTCTCGAATCCGAAATCTGCTTATTTCACAAAATAGCAATAATCCAGTATGACATTCCCTTTTTCATCCGGCGTTGTAAACCGCGGGCATGTACAATTCTCAAAAGACCAGACCGCCCCGTCTTGGTCAGGCACAATCTCTATGCCTTCATCCGCAAGTTTTTGCGCACAGGCGCCTGTCATGCCGTGTGTTGCGCCCTCTTCTCCATAGATCCAGCAAACGCCTAAAAAAGTCTCTGGAAAATCAATAAAGTAAAATCCGCCAGGAACTTGAATGCCCGGTTGGGCGAACATGCCGATCCAATACGCAAAGGGTTCGTCATCCTTGCGCCGTTCGAGACCGACATAAGCGCCGCCGTCTTTCCATAACTGACGAATCGAATCGACGCCGCCCATTGCGTTTTCAATAATATCAAACCAGCCATTGGCGAACCAATCGCCCCAATGCCCAAAATCGTCGTACTTTTTCCCGATGAATCGCATTGCCGGAACTTTCTCCTTGTAAACTTTCACGATTTCTGCCATTTGCTTTTCCCTTTGCTTTTCCTTCCGCATACTTTCTATTTTCCCCCCGGAATCATAAAGCCAAAAGAGACCGATCCTTTTGCAACGATCAACCTCTTTCGACATTCTTCTGTAAAGACGGGACAAAACGGACCCCGCAACATTTACTTTTCCGGAAAGGGGGACGCTGAGCCTCCGCTGCTCGCTTGTGGCGTTTTGAAAAAACGCGGCACGCTTCGGCTTCGCTTGCGGGAGGTTCTTGCAAAAGTCACCGGCATGCTTATTCCCTTTGACAAAAAAGATGCCCGCCATAAACGCGGGCACAAAACTTCAGAATAAAAACCTGCGGTGCGCAACTTGCAAACGAGGGGAGTTCGTACGAACTCCCCTCGTTACTGCTGGTCTGGTGGAGCAGGGGTGCTCAAGGATGAACACCTCTCTGAAGCTCCGGTTTCGCCTTTAAATGCCGTTTCTATATCATCCAGCGGGATATTGTCAATGCTCAACGGCTTCTTGCTGGCGTTGATGATGAGGGTAAAGTGATCGTCATACAGGTAGACGGAATGAACAAATATGTTGATGATGGCTCGGCGCTTATTCACATCGTCGGCGGGCATCTCGCATACATAGTCCAGAAACGCCAAAATCTGTGCCTCCGTCAGCGTGATCTTCTTATTTTCCTCAATAGCGAGCTGCGCCTCCAGCTCCGCCTTTTCCGCCATGCGCTTGTTGAGCCGTTCCGTCAGCATTTCCACGGCCTGCCCCTGCTCAATGGCCTTCCAGAGATTCTCAATGGCCGTGTCCGCCTCTCGGATCGCCTTTTTCAGCGCCTTGGCAGTCAGGTTATCCGGGCTTTTAGCGCACTCCTCAGCCACTTTCTTGGCAATGAAGCGGATTTTCTCTTCGGTCAGCATTTTCAAACACTCGTTGACCACACGGTCCTCGATGTAGGACTTGCTGACGATCTTCTTGGCACACTTTTTCCTGCGGGCATTTTTGCACATATAGTAGTGATACTGCCTGCCGGTCTTGCTGGTGCCGCCGTAGCCCACCATCATTTCCTTGCAGTGTCCGCAGAATAGCTTTGTGGTCAGCAGATATTCGCCCTCGCCGTGAGTTCGAGCCGGCGCATTTTTGTTTTTGTTCATCATCGATTGCACCCGGTAAAATAAGTCATCATCCAGAATGCGAGGCATCCCGCCGGGTGTTTCCTTTCCTTTGTAAAGATAGACGCCGATATAACGCTTGTTGCTGAGCAGGTGACTGAGACTGTTGGGACTAAATTCCTTGCCGAGGGAGGTCTTGACCCTGCGCCGTTTCAGATCCCGGATGATCTCCGCTTTCGTCTCGCCGCTGGCGTAGCGCTCATAAATCTCACGGACAATGGCGGCTTCCTCCTCATTCACATAGAACCGCCGCTCGGCATCGACCTTGAAGCCCAGGCCGGGGTTGCTGCCATTAGACAGGCACTTTTCGGCATTGATGGCCATACCCCGATGGATCTTCTGAGAAAGCTCCACGGAGTAGTATTCCGCCATACTTTCCAGAACGCCCTCCACCAAGATACCGGAAGCGTCATCCGCAATATTCTCTTTGGCGGACAGCACCCGGACACCGTTCTTTTTCAGCTTCGCCTTGTTGATAGCACTGTCATAGCGGTTGCGGGCAAAACGGTCCAGCTGATATACCAAAACGCCCTCAAAGGTGTGCTTGTCGCTGTCGGAGATCATCCGCTGAAATTCGGCACGGTTGTCCGTGGTGCCGCTGATGGCCCGGTCAATATATTCTCCGACAACGGTATAATGATTCGACTCCGCATATTCATAGCACACCTTGAGTTGTCCCTCAATGGACTGCTCCGTCTGGCTGTGGCTGGAAAAGCGGGCGTAAATGACTACATTCATACAGAATCCTCCTCTCCGATTTTTATTATAGTCATCCGCTCTCCGGTGTCGAATGTGCCGCATATTCCGGGTGCTTCAGAAGCCACTTTGCAAAATAGGCCCTGCCCTCGTCGCTGGCGTAAAACTTACGCAGCTCCGGGAGCATGGCCTTGGCAAAGGAGGTAAGCAGTTCCTCCGGCAGTGCGACCTGCGTGTAGTCGATCTTGCGATATTCTCCCATAGGCCACACCTCCTTATCGCTCCCGGTCGGTTCGTCGGCGGTAGTCCCGCTCGCAGAGCTTCACCACGGCATCCTCGATCTGGGCGGCGGTATAGCTTTGCGGGAAATACTTTCGGATGCGCTCCATTGGGATTTTAAGGCGAGCCTTCTGGTTAGCTTTTTCCTCCGACATAACGGTTTGAATGACCGCCGTGGTCAGCGTCCCTTCCCGGTCAGCCTTGTGCATCCGCCATGCCTGTGAATAGGACGGGGTGCAGTCGTTGATAGCGCACTGCTCCAGCACCTCCCGCTGGCTGAATTCGTCAAGAAACGAAAGCTCCGCACCTACGGACAGGGCGATTTCGCCTTTATCCATCTTTTCAAGGAACTCAGGAATGAGATAGGTCAGGCGGATATAGCGCTTAACGGTATCCTTGCTGATTCCTTCTTGCTCTCCGATTACTTCCGTGGACAACTTCGGTGCAATTTGCTCCGAAGTTATGTCTGTTCTTTGTCCCTGATGCTTCAGGGCATCAGCTTTCAACTTATACGCAAACGCCTTTTCAGAGGGTAAAATATGCTCCCGGTGCAGGTTGCTGTCCACCACCGCAATGGCGGCAGCATCCCGGTCAAGGGCATAAATTAAGGCAGGGACCTCGGTAATCCCTGCCTTTTGTGCGGCGTGTAAGCGGCGGTGGCCGCTTACGACTTCATATTCCTCTGTATTTTCAATCGGTCGGACGATCAGCGGTGAGAGAACGCCTTGCGTCTGTATGCTTTCGATCAGCGTGTTCATCTCGTCATCGTCCTTGACCTTGAACGGGTGTCCGGCAAAGGGACGCAATTTTTCTACCGGAATTGCCACCGGCTTTTTCATCGTATTCTTCATTTCATCTACCTCTTTCTTTGTATCTTGCACGGGCTTTTTTCTCCAGCTCGTGCTCTTGTTTTAACAGTTCATACAGGTGCGGGGAGTTCTCTAAAATCCGCTCCGCACGGCGCAGATGCTCCCTTATGGGTTTCATCTGCTTGGATACCGCTTTGCGGCGCTCTTTGTTTTGTATTTGTTCTTCAGGCGATTTTGGGCGTCGTATGCGGTTGCTGATGTCGCTGCGCTCACGCTCCAAGGCGGAAAGTCCTGCTTTGGATTGCTCAATATTTGCTTGCAGGTCAGCCGTCGTATGGATACCGTGCTCCTGTAAGAAGTGATAGTCGGCAACCAGCTCCTTCAAATCCTTTTCAGCCGCCCGCAAATCTGGCGACAGCAGCATTACATCGGCAAGCTCGGCTACGATTTGGATCGCCGTTATGACAAGATAAAACACCGTATCCACCAAAACGGCGGCGGTGTCATAGCTGTGTTCAATGGAGAACCCCAGCTTTCGCAGCTCGTCCTCCAGTGGGAATTTCTTCGGCTTGTACGGCGGTCGGTATTCCAAGGTGAATAGCCGATACCGATTTTCGGCGTTCTGATGTAGCTGCTCGTTGACACGCTCCTTTGAGAAGCCCATACTATTCAGCCGCACGGCACGCTCCCAATGCTTTGCCTTGACCGAAAAGCGCACAGGGTCAAGGGCGTATCCAAGCGCATAAAGCTGACTTTCAAACTCTCTTGGGCTGGTCGCAAAGGACAGGCAGTATTCCACATCCTCCCGCAGATAGTCCCGGTGGGTTTTCTTGCCGGCCTTGTGAACCCAATATTCCTTTTTCTTGCCCTTGGAGTAGAAATCGCTGTTTTCCAGCACAGACAGCTCGTGTTCTCGGCAGATCTCATCGGAGATTTTACGCAGCTCCTTGTGGTCGCCGATTTTGTTTTTGAACTTTGCACCGTCCTTGAAGGACACAGGATTTACAACAAAGTGGCAATGCACATTGTTGGTGTTCAGGTGAACGGTAACGAGCACCTGATACCGGTCGCCCCACATCCGCCGTGCAGTTTCCTTGCCAATGGCGAACGCCTGCTCCGGCGTTACCTCGCCCTCACGAAAGCTCTGAATGCCGTGGTAGCCGACGACCTTTCCACGCAGACCGAACCGCCGCTGGACGGCGATCATCTCGGCGTAGGCGTTCTGCACCGAGCAGTTGATACCGCCCACAAACATCTTACGGTCGGTTTTATCGTCGTTCTCTGCATAACGCAGAGCGGCGTACAGATCCTCGTCCAGATATTCCGGGGCGGTGGTCTTGTCGGGATTGTCGGCGTAGTCCAGCGTGGCTTTCAGATTTTTGAACACAGGCCAAAAGCCTGTTACGGCCATACCGCATCACCCCTTTCCCGGCAGCAGGAATTCTGCCGTGATCTGCTTCAGCATCACACCAATTTCCTCGTCCAGCTCCGGTGAACTGGCTTTATCCGCAAGCTCGCCCAGCCTTTCAAGGCAAGTAAAAAGAGCGTCAGGCGGAACCGCTCTCGGCTCGTACCCCAACGCTCTTTGCTTCACATATTCGGTTGTACTCAGCCCGCATTTTCGGGCTTTGGCTTGGATTTTTTCCTTCTCCATTGCCGTCACGCGGACGGCGATACGCATATCTTTTTCCATACACATCTCTCCTTTCGGGGGATTGGGGGCTGCGCCCCCAAAGAGGCAGCCGATTTCGGCTGTGATTGGGACTTTTGTGGCACACAAAGTCCCTGCTTGTTATATCGTGAGACGCACCCCGCAGGGCATAAAGAAAAGCGGCTGACGGATACTGAAAACCGCATCCTTGCCCCGATATCTTGTTTCTGCGCCAAATTGGCTCTGCTTCTGCTGAGAACGCTGCGATTTGAGCCACATATCGGCGTTTTGGCTCAGCCGAACATTTCAAGGTCATCCAGCACACTCTTTTCGTTTTCGGCTTGTTGTTCCTCGGTCAACTCCGGTTGTACCTGCTCAAAGACAGGAGGTGCCGCAGCAAATGACACCTCCTGCAATTCCTCCCGTATGACCTGCCGAATGTCCTCCAGCAAAAAACCGTTTACGGATGACTGTCGCTGCATTTCATTTAGGACCGCCGTTACCATAAAAGCGTTGCGGGATTTATCCAGCGACTGTAAATACTGTGCGGCTTTCGCCTCTTTTGGATTGTCCAAATCAAACCGCACATTGATCCGATACTTGCTCATTTCTTCGCCTCAGCTTTCATCTGCGCCTCGGCCAGATACTCATATCCCTTTGCGGCGGCGCAGATGTCCTCAACGAATTTTACACGGTCTGCGTTTACCTTGCTGAAATTTTTAATGAGACACCCGCCGCCACCGGTCACATACAAGGTCATCGTGTTCTCATCATAGCCGTGCTCACGGAGCCTGCGGAAGATGTCCCGCACATACTCGGCGGCGACGCCCTTGATGATTTTCAGGTCGGCAGGCGCAATATTTGCCGTGCCGGTGATCAGCACTTCGTCAATGATGGCATCGTTGATCTCCCGCTGCGTTTTCTGCATAAACGCCTCACGGACAGCGAGGGTACACTGGTAGGTCCCGAATTTCTCGGTGAACATCTTGCCCTGCTGCGGCTTGCCGTTGATCATATACAGGGTGTTCATTGTGCCGTTGCCGATGTCGGCAATCAGGTTGACACCCTTCAGCGTGGTGGCAAAGCTCGCAATAGCGGCGTACCCCTGCGGATAGATACGCACATCGTCGATATAGAGGTGGTAGTCCGCCTTTTTGTAGGTGAACTCCACCTCGGTGTGTTTCATCAGATACGCTCTAAAATCTGCCTTTTGCCCGCTTGTCCAAGTCAGTGGCAGACCGGCGGCGATGACAATGTGCGCCTCGGTAAGATTTTCGGCTTTCAGCTCCTTGGCGATGGCCGCAAGGGTCAGCACATAGTAATCCTCGTCCTTGATCTTGTCCGGTGCAAACTCCTTGTGCCCCTCGCCGATGAGATAATACCTGCCGCCGTAGACCAGCATATCCGCCGTGAACAGTGGCTCGTGGTCATAGGCGGTGATACCGGTGGGAAAACAACAGCTGGCCGTTTTCATATTCCCGTACCCGTGGTCGATGCCGATGATTTTTGTGTTGCGGATCGTTTTCATTTCCTCATCCTCCTCATTTATTCTGATCTCTGATTTGTGCGTATAACTCACTATCGGACGGCAACACCGCCCGGCGGAAATAGTTGCAGTAGATGCCGCTCCGGCTGATGATCTGCACACAGCGATGCGGCTCTCCGTCATCCAGTAGGATGCAGTTGCCGTGGTCATAGCAGCAGCATCGCCGGCGCACCAGTTTGTTGACCCGCCCTCGCTGGGACGGGTATATTCTCCATTTCATAATCTCCACCTCCGTTTGGGTATAAAAATAACACCTACCGATTTCCGATAGGTGTTACCCGGTGATTTTGCCGCTCTCAAAGCCGTAGTCCACGCCGGTATAGGCTTCATAGGCCTGTCCGATCTTTCGGATGCGCTTGAGCACGCCGCTGTGATTTTTGTAGCCCAGCTTTCCAGCAATCTCCTCCAGCGTGTCGCCGCTCATACGCAGTTCAAGGATCTGCATATCCTTTTCGCTGAGCGTGGCCTTGAACTGATCCACCAGTGCCTGTGCTACCACTGTTTCCGCCACATTCTGCGACGGGTCAGGCTTCTCGTATTCCTGTCCGCCGTGGGCGTCGGCATATGCCTCCTGAAATTCCTCCAGTGAGATTATCGGGTGCTTGGTGCGGGTGTGATACCATTTGCGGATGAAGTCCGTTTTCTGATTGCTTTTACGAAAATCAAAGTCTTCAAAGCAGGGGTACTCCCGCGCCACTTGGATAATCTCGTCCATCCGGTGCTTTTTCATCACATTGGGCACAATGTAGCGCAGATAGATGTCGATCTGCCATTCCGGTACATACCCCAATTCCGAGTGGCAACCTTTGAATAATTCGCCGGCGGACGCCAAGATGCCTTCGTCCGTCAGCTCTTGAATCCAGTAGTCCGGGCAGTGGGCAAACCGCCACGCCGGGTCGTAGCCGGAGTAAATTTCCATATACTCGCCGAAGCCCATATACGGCCAAACCATAAAGGCGGTAGCGTCTATGATGAGCAGCCGGAACAGGTCGCTCTCCACGAATTCGCAGGCGGCCCGGTTGTGAAATAGCTCCTGCGGATTCCTCGGGATGGCGTTCAGCTCCGCCCCACAGCGGGACAGGATGCTTTTCGGGATGAAGTAGTAGAACGGGATGTACTCTGCGTTGCGGAACGGCGTAGGCGGGCCGTCCTTTCTGGTCAGCATAATTGGCATTTTTATCGTCTCCTTTCCAGAGGGCCAGCGCCCTCTATTTTTAACGGCATAAGCAAGCGTCGATTGTTCCTGCTTTTCAAAAATAATTTTAGCATAGTTGCTGTCCAATAAAAATCCCTACAAGCTCAGAAAATGAAAAAGCCCCGGTGCGGATCAGAAAACCTGAAACGCACCGGGGCTGAACGAAAATCCATAGATTCGATTCCTGTCACCGATTTTCTTACAATAAACGGTGACAATTTTGTTTTCATACTTTTCGGGTAGAATAATCAGAAAATACTCGGAGGTAAATCCACGATGAAGGGACGATTACTCACAGCGGCGGAGATCGCCGAATTTACGGAACATCTTGTCTTAGAGGAACGGAGTGCCGCAACAGTCGAAAAATATGTTCGGGATGTCCGTGCCTTTGCGGCATACGCATCGGATGGAGAAATTACAAAGGAAACCGTGATCGCATACAAAAAGCACCTGCAAGAAATCTACGCCGTGCGGAGCGTAAACTCCATGCTGGCCAGCATCAACTGTCTATTCACCTTTCTCGGCTGGCACGACCTGAAGGTAAAAACGCTGAAATTGCAGCAGCAGGTTTACTGCCCCGAAGAAAAGGAACTGACGAAAGCGGAATACACACGGCTCTGCCGGGCAGCGATGCGAAAGCACAATGAACGGCTCTGTCTGATTTTACAGACCATCTGTGGTACCGGCATCCGGGTCAGTGAGCTGCAATTTATCACCGTTGAGGCAGCACGGTGCGGCGAGGCGGTGGTAAGCTGTAAAGCAAAGACCCGGACGGTGTTTCTTGTGAAGGCGCTGAGGCAAAAATTGCTCCGCTATGCAGCGGAGCAAGGAATCGAAAGCGGAATGATTTTCGTGACCCGCACGGGCAAGCCCATCAATCGGACAAATATCTGGCGAGAGATGAAATCCCTGTGTCAGGAAGCGGGTGTCAACCCGGAGAAGGTATTTCCCCATAACCTGCGCCACCTGTTCGCCCGGGTGTTTTACGGCATCGAAAAGGACATTGCCAAGCTTGCCGACATTCTCGGTCACTCAAGCATCGATACGACCCGCATCTATATCATTTCCACCGGCACGGAGCACCGCCGCCGCATGGAGAATATGCACCTAATTTTATAAGCAACAGAATCCCGATTATGTTGTAAACATGGCATCAAAAAAGACCTGCCACAGATCGGACAGGCCAAAAAGGGTATGAAAAAGCAAGCCTTCTCTTATCGCTTCAAAAAGCGAGCCGGAAAGGCTTTCTTGTTGTGCTCGATTTTAGACAATCTTAGGGTTTTCACGCTTTTCGTCGATGCTTTCTTTACTTTTTCGCAGGTTGATGCTATAATACAATATGTATAGGTATGCTTCTATCAAAATGAAACTACAACATAATCGGGATTATGTTTCCGGGAGGATCAAAAGCGTGACAAAGCAAGTGAAATCCAAACAGCGGGTGGCGGATCACGGCGAGGTATTTACCGCCGAGCGGGAGGTAAAGGCGATGTGCGACCTCGTGAAAACCGAGACAGAGCGCATCGACAGCCGCTTTCTGGAGCCTGCCTGCGGCGATGGAAATTTTCTTGCCGAGATCCTGTCCCGGAAGTTGGCTGTTGTAAAAAAGAAATACAAGAAGTTCCCGATGGACTACGAAAAGTATTCCGTTCTGGCCGTCAGCAGCCTGTACGGTGTGGATATTCTGCAGGACAACTGCGAGGCCTGCCGGGAGCGGCTTTATCGGATGTGGGACAAGGAGTACAAAGCCGTCTGCAAAAAGGAGGTCAGCGAGGACTGCCGCCGCTCGGTGCGGTTTATTCTGTCCCGCAACATCGTCTGCGGCAACGCCCTGAGCCTGATGCGCGTGGACGAAAACCAGCAGGATACCGGGGATCCCATTGTGTTTTCCGAATGGGCCTTTGTGACCGGCTATCAGCTCCAGCGCAGCGACTACACCTTTGCCAGGCTGATGCAGGGGGATGACGAGGCCCGTGATCTGTTCGGCAAGAAAAAGCGTAAAAAGCGGGAGGAACAGATGACCCTGTTCAACGCGGACGAACCCACCGAGAAGCCCAGCGACGAGGGCGAGTTCCTCAAGAAATATGTGACGCACTACAGGAGGGTATGGGAAAATGAGCAATGATTTCTACTCCGGCATCTATAATCCGGATGTGTTGTCCTGCCTTGCCAATCTGTCCAACGATGAGGTGTTCACGCCGCCGGAGGTAGCCAATTCGATGCTGGATATGCTCCCGCAGGAGTTGTTTTCGGACCCCAATACCAAGTTTTTAGACCCGGCCTGCAAAAGCGGTGTCTTTCTGCGGGAGATTGCCAAGCGGCTGCTGACCGGATTGGAGCCGATCCTTCCCGACCTGCAGCAGCGTATTGACCACATCTTTCATCACCAGCTTTACGGTATCGCCATCACCGAGTTGACCAGCCTGCTCTCCCGTCGTGGTGTGTATTGCAGCAAGTACCCCAACAGCGTGTATTCGGTGTCCCGCTTTGACGATGCGGAGGGCAACATTCGCTACAAGCGGATTCCCCACCGCTGGAAAAACGGAAAATGCGTCTTTTGCGGCGCAGCCCAGAGCCAGTACGACCGGGACGAAATGCTGGAGCCCCACGCCTATGAGCTGATCCATACCACCAAGCCGGAGGATATTTTTAAGATGAAGTTCGATGTGATCATCAGTAACCCGCCCTATCAGTTGAGTGACGGAGGAAATGGCGTTAGTGCTAAGCCCATATTTCAATTTTTTGTGCAGCAAGCTATTAAGCTCAAGCCAAAATATCTTTCTATGATAATCCCTGCTCGTTGGTACGCTGGTGGAAAAGGGTTAGATGAATTTCGTGAGTCTATGTTAAATGATAATCACATAAGGAAGCTGTACGACTATGAATCCAGCAAAGATTGCTTTGATGGCGTAAACATAGCTGGCGGTATATGCTACTTCTTATGGGATCGTGATAATGCAGGGAACTGCTCTATCACTAACATCAACAAAAATTCAACTATAGAAATGGAACGAAGGCTTAACGAGTTTCCAATACTGATCCGTTCAAATTTGGCAATTTCTATCGTCCATAAAGTTCTCAAAGCAGGCATAAGGCCGCATAGCAATTACGCTTATCCCAGAAATCCGTTTGGTTTTGCCACCAACTATCGCGGCAGAGAGAAATATCAAAATGGCGATATTGAAATTATCACAAGCGTTGGAACACAGTATGTCTCTAGAAAAGACGTGACTAAAAATACCGATATTATTGATAGTTATAAAATTTTGATCGGGCGTCTTGTTCCTAGTAATGGCGAACTTGATGTTGACCCCAAAGATGGCTACAAAGTCATTACAGATACACGCCTTATCGGGCCGGGACAAATCAACACAGAAACATATCTGGATATAGGTGTATTTGTTACCGAAACAGAGGCACAAAATTTTGAAAAATATCTACACACAAAGTTTGCACGGTTTCTTTTGAGGCAGGCTGTTTCGTCTGTCAACATCACAAGAGAAAGTTTCCGTTTCGTTCCGCACGAGGACTTTTCCGAGGAATGGCCCGATAGAAGGCTTTATGCCAAGTATGGTCTTACCGATGAAGAAATCGCCTTTATTGAATCGATGATCCGACCGATGGACTTGACCGGAGGTGAGGACTAATGCCGCAAATGGATTTCTTTCCCCAACGCCCAGAAGTCCATCCGATGATCTATGCCTACCGGGACTTAAATCCGGATTATGACGGCCTGCTGAAGGTGGGCTACACCGAAAAGGATGTGGACAGGCGTGTGGCGCAGCAGTACCCCACCAAGCGCCCGGACGGCAAGCTCCCTTATGAGATCCTGTACCGCAGCTCCGCCATGCGGGAGGATGGCTCCTGCTTTACCGACCACGATGTGCATCGTATGCTCCGCCGCAGGAAAATCACCGGCGTGGGCGGCGAATGGTTCCGCTGCACGGTGGATGAGTTGGAAGCGGCGGTGCTGGCGGTGAAAACCAACACCCTCAACGAGGAGAACCGCGCTCGCACCTTTTCTATGCGCCCGGAGCAGGAGGAGGCCGTCAACAAGACCATCGTCTATTTTCGTTCCGCCAAGCTGGATACGCCGGACCGTGCGCCGAAATTCCTGTGGAATGCCAAAATGCGCTTCGGAAAAACCTTCGCCGCCTATGAGCTGGCCAAACGAATGGGGCTGAAAAAGGTGCTTGTGCTGACCTTCAAGCCCGCCGTCGAGGCGGCGTGGGAAGAGGATCTCATGACCCACAAGGACTTTGAGGGCTGGCAATTCATCTGTCGGGACGGAATGCGCTACGAGGACGCCGACCTGTCCCGCCCCATCGTCTGCTTCGGCTCTTTTCAGGACTATCTCGGCACCAACGAGAGCGGCGGCATCAAGGCAAAGAACGAATGGGTACATACCACCAACTGGGACATCGTGATCTTTGACGAATACCATTTCGGCGCGTGGCGGGACAATGCCAAAAAGCTCTTTGAAATGGACAACGAGGATGAGGATTATGACTTCGATATGGAGAAGTACAAGAAGGACGAGGCCGACAACGCCTACAACGAGACCTTCCTGCCCATCACCACATCCTATTATCTGTTTCTGTCCGGCACGCCGTTCCGCGCCATCAACAGCGGCGAATTTATCGAGGATCAAATCTACAACTGGACCTATTCCGACGAGCAACGGGCCAAGGAAAACTGGGACGAGGCTGCGGACAACCCCTATGCAGCGCTGCCCCGGATGGTGATGATGACCTACCGCATCCCGGACAGCATCCGGCAGATCGCCATGCAGGGGCAGTTCGACGAATTTGATTTGAATGTATTTTTCTCCGCCAAATACGGCGAGAAGAGTAAGCCGGAGACCGCCCGCTTTGTCTATGAGAACGAGGTGCAGAAGTGGCTGGACCTGATTCGCGGCTCCTATCTCCCCGCTAGCGTGGACGATATGAAGCTGGGTCAGGACAAGCGCCCGCCTATGCCGTTTTCCGATACCCGGTTGCTGAATGTGCTGTCCCACACCTTCTGGTTTCTGCCCAATGTGGCCAGCTGCTATGCAATGTATAACCTGCTTCAGCAGAAGCAGAACAGCTTTTACCACGATTACCACATCAATGTCTGCGCCGGGACCAAGGCGGGCATTGGCGTGGATGCGCTGGAGCCGGTGCAGAAATCCATGGGTGACCCGCTGACCACCAAGACCATCACGCTGTCCTGCGGCAAGCTGACCACCGGCGTCACGGTCAAGCCATGGACGGGCATCTTTATGCTGCGGAATCTGAAAAGCCCGGAGACCTATTTCCAAGCAGCGTTCCGGGTACAGTCTCCGTGGACGGTGCGTACCGGCTCCGGCACCGATCAAATTATGAAATATGAGTGCTATGTCTTTGACTTTGCGCTGGACCGCGCCCTCAAGCAAATCTCGGATTATTCCTGCCGCCTAAATGTGAACGAAAGCAACCCGGAAAAGAAGGTGGCGGAATTCATCAACTTCCTGCCTGTACTGGCCTACGACGGCAGCAGCATGAAGCAGGTCGACGCACAGGATATTCTGGATATCGCCATGGCCGGCACCTCGGCCACGCTGCTGGCCAAGCGCTGGGAATCCGCATTGCTGGTCAATGTGGACAATGATACGCTCCGGCGACTGATGGCAAACAAAGAGGCCATGGAGGCCCTGATGAAAATTGAAGGGTTCCGCAGCCTGAACTCGGATATTGAGACCATCATCAACAAATCGGAGAGCGTGAAAAAGGCCAAGAAGGAAAAAGGCAAGGAACTCACCAAGGAGGAGAAAAAGGAAATCTCCGAGGAAGAAAAAGAATACAAATCCATGCGTAAGCAGATTCAGGAGAAGCTCATCAAGTTTGCCACCCGTGTGCCGATCTTTATGTATCTGACGGATTATCGGGAGCGCTCTCTGAAGGATGTGATCACGCAGCTGGAGCCGGGGCTTTTCAAGAAAGTGACGGGTCTGGATGTGAAGGACTTCAATCTGCTGGTGGAGCTGAATGTGTTCAACGCCAGCCTGATGAATGATGCCATCTTTAAATTCAAGCGCTATGAGGATTCCAGCCTGTCCTACACCGGCCTGGATAAGCACGAAAACGAGGATGTCGGCGGCTGGGATATCGTTGTGAAGCGCAAGGAGTACGAGCTGCTGTTCTATAACCAGCAGTCTACGATGAATGCGCCGGGAATCGACGAAGCCGATGTTCCGGAAGCGGACGAGGAGCCGGAGCCGCCCAAAGCCCCCGTTCCAACTCGGACGCCACCGACTAATCCGGATTTTGTCACTGCTGCCTTCGGCGTGAAATCTCCGATCGCTCCCGCAAAGCCCCAGCAGCCCGAAAAACCGAAGGTCGATGTTTCCGGCGTTGCCGTTGGAAGCGCTGTGGCTCACGCTAAGTTCGGCATTGGCAAGGTGATCGAGCTGAACAGGGGATATGTGACCGTCCGCTTTGAGAAAGGCGAGAAGCGCTTTATTTTCCCCGATGCGTTTGAATCCGGATTCTTGAAAGCGCAATAAGCAAAAAGAGGCCCTTCGTATCATTTTCTCGATACGAAGGGCCTTTCTTATGTATAGATTACTTGGTGATAGACCATTTCGGTTGCACGGTCTCGGCAGGAGTTCATCCGCCTGACCCATTTCATTTGGTCACTGGCTTTCAGCGTTTCCGTAATGCCCTCAGCATCTGCCATTTGCTTTACCAGCCAAAGAAAAAGCTCCTCTGCCTGTCGGTCAACATCCGCAAGATGGGCGTTCAATTCACCGCTGGTCAGCAGGTTGGCATAGCGCACACGGCGATGCTCCTTGAGATAGCGGAGATGCCGCTGTCCCCATACCCCGATTGGCTGATCTTCCTCCGGCTCATCCTCCCCGGCAATCAGGTAATAGTCACCGACCAATTCATATTTCAGCCCAGTGCGTTCATCGGTAATATACTTCTCCATCATCAGCGCCTCCATCCCCACAGTCCAAACTTCCGAGGCTTTGCCTTGGCAACTTTGATCAGCATCTCATCTACGGCATCTGTGTACCGCCCCGCTGCAATCAGCTTGTTGCGGAACCGGTTCAGCCCCTCAATGATAAGCCGCCATTCCTGCCGGTTCAGTTCTACATAGTATTTCTGTTTCATGCGCTATTCCTCCTTTGGTTACTGCAACCATTGTAGCAGGAGGATTAGCAGAAATCGAATGTGCGGATAGCAAAAAAGCGCCGTCTCGGAATCACTCCCAAGACGGCACTTTTTCGCAATCAATACAGCGTTTCTCATCAATCGTGTACTTTGTGGTTCGGATCAAAGCGGATAATTTTATAAATTCCATCCTCACATACTACATGAATTCGAAAAGAGCGTGTCACTTCATAGTGATAAACCTGCATGTCGCGGTATGTGTCATTCTTGTCCGGTGCACGCGCATATAATTCATCAACTTGCTGTACAGACATTTGCGCTACTTTGTCAAGGAATCCTTGAAGTTCTTTGTTGTTTCGTTTTTCCAGCTCAGTTAAAGTAAACTTTTTTTCCAATGGATATCTAAAACCAAGAACAAAGGGAACATCACGTTTATTTGTGAGTAAACGACCTTTGGCTTTTTCGCCTACTTGATTTGTCAACACACTCATCACGAATCTCCGCCCAAGTATATTGACAAATAGTATTTCTTCATCGACTCTACTGAAATGGGAACATTACACCGTTCATTAGGAGCATACCCAACTCGCGCTTCTATCCAAGGCGGTTCACTGTGACTTAAAGCCTCCAGTGCATTGCCTGTATGGTCGCCATAAGTTTCCCAAACGCTTTCTAAGAGTTCGATATCGGCTTCAGCTATATTCACAGTGTATTTTCCAGCAAGGCGAATACTGTTATAACCAAAACTCTTAAACTTATCATATAACGCAGGAGAGACCGGACCATGCACCCAAGCCTCAAACACAGTATCTATTAGACGATAGTCGTTCAGGGCATAGCACCAAGCTTGTGCATAATAGCATAGTTTTTGGAGCTTTTTTTGTGTCATTGATTCCTTTGACAAAAACCAGTTTGCGATTTCAAATACACTATATCGTCCGTTATCCAGAGCGTCAATTGTCATATGCACGGGGACAGATTGTGAAAAAGCACTCGTATCTGATGTGGATTGATTGAGAAATGAACTTAATCCAGAGGAGTATGCATTATAGCTTGAATTCGTTATCTTGTTCATAATTTACCTCCCCGTCTAGTGTCAACACCTGAGCCGTTTGAGGCAATTCAGATGTTTCGCTATGCCGCCATCCTTCAAAAACTTTATTGACTTGAATTGCTGGTCCATTGGGTGTAGTAACAGTGGAGCACCTACCCTCTGTAACAAAGAAGTCACTGCCGCCAACAACGCTTTCAATGAAACCTCTCCGTACAGCATATGCTCCTTGAATCATTTGTGGATCAAATACCTGACCAAATCCTAGCTCCAAACTAAAATCATCATAAATGCCTTTAATTATGTTGTATTGAGTGCTTGTTGGTTTAGTAACATTTAATCCCAATTCTCTTTCGGCTTCTCTACGATTAATGGTATAATCGTGACTACCTGAATCACTACACAGAAAATCGATAATACGATTAAGCTGGTCTTGGTCACCAATTTGATTTTTTAGTAGCTTTCTTGCCAACATTTTGATTTGAGCCCGCGACCGATATACTTGTCCCAATACAAGAGGATGCACATACTCTGAAAGCTTTATTAGGACATCACTCAACGCTTGGTTATCCTGAATGCCAAACTCATCCTTCGCAAGTTCAATATACCCTTTGACGGCTTCTACGCTTACTGGAGTAGTTTGATTCATAGGATCATTGGGAATAACAGGGTTCATTGGCGTATTCAAGCTTGGGTCTATTGGGCTTAAAGTTGCTTGCTTTGTCATAACTATTTTGTTTGCGCCGAGACTTATTATTGTTCCAGCGCTATGAGCCTTGTGTGGAATAATTACCATCAAATCATCACAATACATCTTTAGAAGATTGACGATATTCCACGCCGCAGAAGTATCTCCGCCGCGGGTATATAAATATAAAACTATTCGCTCAACAGGGCCGATTTTATCAAGCTGTGCAATGAATAAATCAATCACATCTTGGGCAATTCTTGTTTCAAATCCGGGACGGTCACCAGTTATATATGCAATAACCGGGCCCTCAAATTCCGTCTCAAGGGTCTTATAGTATTCCACTCTTGTGTTATACAAAAAATCATCTCCTTTCTTATTATAACACGAAAGCAAGTAATTTCAACCACTTTTAATCATTTGCAAACCTTGTTTAAGTAACAAAGGATATCCCCCCATAATCAGGCTCGTATGTCTAATAGTTGCACAAGCTGATGCAGCCAAAACAGAATTATATATTGTAAAAAGCGCCGTCTCGGGATCATTCCCAAGACGGCGCTTTTCTGTTGTGGATCAGAGCGAACACTTTACGGCGAAGCCGCCACTGAAGAAATAGGTGTTCGTCCAATACCTGTTTGGTGGAGATGAGGGGATTCGAACCCCTGACCTCTCGGATGCGAACCGAACGCTCTCCCAACTGAGCTACACCCCCATAGAGTCCTATTCACTTTTCACGGCAGCGGCCGGGCGGAACACAACCGACAATCCGGCCGGCTTGATCTATATTAGACGAAAACCCGGCAAATGTCAAGCCCTGCGAAGGAAATTTTTCGCTTTTCTGTCTTCCTCTCTCTTTCCGCCCATTTTTCCGCCCCTTCCTGCTCCCTCTTGTCTCCTCCCGGTTCCAGTCGCCTCCTCTCCCCGCGGCCTCCTCTTTGCCGCCCAATTTCCCGGCTTCTCTGCTTTCCTGCATCCCCGTGCCCCTGCCTCGTCCGTCCTGCGCCTGCCCTCCCCCTGTTCCCCGCCGGAAAGGGGCGCCTTCACGGAACCGGAGGCTCCGCCCGCCGCAGAGGCGGGCCGGCCAGGGGAAGGAGGGCGGCCCCCATGGCTTCCGCTTCCTCCCGGATGTGGGTGACCAATACCGTCGGCCGCTCCGCCCGTTCCCGCGCAATAAGGCGGGCCAGCTCCCGCCACAGCGCCTCGTCCAAGCCGGAGAACGGCTCGTCCAGCAGAAGCAGCCCGGCAGGGAAGGCCAGGGCGCGGGCAATCGCCACCCGCCGCTGCATTCCGCCGCTGAGTGCCGCCGGATACAGCCCGGCCGCATCGGCAAGGCTCACCCGTTTCAGCCATTCCCCGGCCCGGGCGGCTGCCTCCCGCTTTGTCAGCAGCCTCTCCAGCGGAAGGGCGACGTTTTCCTGCGCCGTCAGCCAGGGAAGCAGGCGGTTTTCCTGAAACACCACCGCCGCCGAGGGAGGCAGCCCGTCGATCTGCCCGCCCTGCGGCTTCTCCAGCCCGGCCAGAAGCCGCAGCAGGGTGCTTTTCCCACAGCCGGAGGGGCCGAACAGGCAGACCGCGCCCCGCTCCGGCAGCGTCAGGGAAAAGCGCTCCAGCACCGTCCTTCCGGACGGATAGGCAAAATCCACGTTTTCCAGCGTAATCGCCATCGGGCTTGTCCTCCTTCCGCCTGCCCGGCCGTTCCCGTGCGGCGGGCCTACTCCGCCGCGCCGTACCGCCTGCCAAACCGGCGGACCAGCGCCACCAGCAGCTTTTCCAGAAGCAGGCTGAGCACCACCACGGTAATGGTCCAGGCGAAAACATCCGGCGTTTCCAGCAGCACCTTGGCGTCCTGCAGCTTTTTCCCGATGGACAGCGCGGGCCGGCAGATGACCTCCGCCGCGATACCGGACTTCCAGGCAAAGCCGAGGCCGGTGGTGCAGGCGGCCATAAAATAGGGCGCCACCGAGGGGATGCGGACCCGCAGCAGGGTCCTCCACGGCCCAAGGCGGTAGGCCCCGGCCATTTCCAGCAGCTGTGGGTCGGTGGTGCGGATGCCCTTTTCCACGTTGGCCCAAACCAGCGGCACCACCATCAGGAAGGCGATGAAGGACGGCAGGGCGTTGGTGGTGATCCATACCAGGGCCAGAATAATAAAGGAGGCCACCGGCGCGGCCCGCACGATATGCAGCAGCGGGGAAAACAACGCGTTTGCCAGCCGGAAGCGGGTGGTCAGCACCGCCAGAGCGCACCCGGCGGCCACCGCGCATACATAGCCCTCCGCCACCCGCAGCAGGGAACTGCCGGCCGCCGCCCAGAAGGCCGCGGTGCCGAGCAGCCGCCCGAAGGTGCGCGCAACCGCCAAGGGGGCAGGAACCAAAAGCTCCTGCCCCACCAGCATACTGATCCCTTGCCAGACCGCCAGCCAGAAGGCCAGCACCCCGGCGCCGGCGGCCAGGCGGCGGACAAACCCGCCGGCCCCGCCGTCCTTATTCTCCCGCTTTGTAGTAGAACGCATCATCCGGCAGCGCCCCTCCGATCGACTGGGGGTTCGCATCGTACAGCACCTGGAAATATCCCTTGATTGCCTCCATCATAGCATCCCCGTCCACATAGGTCAAGTTGCAGTTGGGGATGGCGGTTTTGGCGACGGCCGCCTTGGGAATAATGCCGTATTTCTCGCACAGGGAAGCCGTGCCGTCCAGGTCGGAGTCCGCCTTTTCAATCGACGCCCTGCATTCCGTCAGAAAGGCGTCCACTGCGTCGGGATACTGTTCGATAAACTCGCTGCGGGCGATGACACAGCCCATCATCAGCCGGCTTTCTCCGTCGGTTGCCTTGTCCCATTCCTCGGTCATGTTCAGGGCCACCCGCAGGTCGGCGTTCTGCGCCTTGACCGCGGTCACGTTGGGTTCGGGCACCAGGGCGACATCCGCCTGGCCGGTCGCCAGCAGGGTGACCAGCTCGTCGTTTTCCGAGCGGAATTCCATGGTCACATCCTTATCCGGGTCCAGGCCGTTTTGTTTCAGGATGTACCGCAGGACATATTCCGGGTTGGAACCCTGGCCGGTGGAGTAGATGGTCTTCCCCTTCAGGTCGGCCACCGACTGGATGGAATCGCCGTTTTCCATAATGTACAGCACGCCGAGGGTGTTGACGGCCAGCATCTGCACCTTGCCGCTGGTCTTCCCGTACAGGTTGGCCGCCACGTTGGTCGGGATGGCGGCAATGTCCACGTCGCCGTTGCCCACCTTGGCCACGACCTCCTCCGGCGAGGAGGCCACCTGGAAGGTATACGCATTGGCCGCCGCCTCCTCGTCGTTGGCGGCCATCAGATTGACCATTCCCACGCCGGTGGGCCCCTTGATTGCGGCGACGTTAACCTTTACCTTCTCCGCCGCGGTGGTGGTGCCGGCGGTGGCGCCGCCCGGCTGGGAACTGCCGTTCCCCCCGTTCCCCCCGTCTCCCCCGTTTCCGCCGGAGCAGCCCGCCAGCAGGGACATTGTCAGAACAGCGGCCGTCAGCAGCGCCGCACCCGATTTTGCTCTTTTCATGAACGATTCTCCTCTTCTGAAGCTTTCGATAACGGGAAAGTTATTCCTCGCCGGCCGCTTCCCGCAGCCGGTCGATATCGACAATGAAAATTTTCCGGCCCTCCCGCCGGAGCAGGCCCGCGTCGGCCAGGGAATCCACCGACCGATAGAGGCTGGAGCGCCCGACGTTGAGCGCGTCGGCCAGGGCCGTCATGCCGGGAAGCCGGACCTCCCCGTCCTCTCCCGCCCGTTCCGCCAGCCAGCGGGCCAGGCGGCGGTCGGCCGCCCCGCCGGTAAAGCCGGCGATCCGGCGGTTGAGAAAACGGATGCGGTCGGAGAGGAAGCGGATATAATTCTCCGCCACCCGCGGCTCCCGCCGGATCATGCCGCCGACCGCCTCCTGAGACAGGAACAGCACCCGGCACCCGGCAACGGCGCGGATTTCGGTCACATACGCCTCCCCGCCGCCGTAGAGCGCGGCGGCGCCGAAGCTGTCCCCGGGGCCGAGGCGGTTCATCAGCACCCGCCGCCCCCCCTGGGTCCGTGTGACCTCCGCCCGCCCGGACAGCAGCACGCCGAGCGCCCGGCGGAATTGGCGGGGGGTGTAGATCGCGCTCCCCTTCGCATATTCCACCGGCGAAGGCCGGTCCCGCAGCAGCTCCTGCACGGCTTCCGGCGGGAGCCCCCGGAAAAGGAACAGCTCTTCCGGCGCAAAGCCGGGTGTCTCTCCGCCTTTTTTCATGCCTGCTTCCCGCCTCCTGCGCGCATCCGCCGGGTTCTTTCGTGTTTCCTTAAGAATTATACCATTTTCGTATTCTTTTTCAATCGGCCGGGACGCAGAAAAATGGACAGCAACCGGCCGGCGTTTTGTAAAAACTGTCCCAAATGGGACAGTTTATTCTTTCCGTTCCTCCGGCGGGCAAAACCGTTCCGCCCGTGGTTCCACCGGCCGCCGCCCCGCCTAATCGATAGAGAAGACGCGGAAGGGCTCCCGCCGCCGCGTCCGCCCCCGGAAAAAGAGAGGCTCCGGCGCCTGCTCCGTCCGGTTTTCTTCGCCATGCCCTGCAGCGGCCCGCCGCAGAAGGCGGCGCAGGGGCGGTACAGGGGCGGCGCAGGGGCGGTACAGGGAACGGCGCAGGAGGCAGCGCAGAAGCGGGCTTTGCGGCCGGCGGCCGGGATACGGGGACCCGTCCGAAAAGGGAGCCTGCAAGCGGGTTTCCCCTCCGGCGCAGCCGTGCGTGCCGTTTTCGTCCGGACGGCGCGCGCCCGCCCCGCCCGCCGCAGGCAGCAAGGCTCCCGCGCCGCCGGGGGCAATGGCCGCGTAAAATCACCGGCGAGGCGCCTTCCTGCCGCGGGAGAACGGCCTGGCGCGTCCTCCCGTCTCTTGCGGGCCTGTTCCGGCGCGCGAAGCCAAAATATCCCCCGCCTGCCCGCGGCAATGCATGTTTTTTCCGGCAGGAGGGAATGCTAAACGGCAAAAGGGACCCATGCGTCCCTGGACCTGTGCGTCCGGGCCGGGCGGCGGACCGCTTCCCTCGGCACGGCCGGCGCAGGTTACTCACCGGACGGCCGCACGGCCGCCGAGAAAGGCCGGATTGCCATGAGTGAAAACACGCCGTTTACAACAGCTAAAACGGAAGAGACGGAAGGGGCGGAAGCCGAGACCCGCTCCTATTACGCCGCATTGGCACGGGAATTTCTGGCCGAACCGTTCGCGCCCGGCTCCCTGCGCCCCCTGCGCCGGCAGGTGCGCCGGGCCCTGCGGCAGATCCGGCGCACGGGGCAGGCGCCGAAAACGCCGGAACAGGAGCCGGGGTTCCGGGAGTGGCTGGACGACAATTACCATCTGCTTTCCCGCGAAGGCGAGCAGACGGCGGCCGGCCTGCGCTTTGCCGCGCGGCAGCCCTGTGACGACGGCTGGCCGGCGACCTGCCTGCTGCTGCGCAGGCTGGTGCGGGAAAGGGGGACGCCGGACGAGCGGGAAATCGAATGGCTGCTTTCGGAGGCCGAACGTCTCCGTCCCCTGACCGTCTTTGAGCTGGAGCAGTTCCCCCTGTGCCTGAAGGCGGCGCTTATCCTGACCGCGGCCGAAGCCTGCCGCACGCCGGGGGCGGAAGGCACCCGCCTGATCACCGCCGCCGTGAGCGGCCTGTGCAACGCCGCCGACCTGGATTTCGCCGGCCTGACCGAACGGCACAGCATCGTGGAGCGGATCCTGCGGGACGATCCCGCCGGCGTCTATCCCCGGATGGATGACCTTACCCGCGCCGATTACCGGCGGCGCACCGCCCTGGCCGCGCTGCGCACCGAACGGAGCGAAGCGGTCACCGCTGCCGCGCTGGTGGAAAAAGCGGCCGGCGGCTCCACGCCGCGGGAGAGGCATGTCGGCACGCCCCTCGCCGCCTTCGGGGACGGCTCCCGCCGCCGGGCAAGGGGGCGGATACTCCTTTTCCTGACCGCCACGCTCCCGGCCCTCGCCGCCGTCCTGCTCGCCGTCTGGGCGGGAAACCTCTGGACGGCGCCGCTGCTTTATCTCCCGCTGTACGAGCTGCTCCGCCCCGCCGTGCAGCACGCCGCCCTGCACGGTCTGGCGCCCCGCCGCCTCCCCCGCCTGGACCTGAACGGCGTCATCCCGGAGGAGGGCCGCACCGTCATCGCGGTTTCCTCCCTCCTTCCCTCGGCCAAAGCGGCCCGCAAGACCGCCGAGCACCTTTTCCAGCTATATAACACCAACGGGCGGGGCGCGGTGCAGGTCTGCCTGCTGGCCGACCTGCCGCAGGCGGATTACCCCGTCCTGCCGGGGGATGAAACCGACATTGCCGCCATGCGCCGCGAGATCCGCCGGCTGAACCGCCGGTGCGGCGGACGGTTCCTCCTGCTGGTCCGGCCGCGGGAGTACAGCAAAACCATGCGGGCCTATACCGGAAAGGAGCGGAAGCGGGGCGCCATCGGGGAGCTCATCCGGTTGGCCCGCGGAGGGGAATCCCGCTTCCTCGCCGCCGAGGGCAGCCTGTCCGCCCTGCGGAAGGCGAAGTACCTGCTCGCGCTGGACGCAGACACCGGCCTGCTGCTCGATACGGCGGCCGAGCTGGTGGGAACCGCGCTGCACCCGCTGAACCGGGCGGTGCTGGGTGAAGGGAAGGACGGAAAACCCCGCGTGGTTAAGGGGCACGGGCTGTTCGTCCCGCGGATGGAGCCGGATTTGAAAAGCGCCAGCCGCACCCCCTTCTCCCGCGCTATGGCCGGTATCGGCGGGATCACCCCCTACGACGCGCCGGCGGGGGACCTGTATATGGACTGCTTTTCCGCCGGCATCTTCGCCGGCAAGGGCTTGATCGACATCGAAGCCTTTGCCGCAGCGGCCGAACCGGAGCTGCCGCCCGAGCAGGTGCTCAGCCACGACATCCTGGAGGGAAGCCTGCTCAACGCCGGGCTGGTGTCCGACGTGGCGATGGCCGACGGGTGCCCCTCCTCCATGGGCGGATGGCTGGACCGCCTGCACCGCTGGATCCGGGGAGACTGGCAGAACGCGCCGTTTCTGTGGAACCGGCTTCTTCCCCTCACCCGGCTGGACAAATGGAAGCTGCTGGACAACCTGCGCCGGTCGGTCACGCCGGCCGCCTGCCTGCTCTGCCTGCTGCTGTCCCCCCTCTTCGGGGGGCGGGAGGGGCAGCTCCTCGCCCTGGCCGGCCTGCTGGCCCCGGTCGCGGGGAACCTGCTGGCCGCCCTCCTCGCCCTGGTGCACGGCGGCTGGCTGACGCTGGGCGGGCGGTATTATTCCCGCGTCCTCCCGCGGGCGATGGGCGCCCTGACCCAGGCGTGGTACACCCTGGTCATGCTCCCCGCCTCCGCCTTCTCGGCGCTGGACGCCGCCGGACGGGCGGCTGCGCGCCTGTTCACCCGCCGTCGGATGCTGGAGTGGACCACCGCCGCCCAGGCGGAAAAGCGGCGTTCCGGCTGGCGGGAGAGCCTCCGCCGGTTCTGGCCCACCCTGCCGGCCGCCCTCTTCCTGCTGGTTTTCGGCCGGGGTTTTGCCAGGCTGGGCGGCCTGTTCTTCCTTTTCCTCCTCCCCCTGTCGGTGCTTTCCGCCCGCTCCTCGCCGGACGGGAACGCGAAGCCTCTGACCGGCGGGCAGAAGGAGCGTGTCGGCGCCTACGCTGCCGCCATGTGGCGGTATTATGAGGAGCGCTGCACCGCCGCCGACCATTACCTGCCACCGGACAACCTGCAGGAATCGCCGGTCTGGCGGGTCGCCCACCGCACCTCCCCCACCAATATCGGGCTGTACCTGCTGTGCATCGCCGCCGCGCACGATTTCGGGCTGATCGACGACGAGGGGATGCTGGAAAGGGCGGAGCGGACCCTCGCCACGGTGGAAAAGCTGGAGAAATGGAAGGGCAACCCCTACAACTGGTACGATACCCGCACCCTGCGGCCCCTGTCGCCCCGCTACGTGTCCACGGTGGACAGCGGCAACTTCGTGTGCTGCCTGGTCGCCCTGCGGCAGGCGCTGGCCGAGCTGCGGGGCGCGCGGGCGGAGGCCGCCGCCGCCACCGCCCGCCGCCTTCAGGAGGGGCTGGACCTCACCCCGCTGTACAACGAGAGGCGGGCCCTCTTCCACATCGGCCTGGATCCGGACACCGGCGCGCGCAGCCCCTCCTACTACGACCTGCTGATGAGCGAAAGCCGGATGACCGGGTATTACGCCGTCGCCGTCCGGCAGATTCCGAAAAAGCACTGGGGCGCGCTGGGCCGCACCCTCGCCCGGTCGGGCAGCTCGGTCGGCCCGGTTTCCTGGTCGGGGACGATGTTCGAGTTCTTCATGCCCCGCCTGCTCCTTCCCGCCCTGGAGGGGACGATGAGCTATGAGGCCCTCCGCTTCTGCCTGCACTGCCAGCGGAAGAGAACCCGGAGCGTGCCGTGGAACGGCTCCCAGGCCAAAGCGCGGCGGGATGCGCCGCGGGACATCCCCTGGGGAATTTCGGAAAGCGGCTTTTACGCCTTCGACGGCAGCCTGAATTATCAATACAAGGCGCACGGCGTGCCCCGGCTTGCCCTCAAGCGGGGGCTGGGCGGGGAGCTGGTGGTCTCCCCCTATTCCTCCTTCCTGGCGCTGACCACCGACCCGGATGCCGCGCTGCGCAACCTTTCCCGCCTGGAACGGCTGGGGCTGACCGGCGGCTGCGGGTTTTACGAGGCGGCCGACTTCACGCCCTCCCGCGCGGCGCGGGGCGGCTATTCGGTGGTGCGCAGCTATATGGCCCACCACGTGGGGATGAGCCTGATCGCCTGCGCGAACGCCGCGATGGACGACATTTTTGTCCGCCGTTTTCTGCGCGACCCGGATATGGCGCGGGCCGAGGAGCTGCTGTACGAACGGGCGCCCGACGCCGGGGCGGTGTACGACCCGGTCCGGGAGGGCCGCGCCCCGGTCCTTCCCGGCCGGGAACCCGCCGAAAGCGTGGAAATCCCCCACCCCAATCCCCGCACCCCGCGGATGCACCTGCTTTCCGGCGCAGAATGGCAGCTGGCGGTCTCGGATACCGGCGCGGGATTTTCCTCCTCCCACGGGCTGGACATCCATCGGGTGAGTGAAGACCTGCTCCGCGCCCCCCAGGGGATTTTTGTTCTGGTGGACGACGGGCAGGGCCCCTTCTCCGTTGCCGCCGCGCCGGATTATCTGGCCGGCGGAAGGGAAAACGAGCCGGTCCGGCACGTCACCTTCGCGCCCGGGGCGGCGATTTTTACCGCCTCCGCCGGCGGGCTGGAGGCAGGGGTGCGGGCGATGGTGCATCCCCGCCTGCCCTGTGAGCAGCGGCAGGCGGTGCTGAAAAACCATACCGCCCACAAACGTCGGGCGACCCTTCTGTTTTATCTTGAGCCGAGCCTCGCCCGCCGGGCGGACGCACAGGCCCATCCCGCCTTCTCCCGGCTGTTCCTGTCCGTGCATAAGGACGAAGCGGCCGGCGCGCTGTTCGTCACCCGCCGCGAGCGGCCGGGGGAGGCGCCGGTCTGCCTGGCGGCCGGCTTTCTGGACGGGGAGGGCTTTGAATACGAGCCCTCCCGCGAAGCGCTGCTGTACCGT
This sequence comes from Candidatus Avimonas caecicola, assembly GCA_904419875.1. Classification (GTDB taxonomy): domain Bacteria; phylum Bacillota; class Clostridia; order Oscillospirales; family Acutalibacteraceae; genus Avimonas; species Avimonas caecicola. The sequence continues at coordinate 31,058 of CAJFTG010000003.1, read as the reverse complement.
CCCCAGGGCGTCGCCTCCCTGCCGGGGGCGATGGTGCAGCCCTTTTCCAACGGAGGCTCGGGCGTGCCGGACAGCGCGCTCGCCCTGCGGGTTTCGGTGGAGCTGCCGCCCCGCGGGCAGCGCTCGGTTACCCTCCTCCTCACCGCCGCCCCCACCAAAGCCGAGGCCGCCAACCGGCTGATTGAAGCGCGGCGGGAGGGCCTGCTCTCCTCCGACCGGGCCGCTCCCTCCCCCTTCGGCGGGGTGGAGGCGCAGCTCGCCGCCCAGATCCTTCCCGACCTGTTTTACCCGCCCCGGATGGACCGGGACTGGGCTTCCGCCGCGCGGGAAAACGCCGGCGGGCAGGAGGCACTCTGGGCGCTCGGCGTGTCGGGAGATTACCCCATTATCCTCATCGAAATTCACAACGCGGCCGACGCCTCCCGCGCCGAGCCGTATATGCGGCTGCACCGGTCGCTGCGGCTCGGCGGGGTGGAAACCGAGCTGTGCATCGCCTACCGGGAGGGGGGTGAATACGACGCGCCGGTGCTGGACGCACTGCGGGCCGCGGCGCAGAATGCCGGGGAGGAGGACGCCCTCGGCGCGCGGGGCGGGGTGCATCTGATCAACCTGCTCACCCACGGCGAGGGGGCGCTCGCCCTGCTCGCCGCCGTCTGCCGCCACAACGGCGCGCGGGACCTCCAGCGGGCGGGGCCGCCTCCGGCCGAATACCGTCCCGCCCCCGTCCTGCCCGCCGCGCCCCTTGCCCCGGCGGAGGACGCGGCGGGGAGAGGGACGGTTTCCCCGCCCTTCCCCCTCCCCGCCGGGGAATTCCGCAACGGGCGGTTCCGCATAAGGGAAAAGCCCCGCCTGCCCTGGTGCCATGTGCTCTCCAATCCCGCCTTCGGCGCCCTGGTGTCGGACGTATCCCTCGGCTTCACCTGGGCGGTCAACGCACGGGAAAACAAGCTCACCCCCTGGGAAAACGACACCGCCTCCGACAATGGGGGGGAACGGCTCCTTGTGCGTGCCGGCGGGCAGATTCGGGATGCGGTGTGGGGCGCCGCCCCCCTCTTCGGGGACGGCTTCGCCCGGTACGGCGGGCGGCTGGAATTCCCCGGCGGGATCGTGCTGGAGAGCACCGTGACCGTAAGGGTCCCGGCGCGCGGCCCCTGGAAGACCGTGGAACTGGCGCTGGAAAACAAAGGAAAGGAGGAGGCCGAAATGCAGGCCGCCTATTATACCGAACCGGTGCTCGGCGTGAACCGGGCGAACGCGCGGCACACCGCCGCCCGCTGGGAAAACGGTGCGCTGATGCTGCATAACCCCTTCGCCGCCGTCCGGGGGACCATGGTGCTCACCGCTGAGGGCGGCGCGGACGGCTGCGACTGCGACCGGGGCGGGTTCCTGTCCGGGAGCTGGGGCGCCGGCACCCTTTCCCCCCTGCCCGACCCCTGTGCGGCAGTCATCGTGCGCCGCCGGCTCCCGCCCCGCCGGCGGGAAAAGATCACCTTCGTGCTCGGCTATGCGGCGGGCAGGAACCCGGAGACCGCCCGAAAAGCGGCCGAAAAGCTGCCGGCCCTGGCCCTGAAAGCCCCGCCGTCCGGGCTCCCGCTGCCCCGGCTGCACACCCCCGATCCGGCGCTCAATGTGCTGGCCGGGGACTGGATCCCCCGGCAGGTGCTTTATTGCCGGCTTTATGCCCGCACCGGGTTTTACCAATGCGGCGGGGCCTGGGGCTTCCGGGACCAGCTGCAGGATTCGCTGGCCGCCCTTTGGTTCAACCCCGCCGTCACCCGCCGCCAGCTGATACGGTGCGCCGCCGTCCAGTTTGAAGAGGGGGACGTGCTCCACTGGTGGCACCGGCTGCCGGGCAGCCTGCGCGGGGTACGCACCCGCTGCTCGGACGACCTGGCGTGGCTCCCCTTCGCCGCCGCGGCGTATATCGACTTTACCGGCGACACGGGGATCCTGGACGTAAAGACCCGCTGGCTGACCGCCCCGGAACTGAATCCCGAGGAACGCGACCGGTACGGCGAACCGGCCTGCACCGACTACGCCGATCCGCTTTACCTCCACTGCGTGCGGGCGCTGGAGCGGGCGGCGACCCGCGGAGCGCACGGGCTCCCGCTGATCGGCGACGGGGATTGGAACGACGGCTTCAGCCGGCTGGGCGCCGAGGGGAAGGGGGAAAGCGTCTGGCTGGGAATGTTCCTGGTGCTGGCGCTGGAACGCTTTGCCCCGCTGTGCGAGCGGCGCGGGGACGCCGCGCGGGCGGCCGCCTTCCGCCGGCAGGCGGCGGATTACCGCGCCGCGCTGGAGGACTGCTACGCCGCCGACCGCTACCTGCGCGCCTACTTCGATGATGGCTCCCCCCTGGGCGCGGCGGGAGCGGACGCCTGCGCGGTGGACAGCCTGACCCAGAGCTTCGCGGTGTTTTGCGGACTGGACCCGGCGCGGGTCAACACGGCGCTGGACACCGCCCTGAACCGCCTGGTCGACCGGGAGCACGGCGTTATCCGTCTGTTCACCCCGCCGTTCGACAGGACAGAGGAAAGCCGGCCGGTGGGATATATCACCGCCTATCCCCCCGGCGTGCGGGAAAACGGCGGGCAATACACCCACGCGGCGGTCTGGCTGGCCATCGCCCTGCTGGAGGTCGGGCGGGCCGACGAGGGGGCGGAGCTGCTCCGCCTGCTCAACACCGTGCAGAAATACGCCGACGGCCTGGGGGAGCAATACCGGGGCGAGCCCTACGCCCTCGCGGGGGACGTGTACGCCAACGTGGAATGCCCCGGCCGGGCGGGCTGGACCCAATATACCGGCTCGGCCGGATGGTATTACACGGCGGTGCTCCGCCATCTGCTGGGCATCCGCCCCCACGGGGAGTGGCTGGAGCTTTCCCCCCGCCTGCCCGGGAAATGGGAGGGATACGAGGCGGCGCTGACCCTGGGCGGCTCCGCCCTGTCCATCCGGGTGCGGCGAGGAAAGGCCCGGCTCACGGTGGACGGGCGGGATGCGCAGCGCATCCCGCTCGACGGCGCGGCCCATGCGGTGGAGCTGCACATTCCCTCGGAATAGGGCCGCCCCCATCCGGCCGGCCGCGGACCGCCCCTATGCAGACCGCGCTGCGCGGGGCGGAACGGCGCCGGCCTTCCGGACGCCGGGGACGACGGCGCGGCGGCCCCGGCGTTTTCACCGATTTTTCACCGAAACTTTGCGTTTTGCCGCTTTTCAATCCCCCTCGTATTTGGTATACTGATTGATAGCAATTGTCCGGCTCCCTCCCCGCGCCAGGCGCGGCGGCCGGACGGCGAATCCGGCAAAAAGGAGTGATTCTTTGCCGCATCCATCTTTTCAGCCCCTGTCCCGGGGCGCCGGCCTGCTCACCCTGACCGACGGCCGGTTCAAAACCGCGCGGCTGACCGCCGCCCTCCTCCTCCCGCTGGCGGAGGAAACCGCCGGCGAATACGCCATCCTGCCCTACCTGCTGCGCCGCAGCTGCGAGGCGTATCCCGATTTCACCGCCCTGAAGCGGCGGCTGAACGAGCTGTACGGCGCCCGTATCACCGCCGAGGTCACCCGGCTGGGCGAATGCCAGGCGCTGGTGCTGCACGCGGTTTCCATCGACGACCGCTTTGCCCTGCACGGGGAGGAGGTAGCCGCCGCCTGCGCCGCGCTGCTGAGCGGGATGCTGTTCCGCCCGGCGCTGGAAAACGGGGTCTTCCCCGACGGCGCCCTCGACGTGGAAAAGCGCTGCCTGATCGAACAGATTGAATCCGAAATCAACGAGAAACGCCTGTACGCCCGCCACCGGTGCGAAAGCCTGCTCTGTGAAGGGGAGCCTTACGCCGTGGACCGCTTCGGTACGGTCGACGAGGTGCGGGCGCTCACGCCCTCCTCGGTCACCGCCGCGTGGAAGCGGGCCCTGTCCGCCGCACAGATCCGCCTGATCGTGCAGGGCGGCGCTCCCCTCTCCCAGGCGGGAGAGGCGTTCCGGGCCGGGCTCTCCACCCTGGGCGAACGGGTTCCCGCCTCCTGCGAAACACAGGTTGTCCGCCGCGCCGACGCCGTGCGGGAGCGGGTCGAACGGATGGATGTGGGCCAGGCCAAGCTGGTGCTCGGCCTGCGGGCCGGCACGGCCGAGCCGGACGAGGGCGTGCCGGCCATGCGGCTGATGAACGCCCTGCTCGGCGGAACGCCGCATTCCCTGCTGTTCCGCAACGTGCGGGAAAAGCTCAGCCTGTGCTATTACTGCCAGTCGGGCTACGACCGGCTTAAGGGCGTGCTGCTCATCGATTCCGGCGTGGAGGAACGCAGCGCGGACCGTGCAAAGGAGGAAATCCTCCGCCAGCTCGACGCGGTGCGCGCCGGCGATTTCACCGACGAGGATCTGGAATCCGCCCGGCGGAGCGTCGTCAACCAGTTCCGTTCCGTCGGGGACCGGCAGGCGGCGGCCGCCTCGTGGTATCTGGGGCAGAGCCTCGCCCCCGCCCTCTCCACGCCGGAGGAGGCCGCCGAGGCCATCGGGGCCGTCACCCGGGAGCAGGTGGCCGCCGCCGCGCAGGGCGTAACCCTCGGCGCGGCGTATCTCCTCGCCGGAAAGGAGGCGCAGTGATATGGCCGCATGGGAAGAGATCTGCGGGCAGCGGACCGGCGAACAGGTTTTCCGCCTCCGCCATCCCTCCGGGCTGACCATCCTGGTCAATCCGAAGCCGGGCTACCGTTCAAGCTATGCGGTGTTCGCCGCCCGCTACGGGTCGATCGACACCGCCTTCCGCACGGACGGCGGCGCTCAAGAGACCGTGGTGCCCGCCGGCATCGCCCATTACCTGGAGCACAAGCTGTTTGAAAGCGAGGACGGCGACGCCTTCTCGCGGTACGCCAAAACCGGCGCTTCCGCCAACGCGTTCACCAGCTTCGACCGCACCGCTTATTTGTTCTCCTGCACCGAACGGTTTTCGGAATCCCTGGAAATCCTGCTGGACTTTGTGCAGCACCCCTATTTCACCGAGGAAACCGTGCGCAAGGAGCAGGGGATCATCGGCCAGGAGATCCGGATGTGCGAGGACAACCCCGGCCGCCGGGTGCTGTTCAACCTGCTCGGGGCGCTGTATAAAAACCATCCGGTGCGCATCGATATCGCCGGCACGGTGGAATCGATCGCTCAGATCACGCCGGAGCTGCTGTACGGCTGCTACCGCGCCTTCTATAATCTCAACAACATGGCGCTCGCCGTTTCGGGCGGCGTCACGCCGGAGGAGGTGCTCGCCGCGGCCGACCGGCTGCTGAAGCCGGCGGACGGGCGGCGGGTAGAACGCGCCGTGGCCGACGAGCCGGCCGAGGCCGCTCAGGCGAGGGTGGAATGCCGGATGCCGGTCGCCTCTCCGCTGTTTTACCTCGGCTTCAAGGACCATCTGCCGGACGGGCGCTGCCGGACGGCGGAGGAGCTGGCCGCGGCGGACGTGCTGCTGGAAATCCTCGCGGGGCAGGCATCCCCCCTATATGCCCGGCTGATGGAGCAAGGGCTGATCAACCCCTCCTTTGGGGCGGAATATTTCGAAGGGCCCGGCTATGCGGCCTGGCTGTTCGGCGGGGAATCCGCCGACCCGGACGCCGTGGCCGAAGCCGTCCACGCCGAAATCGAACGGCTGCGGCGGGAGGGAATCTCCCCCGCCGACTTTGAGGCGGCCCGCAACGCCCTGTACGGGCGGCTGGTCGCCGCCCTCAACAGCGTGGAAAGCTGCGGCGACATCCTGATCGGCGACGTATTTTACGGCCGGGAGCCCTTCGCCCTGGTGGACGCGGCCGCCGCCCTCTCCCCCCGCGCGGTAGAGCGGATGCTGCGGGAAAACCTGCAGCGCCCGCAGGCGGCCCTGTCGGTGGTTTTCCCGGCGGAGAAGCCGGCCGAATAACGGCGGACAGGCGGCGCCGTCCGGGCGCCCGCCGTACATAAAGAAAGGACGACACACATGAGCCATTACATTTCTTTCCCGGCGCTGGGGTGGACCTTCAACGTTTCCCCCACCATTGTGGAATTCACCCTGTTCGGCCATCAATTCTCGCTCAACTGGTACGGCCTGCTGATTGCGCTCGGCTTCCTGCTGGCGGTGATTTACGCCCTTAAACGCGTCAAGCAGTTTGACATCGACCCCGACCGGATGATCGACGTGGTGCTGGTTGCCGCGATCTTCGCCTTCATCGGCGCGCGGCTGTATTATGTGCTCTTTTCCGAAAACCGGGCGGAGTATTTCGACGACCCGCTGAGCATCCTCCAGGTCTGGAAGGGCGGGCTCGGCATCTACGGCGGCATTATCTTCGCCTTTATCGCCGGGCTGGTCATGTGCAAAATCCGCAAGGTCAACACCCCGGCGATGTTCGACCTCGCCTCCTTGGGCTTCCTGATCGGCCAGGCCGTGGGCCGCTGGGGCAATTTCTTCAACCAGGAAGCGTTCGGCGGCAACACCACCCTGCCCTGGGGCATGACCGGCGACATCATCCAGAGCGGCCCCGCCGGCACCAGCGGCTACACCCTCAGCGATCCGGTGCATCCCACCTTCCTGTACGAGTCGCTGTGGTGCCTGGCCGGCTTTATCCTCCTGCACATCCTTTCCAAAAAAGCCTACAAATTCAAGGGACAGATTTTCTCCCTGTACCTCGTCTGGTACGGCGTGGGCCGGTTTATGATTGAGAGCCTGCGGACCGACAGCCTGTATTTCGGGGCAATGAAGGTTTCTCAGCTGGTCGCGGTTCTCGCCGTGATCGGCGGCGCGGTGCTCTTCTTTGTGCTGCGCGCGCATGCCAACACCCTGCCGAAGAACCTCTTCCCCGCCCCGGCGCCGGACGGCGGGGAGATTCCGGAAGGGGCGGACAATGCGGAAGGCGACGGCAGCGCGGACGGGGATGCGGAAGCCGGCGGGGAAGGCGAAACCTCCGGCGGTGAAGAGGCGGAAGACGGCGCGGCGCCTGCCTCCCGGTCAGAAGACGAGGAAAAAAAGGAAGAGAAGGAAGAGGAGGCGGAAGACGCCGGCGCCCCGGAATCCGAAGGGAGCCCCGCCGCGGCAGATGCGGACGGCGCGGCGGAGGAAGCGGACGAAACGCCGGCGGCCCAGCCGGACGAGGACGGCCGAAAAAAGGGACAGGCCGGCGAATAGCCGCCTTCCGGACGAGAGGGGCCGCGGAGTCCCGCACCCCCGGGAAACGCCCCCAAAGGGGAAATAGAAAGGAACGGACCATTCATGGCGACAATCATTGATGGAAAGGCCATTGCCGCGCGGGTGCGGGGCGAGGTGGCGGCCGAAGCCGCCGCGCTCAAGGAGCGGGGCATCGTCCCCGGCCTGGCGGTTATCCTCGTGGGGGACGATCCCGCCTCCCGCGTTTACGTCAACAACAAGAAAAAAGCCTGTGCCGAGGCCGGCATCTATTCCGAGGAGATCGCCCTGCCTGCCGACACCACGCAGGACGAGCTGCTCGCCCTGATCGCCAGCCTGAACAACCGCAGCGATATCAATGGCATCCTCTGCCAGCTGCCGCTGCCGCCGCATATCGACGACAAGGCGGTCATCGGCGCCATCTCCCCCCACAAGGACGTGGACGCCTTCCACGCCGCCAACGTGGGCCATATCATGATCGGGGACTACACCTTCCTGCCCTGCACCCCGGCCGGCGTGATGGAGCTTCTCCACAGCGCCGGGATCTCCGCGGCGGGAAAAAGCTGCGTGGTCATCGGGCGGAGCAATATCGTGGGCAAGCCGATGGCCATGCTGCTGCTGCACGAAAACGGCACCGTGACCATCTGCCATTCCAAGACCGCCAACCTCAAGCAGATCTGCTCGAATGCGGACATCCTGGTCGCCGCCGTCGGCAAGGCGAAGTTCGTCACCGCGGATATGGTCAAACCGGGCGCCGCCGTGATCGACGTGGGGATGAACCGGGACGAAAACGGCAAGCTCTGCGGCGATGTGGACTTCGCTTCGGTGGAACCGGCAGCGGGCTGGATTACGCCCGTGCCGGGCGGCGTCGGCCCGATGACCATTGCCATGCTGCTGAAAAACACCATCCTGGCCGCCAAGCATCAGAACGCCCTGCTGATAAAATAAGGAGGCCCGGCCGATGGACAACGCTTCTGTCCGGCTCTACGTCCCGTCCGTTGACGAATTAGCCGATCGCCGCCGCCTGCTGGCAGACGAAGAAACCATGGCCTACAACCGGGGATGGGGAGACGGCGGCGGAGGCTGCTACCATCTGACCGAGGAACAGGTGCGGGAATGGTACCGCGAATGGAACCGGGACCCCCGCCGGTATTATGCCTATGTCCTGGCGGACGGCCGCGTGGTGGGCGAGGTCAGCCTGCATTTCGACGAAGCGGCGGGCTTTTTCATCGCCGGCGTGGTCATTGAGGCGGCGCACCGCCGGAAGGGCTATGCCGGGCAGGCCCTGCGCCTTTTGCTGAAAGAAGCGTTTCAGGTCCGGGGGCTGGAAGCGGTGGCGGACAATTTCCCACCCGAACGGGCCGGGGCGGAACGGCTGTATCGGCAGGCCGGCTTCCGCCGGGTCAGCGACGGGCTGGTGGTCATCCGCCGGGAGGACTGGCGGGAAACCCCCTGAAAAAGAGGCTGTGGAAGGTCCACAGCCTCTTTTGTATCGGCGCTTTCCGCAGGCTTTGGCAGCGGGCATACCCCCATGAAAATAGGAGGGGCGGCCTAGCAACCATATTACGGTCTGGTCAAGGAAGATAGCCCCATGGCGTTCCTTTGCCCTGGAACCGGCCCGACAGAAGCGCAGCGGCCCGTTGGGGGGCGGGGTATGTACGGCAAGGCGGTCACAAAGAATCGGCCCCTTTAGAGGGAAGCCTGTACTTGGCCCTTCCGGGGCCCGGGCAAACCACCACTTCGGTGGTGGTGGTGCTTCCGCGGCGTTTTCAGCCTCGGCGCTTATCCGAAACAATACGCGGTTGTTTTTCAGGCATCCCTGCCGCCCGCCGCATTGGCGCGGGCCTCCCCCATCGCCGGGGCGCGCCGCCCCAGCCGCTCCCGTCGCCGCCTTCCCGATGCGGAGGCGCAGAGACGGGAGCGGGTGCTGGGGAAACGGGGATGGCTTGCGTGTCCCGTGCGCAGCGTCAAAGGCCGGCCCCCGGGTGCATCCCCGGCCTGCCGGAACATGGAGCCCGCCGTCGATTCTATGGAAACGCTGCGGGACCGTCGGCGGCGCGGTGTCCCGCATATGGCACAGGCGTCAGAACCGTCGGCGGGGCTGTCGGCACAGCGGCCGCCTTCCTACGTCCGCCAAGGCGGCGGAAAACCCCTTCCGTAGAACCCGCCCGTCGCGGGGAAGGCGGCCGCCGTGCCAGGTCCCGGCGGCGCAGCGGTCCCCATAAGGGAAAAGCGGAGGCCGGCGCGGTCAGCGCCGGCCTCCGCTCATTAAACAGCAAAGCGTTTAGCCGATGACGTATACGTTCATATTCCGGCGCCCGAACTGGGAGCATTCCTCCCAGGTTTCAAAGAAGAGGTCCACAATGCAGTGGCCGCTCATCAGCGCCCCGCCGGTGTCCCCGGCAATCGCATAGCCGTACACCCACGACCCGTCCGCGGACACGATATACAGCTCCGTGCCGTAGGGGATAATGTTCGGATTGACCGCCACCACGCCGACGCCCGCCTTGCGGCCGGAAGCGGTGTAGTTGCCCGCCAGGCCGCGGTCGTTGGTGTACGCCGTCGCGGAGCCGCTGTAAACCGCGGTGTAATTCACCGGCTGGCCCTTGGCGTCCAGCTCCAGCTCATAGGGCACCTCCGAAACCGGCAGGTGGGTAGAGGTCCCCTTCAGGATAATCTCCTGCACCGGCGGGGTGGTGATCTCCTCGTCCACCAGCTCGGTGCCGACCACCTCGCCGTTTTCAATGCACTTGCGGTAGGTCAGGGTCTTCACCCCGTCCTCCCCGGCCTGCTTGACCTGGGTCTTCCCCCGGGCCAGAGAGCCGGTATACTGCACGGCGGACGTGTACGCCACCGTTTCCGTCTCGGTATACTCCTCGTATTCCACCCGGTCAACCCGGATGGCCATTCCGGCGCTCACCGCCGCATCGGCCTCTTCGTTGAGCCTGTCGAACTCCCCGAGGGTGACATTTGCCCTTTCGAGGGCTTCCGCCACCGTCCCGTCCGTCATCCGCAGGACGGTGGTGATGCCGTCGGCGGTCACCTGCACGTCAAACGCGCGGCTGACGCGCACAACGTCCCCCCCGTTCACGGAAAGGACCTCGTCCCCCTCGTTGAGGGTAACCCCGGCGCTGGACAGCGCGCGATGGGGGTTGTCGTCCAGGGTAAGGACGACCCGGCTGACATCGCCGGCCACTACCGTCACCGCGTTCATGTTCAGGGCGACGGCCGTGATGAGAACAGCGCTGACAACGGCCAGCGCCGAGGCGGCGAACCAGCGGCTGCGAACCACGCGGCCGACAGCTCCCGCCAAACGATCTACGGTATCCATCCAATGCTTCCTTTCTGATCGCGGATAACCTCCCGTGGATAAGCCGCCTGGCGGCCATGCCTCCCGCGGGCGAAGGAACCGTCCCCGCCTTCCGGAGGCCGGAGGAACTTCCGCTTTCTCTCAGCAGAGGGAGCCCGGCCATGCTCTGCCTGCCGGACTGTTCCTCTCCCGAGTCTCTATATAAACCGGCCTGCCTGTTTGGATTGCCCTGCCAGGCAAGGCCGTTTTATATGTTCGTCGGCGTTTTGATGTTCCGTGTTTTCTCCCTGTCTCGGAGCGTATCTGTAGTATACGCAGGAAAAGCGCCGGTGTCAAACCGGGAAAACTGGGTCTGTTTCGTAAGAATTGCACAAGGTTTCGTCGGTCAAACACCATAAAGCCGCCGTGCGCCCCGCCGTTTTTTCGGAAAACCCGGCCGCCGGTCGTTCCAGCTTTGCTTTGGCCGTTCTTATAAAATATTCCTCTTGTTCCTGGCTGTATCGTGCACTATTTTCGATTTCCTGCCGCAATTTCCAAATAATTTCCATTTTTGGAAACGAAAGAAGAGATTTTTGTCCATCGGGAAAAATTTGTGCATCCATCCAAAAGTTACGACTTTGTAACCACTTGACAAATCCGAAATCCCCCCTGAAAATGGCCGTTTTTCAAGGTTTTTTCGCTTTTTTCTTTGAGATAAGGAAAATGGAGCATTATAATTATACATTTTTTGTTATATTTATTCATTTCTTTGCTTTTTCCAGTTGCCTTCCCGCTCCGCAAAGAACCCGCGTTTTTCTCTCACCGTTTTCGCACCCGATTATGCCCGATCATGCCCGATCATGCCCGGGTTGCCTGAGTTGCCTGAGATGCCGTCCTCTTGGCGGCCGTCATGCATCCCGCCCCGGCATCCGCCTGCGCGGCGGAAGAGAACCCTCCCGGTCCCGGCGGGCGTTTTTCGCCCCCGCTTTTCTGTCCCTTGAAAGCAGTATGCCCCTTTTTCCGGCAATTACGCAGGAATTTTCCAGCGCCGGCGGGCAGCCGCCCGGAAACGGCCGGGGAGACGTACCGTCCGGTGGGAAGCCGCGCCGCCCGGCGGTTCCCCTGCGCTTATTTCCGGGCAGAAAAAAACGGACGAAACCGCGTTCGTCCGTTTGCTGTCCCTGTTTTCCACGCGCACGTTTTATCCCGGCGCTATCCCGCTGTTTCCCCCTCGCCGGGTTCCCATTCCCCGGCCTCCAGCAGCTCCTCGACCGGGCGGCCGCTTTTGAGCACCGGGCGCCCCTCCTCATCAAAGGAAAGGTCCGCGATGTCCGAATGGGTGTACTTTTTGATATCCCGCAGGCGGAAGCGGTCGTCCGGCGTCATGAAGGTAAACGCCATCCCCCGCCGTTTGGCGCGGCCCGTCCGGCCGATGCGGTGGAGGTAATACTCGTTTTCCTCCGGGATGTCGAAATTGAACACCGCTTCCACATCGTCCACGTCGATCCCCCGCGCCGCCACATCGGTGGCGACCAGGATTTCGAATTTCCCCTCCCGGAAGCGCTTCATCACCGCGTTGCGCTGAGACTGGGGGATATCGCCGTGCAGGCAGTCCACCGAGCAGCCTTCCCGCTTGAGCCGGTCGTTCAGCCGCCGCACAGTGTTTTTCATGTTGCAGAACACCATCACCCGATGGAGCGAAAGCGCGTCGGTCAGGCGCAGCATATCCTGAATCCGGCGGTCGCCGGAGGAAAGCAGCGCAAACTGTGCGATTTTGGGCCGGTTGTCCCCCTCGGCGACGACGGTGATCTCCTCGGCGTTATGTTGATACTCCCAGGCTACATCCATCACCTCGCGGGAGATGGTGGCGCTGAACATCACCACCTGGGTATCGGCCGGGGTGGCGCCGAGGATCCTCCGCACATCCCGGATAAAGCCCATCTTCAGCATTTCGTCCGCCTCGTCCAGCACGGCGGTGTACACGTTGCCGAGATAGACGGTGCCCCGCCCCATGTGATCCAGCAGCCGCCCCGGCGTCGCCACCACGATGTGCGGGTTCTTTTTCAGCACGGCGAGCTGCCGGGCGATCGGCTGGCCGCCGTACACCGCGGCGATCCGGATATCCGGCCGGTAGACCGTCAGCTGCCGGAGCTCTTCGGCAATCTGGACGCACAGCTCCCGCGTTGGGCAGACGATGACCGCCTGGGGATCCGTCAGCGCCGGATCCAGGCATTCGATAATCGGGATGCCGAAGGCGCAGGTTTTCCCCGTGCCGGTGGGGGCCTTGGCGATCACGTCCCGGCCGTCCAGCATCAGAGGGATGGTTTGGGCCTGGATCGGGGTGGGCGCGGAAAAGCCCATCCGTTCCACGGCCCGCAGAGTCTCCTGACTCAGCTCCAGGTCGGCAAAGCTTGCAATTTCACTGCTCATGGATTGTTGATTTCCTTTCCGGTCCCGCATCCGCGGCGGACGGGGAGCCGATCAATATTCACACCGGCCGCCCCCTTTTCAGAGGGGCCGCCTGTCTGCCCGGGCCGACCGCCTGCCGGACAAGGGGAGATTTTGCGGCAGGAATCACCGCTCACCGCATTCACCTCGCTGCCGGGCGCCGGCCCGCCTCCGCCGGCCTTGCGGGCGGTCGTTTCCCCCTCGAAACGCCCCGCCGGCAGGAGGGAATGGACGCGGGCAGGGCCGCGGCGGGGAGGGACCCGCCGCCTGGGCTTCATCCCGGCCGCCGCAGGCGCGCCGCGCCTCTGTGACGAGGAGGCTGCCGGGGAACAGAAAGAACATAAGAAAGCAGGGGGACAGGGGGAACAGGAGAAAGCGCAGAAGCGAGCGGGGGAACATGGGGAACAGATAGAGGAAGAAAAGAGGCGGGATTACCCCCGCGCCGCGCCGGCATAAGCCCCCGGGCGCACCGCCCCGGCATACCGGCGGACAATCTCTTCCATCTGCACCGCCTTTTTCTCCATGTCCTCCACCAGCTTGAGCTGGGTGCGGCAGCGGTCGAGGTTGTGCCCTTCCCGATGGATTTTGAAATACACATCCCCGTCCAGATGGTCGGTCAGGAACCGCATGCCGCATTCCAGCGTCAGCAGCCGGGCGGAGAAGGCCAGCATCCGGATTTCGTTGTCGGTCAGCATGGCGCCGCACTCCTCCAGATACCCCTTGGTATACTGGGCGAAGAGGTCCAGATCGCAGGATACCTTGGACAAATCCTTCTCATCCTCGGCCGCCCGGTTGGCGCCGAAGCGGATGCTGTCCCCGAAATCGTACAGCGAAAGGCCCGGCATCACCGTGTCCAGGTCGATCACGCAGACCGGCTTGCCCACCACATCGTCCAGCATGACGTTGTTGAGCTTGGTGTCGTTGTGGGTCACCCGCAGCGGCAGCTCGCCCCGCGCGAGCATGTCGGTGAGGGTGGACATCATCGCGCGGCGGGCGCGGATGAATTGGATCTCCGGCTGCACCTCATGCGCCCGGCCGGAACGGTCTTCCGCCACCGCTTTTTCAAAGGCTTCATACCGCACGGGGGTGTTGTGAAAGTTGGGGATGGTTTCATGCAGGGTTTCGGAGGGATAATCGGCCAGCAGGCGCTGGAATTTCCCGAAGGCGCAGCCGGAATAGTAAAAATGATCCCCGCCCTCCGCGTTTTCATAGCTGATGGCGTTCTCGATAAAGTTGAACGCACGCCAGCAGTAGCCCTCCGCGTCGATATAATCCATCGAGCCCCGCTTGGTGCAGACGATCAGCAGGCATTCCCGCTGCGGGTCGCCGCCCTCGGCAATCACCGCCCGCCGGAGATACTCGGTAACGTTGAAGACGTTCTCCATCAGCTGGGAGACATTTTTGAACACGTGGTGGTTTATCCGCTGAAGGATATACCGCACCGGAGGCTTCCCCTCCCGTTCGCAGTACACGCAGAAGGTGTCGTTGATATGGCCGCAGCCAAAGGGCTTGATATCGCGGACCTCGCCGTCAAAGGCGAACAGGGCCGCCACTGTTTCCACTGGGATCATTCCGCCCACAACCTTTCCGGATAAATTCCCCGCTCGACAAGATCATGAATCGCGGCGATTACCTTCTCCCGGTCTTCCTGATAGGTCATGCCGTACCAGCGGTCCCGGGTCTTCAGCACCCGCACGTCCGCTTCGCCGCTTTCCACCAGGCTGTCCACCGCAAAGGGCAGATAAAATTCGGATTTCAGGGGGTCGATGCCGGAGGACAGGAACGCGGCAAACCGCCGTTCAAACCGCTCCAGCGTCCCGGCCGGGAAGGCCCAGCAGTTCATCGACACCTGGCAGCCGGGCGGCAGAGCGTGCCAGGAGGCCCCGCCGTCCTCGGTATACATCGGGCGTCCGTCCCGCAGCTCAATGCGGGTGCGCTCAGTCAGGGCGCGCAGGTACCCTTCCCCGTCCACCTCGCAGATGCCGCGGGAGACATACCCGTTTTCCGTCAGGGTGTTTTCCAGCACATATCCCGCCATGGCGATGTGGAGCTTGTCCACCGGCTTCGGCCCGGTCAGGAAGCGGTGCAGCAGGGAATAGCAGTCCCGCCCGTAATAATCGTCCGCGTTGATCACCGCAAACGGCCCCTTCACTATCCCCCGGCAGCTCAGGACGGCGTGGCCCGTGCCCCAGGGCTTGACCCGGCCCTCCGGCGCCGTGAAGCCGGCGGGCAGGTCGGACAGTTCCTGATACGCATACGCCACGTCGGCATGCCGCGCGATCCGGTTTCCGATTTCCTGCCGGAAGGTCTCCTCCAGCTCCCGCTTGATGACAAAAACCACGCGGGAAAAGCCTGCCGAAAGCGCGTCGTAGACCGAGTAGTCGATGATCCTCTCCCCGGAGGGGCCGACCGGCGTGATCTGCTTGAGTCCGCCGAACCGGCTCCCCATCCCGGCGGCCATAATCACCAGCGTGGGTTTCTGCTCTGCCTGATTCATGGGCGAAAACCGTCCTTTCCAGCGTCAATTGGTCCGGGCCGCAGGGGCGCGGACGCGCGCCGCGCCAAAAAGACGAAAATTCCGCCTTTTTCTCCCTGCAGGATGCAACAACTGTCTATTGTAAGATCGCATTTCTCCGGTATAATAGGAACAGAACCCCGCGGGCGCCGGCGTCCGACAGGCTTCGCCGGCCTGTCCCCATATTTTCCTATTATACTAAGGAGGAATCGAAATGGCAATACTAATTACAGGCGGCTGCGGATATATCGGCAGCCATACGGTAATCGAAATGGTAAAAGCCGGCTACGACGTGGTGATTCTGGATAATTTCTACAACTCCAAGCCGGAGGCGCTCCGCCGCACGCGGGAACTGGCCGGCAGGGACGTGCCGTTTTACGAGTGCGACATCCGGGACGCGGAAGGGCTGCGCCGCATTTTCCGGGAGCAGTCCATCGACGCCGTCATCCATTTTGCCGGCCTGAAGGCCGTGGGCGAATCGGTGCAGAAGCCGCTGGCCTACTACGACAACAACGTCGGCGGCACGGTCGTTCTCTGTCAGGTGATGGCGGAATTCGGCTGCAAGCGGATGGTGTTCAGCTCCTCCGCCACCGTATACGGCATGAACAACCCCTCCCCGCTGAAGGAGGACATGCCCACCGGCGCGGTCACCAACCCCTACGGCCGCACCAAATATATCATCGAGGAAATCCTGAAGGACGTCTGCGTCTCGGACAAGGACTGGTCGGTGGTGCTGCTGCGCTACTTCAACCCCATCGGCGCGCACGAGAGCGGCCGCATTGGCGAGGACCCGAACGGCATCCCGAACAACCTGATGCCCTATATCACCCAGGTAGCCATCGGCAAGCTGCCCCGGCTTTCGGTCTATGGCGACGATTACGACACCCACGACGGCACCGGCGTGCGGGACTATATCCACGTGGTGGACCTGGCCGCGGGCCACGTCAAGGCGGTGGATTACGCGCTGGGGCACTCCGGCGCAGAGGTGTTCAATCTCGGCACCGGCAACGGCTACAGCGTGCTGGACCTGGTGCACGCGTTTGAAAAGGCCAGCGGCGTCGCCATCCCCTACGCGATCGCTCCCCGCCGGGCGGGCGATATCGCCACCTGCTATTCCGACCCGTCCAAAGCGGAGCGGGTGCTCGGCTGGAAGGCGGCCCGCGGGGTGGACGAAATGTGCCGCGATTCCTGGCGCTGGCAGTCGGGCAACCCCCGCGGCTACGACCAGTAAGGCGGCGCTCCTTCCAACCACAGTATATGAAGGCGGGGGCCGTCCGGTTCTCCGGGCGGCCTTTCGAAATTTCGGCGGCCGGGCTTAGTTTTCCTTCTTTTCCGGCGGAAATTCAGCGAACCCGTAACTTTTCACTGCCGGCAGAAAAAGCCGCGGGCCGGCCGAAGCGTCCGCGGATGACGGCCGGGTCCTTCCCGGCTGCGGCCGGCCGTCAAGCAAGGCGAAAAGGAGAGAGGCGGCATGACCACCAAACAGGAGCTTTCACGGCAGCTGCGCGCGCTCGGAATCCGGAAAGGGGACGTTCTGCTCGTCCACAGCGCCATGAAACCGCTGGGCCCGGTGGAAGGGGACTGCGCCGGGGTGCTCGACGTGCTGGCCGGCCTTCTGACCGGCCAGGGGACGCTGCTGCTTCCCGCCCTGACCTATACGACGGTCACCCGGGAGCAGCCGGTGTTTTCGGTGCGGGAATCCCCCTCCTGCGTAGGCAGGCTTTCCGAGACCTTCCGGCTTACCCCCGGCGTCCGGCGGAGCGTGCATCCCACCCACTCGGTGTGCGCCGCCGGGCGGCTGGCGCAGGAGCTGACCGGCGGGCATCTCCACGACCGCACGCCGGTCGGTCCCCGCTCGCCATTCCGCCGGCTGGCGGAATGCGGTGGAAAAATCCTGATGCTCGGCTGCGGCCTCACCCCCAACACCTTCCTGCATGGGGTGGAGGAGGAAGCGGAGGTCCCTTACTGCCTCGACCCGCAGCCGGTGGACTATACCTGCGTGCTGGAGGACGGCCGCCGCCTGACCGGCCGGTACACCCCCCACGGGTTCCGCGGGGTCATCCAGCGGTACGACCGGGCCGCGGACCTTCCGGGCGGGAATATCCTCCGGCGCGGGAAGGCAGGAACCGGCACCGCCGATCTTTTTGATGCGGCGCGGCTGCGGGAGGCCGCGCTGTCCAAAATGCGGGAAACGCCCTGCTTTTTTGTGGACTTTGCGGATGCGGAGAAAAACTGACCGCACCGCCCGCAGCCGCTTCCCGGCGGGCGCCGCGGTTTTACGGAAAGGAAGGAACGGAAATGGCCGAAAACCTGTGCCGCGAATGCGGAAAGCCCCTGACGGGCGACGAGATCGCCATTTACAAGCGGATGGTCAACCGGGGCGCGGACTCCTTCCTCTGCATCCCCTGCCTGAGCCGGTTTTTCAAGGTGGACGAGGCCCGCGTGCGGGAAAAGGTGGAACACTTCCGCCGGCAGGGCTGCACCCTGTTTTCACAGACGGCTCCTCCCCGCTGAACCCACTTTTCGAAGGGCGCGCCGCAAAAGGGGAAATCCCGGCTTGACCGGAGGACGCAAAAAGAGGGCCGCAGCGCGGCCCTCCAGCTTGTTTCAGGGGGTTCGCCGCCACGACGGCGAACCCCCCCTTTTGTCCGGTGCGGCGGCCCGCGCCGCGTCATAGCAGAGCGTAAAACCCGCCGCCGATCTCATAGCTCATCTTCCACTGCCCGTCCTTTTTTATAAAGAACACTATCGTTTCGGTCTCCGGCTCCCTTGAGTCCCACACCCCGCCGTAGTAATCAGGCCACTGGATTTTCATGTTCACATACGCAAACGCCATATTGCTCCGGCTTCCTTCCATGATGTCGAGCACCTGAAATTCTGCCACCGCATTGTTGTTCATCCAAGAAAGGTAAAAATCCTCTTTGTTTGTGTTGTACGGCATTTCCACCAGCTCCCAGAACAGGTCGGTGTCCTGGGTGTTGATTGCCTTCTCCAGCCCCTTGAGCACCCCCTCCGGCGAGGAGGTGTATTCGCTGTCCGCGAAGAAAAACGACAGCGCCGCGGCGGCCGCGATCACCGCCGCAGCCGCCAGGCCGCCGAACAGCAGCCACCACCGGCGTTTCCGCTTGAGCGGGCTTTTAGACAACACGATCTCCGCCGAAGGCGCCCCTTCCGCCGGCCGGCCGGGCTCGTCCGGCGCCGCCAGGAACGGCAGGGGCCGCAGCACCGCCGTCTCCGGTGCGGAGGGCTCTCCTCCCCGCAGCCGCCGTTCGATCTCCTCCTTGAGCCGGGCCTCGTCCGCTTTCAGAGGGATGCCGCAGCCCGTGCAGTAGTCGGCGCCCTCCTCGTTCAGCGCGCCGCAGGAGGGACAAAGGTACTTCATCCCATTCATCCTTTCCTCTTTCTGAGTTTCCCGTGCTTTTTTCAGGCGTTTTTCTTTGTGTGCAGGACCACCAGCGGAAGATGGGGCGGGTTGCCCAAACGGGGCGGCATCCAGCCGCTGCGCAGGCCGCGGCTGACCGCCATCCGGCTATCCCCCAGAGCGTACAGCCCGCTGGTATACCGGGGAAACAGCCCCTCGCCCGGCGAATACAGCCCCCGGCCCAGGAAGCGGAACTGCCCGCCGTGGGCATGGCCGGCCAGCACCAGCTCATAGCCGCTGGCCGCATAGGCGGGGAAATTCTCCGGATAGTGGGACAGCACCAGCCGGCAGCCCGGTTCCGGCGGCGGAATCGGGCGTCCGTAAGGCAGCCCGCCCAGCCAGAGGGTATCCCCCCGCCGGCGCAGCAAAACCCATTCCTCCCCGAGCACCCGTACCCCGGCCCGGTTGAGCAGCGCGGTCCATTCCCCGACCAGCCCCGCCCGGAACTCATGATTGCCGGGCACAGCGTAGCAGGGGGCGACCGCCGCGAGCCGCCGGCAGGCATCCTCCAGCACCGCCGGCGAAAAGGTGTCCGCCCGGTCGATCAGATCGCCGGTCAGCGCAATCAGATCCGGCCGCAGCCGGCGGACGATGGCGGCAAGCTCCCGCGGCGTCCGGGCGCAATGGGGGAAATGCAGATCCGACAGATGGGCTATCCGCAGCCCCTCCATCCCCTTCGGCAGGCCGGGAATCAGCACCGGCAGCTCCTCCGTCTCCACCCGCCGGTTCTCCCCGACAAACCAGGCGGCGCCCAGGGCGGCGGCTACACCGGCCAGAGCCGGCAGCGGGCCGTTTCTTTTTTTCATGGAATATCCTCCGAACCAAACAAATAACCCTTCCCCGGCAGAGCCGGGGTATTACGCAAACGGGCTGAACCCGACGCTCCCCTGCATACACGGCAATGGGTAAGTGCGGCCTGCCGGCCGCGCGGAAACGGGCCGGGAGCGCTCCGCTGTCCGCCGCATTCGTCTTCCTTCCATTGGTTGGCGATGGGTTCCGCCATGCGGCCAGCATTCCCGCCCGCAGGTTCCGCGCAGTACCCGCGGCCTCAAAAAAGCCTCGGCTCCGCTGCTATTTCAACGCCCCAAATTGTCCGTACAGCTTCCATACAGCATCGTGCAGTATCGTGCAGAATCGTGCAGAATCGTGCAGTATCGTACTGCTCTTCCCCTTCGGGTATCCCCTGAAACGCAGTGCCGGCTAAAGGGAATTTCTGTCTGCCTTGCCGCCCCAGGCTCCCCCCAACCACCGGCCCAGCCAGCGGGTTCCTCCTACGAAAATCCGCCGCAGGGCCAGGCACTGCGGCGGGAAAGCCCGCCGTGACGCCGGCGGCTTTTATGAATAAGAGGTATCTGCCGCCGGCCGCCGCGGATTATTTCGTGCCGAAAATACGGTCGCCCGCGTCGCCGAGGCCGGGGACGATGTAACCGTGATCGTTCAGGTGATCGTCCAGCGCGGCGCAGTACACCTGTACGTCGGGATGGGCCTCGGTCAGCTCCTTGAGCCCCTCCGGCGCGGCGATGATGCACATAAACTTGATATTCTTCGGGCTGCGCTTCTTAATCAGGGAAATGGCGTCCACCGCCGAGCCGCCGGTTGCCAGCATCGGGTCGAGCACGATGACCTCCCGCTCGCTGATGTCCCCGGGCAGCTTGCAGTAATATTCCACCGGCTTGAGGGTTTCGGGGTCGCGGTACAGGCCGATATGCCCCACCCGCGCGGCCGGCACCAGCTCGATCGCCCCGTCCACCATGCCGAGGCCCGCGCGCAGGATGGGCACGAACGCCAGCTTGCGCCCGGCGATCACCCGGGATTTGGTAATGGTGATCGGCGTTTCGATCTCCACCTCGCAGGTGGGCAGGTCGCGGGTCGCCTCGTAGCACATCAGCTCGGTAATCTCCTGGATCAGCTCCCGGAATTCCTTGGAGCCGGTGTTCTTGTCCCGCAGCAGGGTCACCTTATGCTGGATAAGCGGGTGGTCGGCAATAAACGGTTTTGCCATTTTCAACATTCCTTTCTCCCGGACGGCCGCACGGCCGCCTGAACATTTTCCCGCCGCGTCACCGCGTGCCCGCCGCCTGCCGGGCGCGGAGCTCCCGCTCCGCCTGGGGAAGGCGCAGATACACCGGCTGCAGCCGGTCGGCGGAAACCGCCTCCCCCGCTCCAAACGCCGCTTCGGCCGCCACGCCGGCCGCCTGCTGAAACTGCAGGCGGGGCGGGGCCAGAGTCAGCCCGGGAACGCGGGCGCTAAAGGTATTATAGCACAACTCCGCGCCGTCTCCAACCAGAAAAATAGATTTATTGCAAGAAATTAACCGCTTTTCCAATTCCTCCAGCGGCAGCGCCTCGTCCGGCGTCCGCCGGCTGATCTGCCCCCCTTCGCAGTCGAACAGGGCGGTATACACCTGGCGGCAGCGGGCGTCCATCGCTGCGCAGACCACCCCGTCGAAAGGGAGGCCGTCGGCGACGCGCGCCATGGCCGCCAGGGTAGAGACCCCGATGCAGGGCGTGCCCTTGGCGAAGGCCAGCCCCTTCACCGCCGCCACCCCGATGCGCACCCCGGTAAAGGAACCGGGCCCGGCCGCTACCGCCAGCAGGTCCACCTCTTCCAATAAAACGCCGGCGTTTTTCAGCATGGCGTCCACCATCGGGATCAGCGTCTGGCTGTGGGTCAGCCCGGTGTGCACCGACGCCGACGCCAGAATCCGCCCCTCCTCCGCCAGCGCGCAGGAAGCGGGGCCGGCGGAGGATTCAACCGCTAAAATCTTCATCCGTTTTCTCCGTCCTTTCCCCCGCCGCGGCGCTCTCCCCGGCCCGCGGCCGGCGGGTCCTCCCAGCGGATGAGCCGCCGGCCTTCGTCCAACCGGGTAAAATATACGCGGATGGCATTGTCCGGCAACGCCGCTTCGATGTTTTCACTCCACTCGACCGCCAGAATGGCCCCGGCGTCGAGGTAATCGAAAAAGCCGGTGGAATACAGGTCCTCCCAGCCGGTGACGCGGTACATGTCGAAGTGCGCCAGCGGGGGATTCCCGCCGTAATCGTTCACCAGCGCGAAGGTGGGGCTGGACACCCCGGCGTCCAGCCCCAGGCCGGCGGCCAGGCCGCGGACAAAGGCGGTCTTTCCCACCCCCAGCCCGCCGTACAGGGCGATTACGCCGCCCGCCGCCACCCGCGGGGCGAACGAGGCGCCCGCCGCCTCGGTCTCCTCCGGGGAATTGGTCATCATCTCCGCCATTTTTCAGGCCCTCCTTCCCGCCGGCCTTTGCCGCGGCGTCCCCCTGGCCCGTCCTGCCCGGTGGCCGGCCGTCAAGGGACGTCACAGGCCGAAGCGTTCCTTGATCCGCCTTGCCGCAGCCTCGGGCGGCAGGCCGGCGTTCTCGATTCGGATATAGTTGGCAAACGGGATTTCCCCTTCCATGCTTTCACAGCGGAACCGTTCGTCGTCGCAGATCAGCCGCCGGCCGGAAGCTTCCACATCCCTCTTGGACGCTTTGTGCGCAAGCCGGTTCCCGGTCGCGTTCCTCTGCAGGCGGACGGCCTGAGGAGCAACCAGCTCCGCATAATAAAATTCCGTGCCCGGGTTCCTCCGGCGGAATATGTCTTTCACGTGCTCCACATAGTCCCAGTCCGACGGCTGGTCAAAGGCCCACATATAGGTAAAGATCAGCCCATAATGGTCGGACGAGGCAAATTCCTCAAAAATCACCTCGCGCAGCCGCCGGACGGCCTGCGCGTGAAACCCGCCGAAAACCTCGATAACGGGCTCAATGGCCATATGGTTATGGAACAGGCGCAAATGCGTGATCTTCGTCAGCTCCTGCCCTACCGTCATCTTTCCGACAGCCGTATTCCCGATTATAAACAGCAGCTTCATCCCCTGTCCACCCCCTGTTTATCCCTGCATATCCCTGTATATCCCAGCAGATCTTCGGAAAAGCCCCTGTCCGCACGAAGCGCCTTCCTTCCGGCGCCGTATCGGGAAGAGCGGGCAGAAGAGCGGGCAGAAGAGCGGGTGAAAAGCAGGCGGAAAAGCGAAGGAGAAGCAAGGGATGGGCGAGGGAGGGCCCAAGGAGGGGCCAGGAAGGGAAACGGAAGGCCCGCCCTCCGCCGCACGGCGGGATAGGCGGCCGGAAACGGCCCGTCGCCGTATATGAACGGCGCAGCCGGCCCGCCCCGGGCCGCGCGGCGCAACGCCGGACGCCTATTGCCCGCCAGGCTGCCGGGAAACGCCTTATTATTTTCCGCCCACGCGCGCATATCGCCGCGATTTCGTCCATACTGGATAACAGGGGCCCTGCCCGCCGCCGGAAGGCCCCCGGCGCGGTCTGCCGCGATTCGGCCTTCTCCGGCCTTTCCCAGCCTCTCCCGGCCCGCGGGACCGGAAAAAGGCCGTCACCGGTATTCTACCATACTTCATGGATTCTTAAAAGACTCAATCTTGCGCAGGGTGTGAAAAACAGGTATAATAACCCATATATCGTTTTATCCGCCGCCGGCATCCCCATCGGCGGGAAGTGCCTCCAGAATACGACCAGGAAGGACCGGTATTCTCTTTGGGACTGTTGAAAAAAATTAAAACCGGCGTTTCCAATTATATACGGTATACCGACTGGCTGCTTCTGCTGCTGTGCACGGCGGCGGCGGCCTACGGCTGTCTGCTGGTCTATTCCACCGCCAAGACGGCCGGGCTGGGGGCGAGCGACTACATGATCCAGGTCGCCGCCTGCGCGGCCGGCATCGTCGCCGCGGTCGTGATTTCCAAAATCGACTATGACCTGATCTGCCGCTGCTGGCCGGTGCTTTCGGGCGTTGCGGTGTTTCTGGTGCTGCTCACTCTGGTGGGGCTCGGCCTGAACGTCGGCGGCACCGACGATACCGCCTGGCTCGGCATCCCCATGGGCGGCGGGCGGTATATCACCTTCCAGCCGGCGGAACTGATGAAGATTACCTTTATCGTCTCCTTTTCCCATCATCTGAGCAAGGTGCGGGAGCATATCAACGAATTCAAGACCGTTGTCCTGCTCGGTGTGCACGGGCTGATCCCGATCGCGCTGGTTTTCCTGCAGGGGGACGACGGCACCGCGCTGGTCTTCATTTTCATTTTCGCCTCGATGATGCTGGTGGCCGGGCTGCGGCCGATCTACTTTCTCATCGCGCTGATCGTGGTTACCGCGATGGTGCCGCTGGTCTGGAGCCATCTGGATCCGGACAAGCAGGCCCGTTTCCTCAGCCTGATCTTCATTGACGAATACAAGGATCAGGAGGGCTGGCAGCAGTACCTGGGGCTGACCGCCATCGGATCGGGGCAGCTTTCGGGCCTCGGCTTTCTTCAGGGCGGCAACATCGGCGGCTATACGCTGTATGCCCGGAACAACGACTTCATTTTCACCGTGGCAGGGGAGGAATTCGGCTTCGTCGGCGCGACGGCGCTGCTTCTGCTTCTGCTGGGCATCGTGCTTGTGCTGCTGAAGGACGCGCTCCGGGCGCGGGATTTCCAGGGGACGCTGCTGTGCGCGGGCGTGATGTCCATGATCGGCTTTCAGTCCCTGATCAACCTGGGGATGAACCTGCGGCTGCTGCCGGTTATCGGCATCACCCTCCCCTTTTTCAGCCGGGGCGGCAGCTCGGTGGGGACCCTTTTCCTCGGCATCGGGGTGGCGCTGAGCGTCCATTACTCCAGCCGCACCCGGGTGCGGGAAACCATCTTTTCCAAGCGGGCGTAAACCGCACGGGAGCCGGACGGGCAGTCATAACCGCCCGAAGCGGCGGCTTTGCCAGGCCCCGGGCGGGCCGAATACAGGCTTCCCCCCCCCAAAGGGGCAAGGGGCGCCGGCTCTTTGTGATCGCGCTATCCCTCCCCTCTCCCCCCGCCGCCGGGCCGCTGCGCTTCTGCCAAGCCGGCCCCAAGGCACATCCCCTTGCCCTGGCTGTAACGCGGCCGCCGGGCCGTCCCTTCTGTTTTCATGGGGGCATGCCGCTGCCAACGCCTTTATTCTCCTGTTCGTCCCCTTCCCCCGGTTCTGCCGGGGGCTTATTCATGTGAAAACACCAGACAGGGGCGCTGCAAAATGCTTCATTTTGCAGCGCCCCTTCGGAATTTTTACGGCTGAAATTCGGCCCGCAGGCAGCCCTGAAACTGCGACAGCGGGATCGAGAGTTCCACCGTGCCCATTGCGTGCGGGAACCAGGTCAGCTCCTGCACCACAATCACAAGCGCGGTATCGGTGAGATAAAACGGCTGCCCCTTCTCCACCTGCGGGTTCCGTACAAGGAGCCGGGACTCCAGGCCCCGCTCCCTCAGCTGTTCCCCGACCAGGGCGTTGACCTGCCGCAGCCCCTCTTCGCTGTTCGAAAACAGGGAGGACAGACGCAGCGTCTCGCCGCTGTCGGTGAAAAAGGTCAGGCCGCTTCTGACATCCAGCCCGTTTGCTCCGCCGGCATATTGATACTCGCTGAACAGCAGGGACACGATGCCGCCGCCGTTCCGCTTCACTTCATAGGAAAACACGCCCTCGGCTTTCCGTTGCTCCGACCCGTCGTCGGCCCGCATGGTTGCCGCGGCGGCTTTCGTCCGTGCAAGCGCTTCTTTCTCCCATTCCGCCATCCGTGCATTCAGCCGCTTTTGGGCGGCCGCGTCACCGACGCCGGTAAACCGCGGATGCGTACCGCTGAACGTCATGGTTTCGGTTTCCACCTGCTGCACCACCGGACCGACGGTGATCTCCCCCACGTTGGTCAGCGGCGCCGCGCCGAGCAGCGCCGCGCTCACCGCCAGAGAGGCCAGCATGGTTGACCAGCATCCCATGAAAATCCCCTCTCCCTTGCGCGCTCAAAGGCGGGACGGGCGCCCGCCGCAGGCGAAACCGCTCCGTCCGCGGAATTCGGCGCGTCCGTCCCGCTATAGCATATGCATCCCGCCCGGGAAATGCAGCGGGAATTTCTCACGGCGGGATTTGGCAGGAAAATCGCCGCCTTCCGCCGGAATGCCGCCCGGCCGCCGGTCATATATTTATGGCAGGCGGAAAGGCGGGAGAAGCTATGTCTACCATGTTTATCGTTTTAAGCCGGAAAACCGTGTTGCGGGCCGTGATCGCCCTGGCGGCGGCGCTGGCGCTGCTGGTGGGAGGCTGCCTGGCGTATGCCCGGGCCGGCGCCGCCGATACCGGGGGCGGCGCGGCGTCTTCCCAGGATACGGATTATATCAAATGGGTCGACTTCGACGTCCCCTATGAACTGCTCAGCCACGCGCTCGACCTGGACATTGCCTCGCATGACACCGACACCCCCGTGAGCTGGATTGAGCTTCTGGCATACGCGGCCTCCAAAAACGGGAACAACTGGAAAAGCTATACGGCCGTCAAGCTGGACGAGACGGTCAAAGCGCTGCAGGAAGGCGCTGCCATGGAAGATCTGACCCGCGATCTGACATACTACGACTATTATCATGAAGCGTATTCCGCCGTTCTCGGCGGCCTGGTCGGCTATTACGAAATCGAGGTGCCCGATGAAACCGCCGAGAGCGGCAAGCGGTGGGAAGCCCGTTACGGGCTCAAAGGCTTTTCCCCGATCGCCCGGAATTATCCCTACAGCGATTTCGACGATTTCGGCAGCAGCCGGGATTACGGCTTCAAGCGCAAGCACCTCGGCCACGACCTGATGGGCGCGGTCGGCACCCCCATTATCGCCGTGGAAGGCGGAACGGTGGAGGCGCTCGGCTGGAATCAGTACGGCGGCTGGCGGATCGGCATCCGCAGCTTCGACCAAAAGCGCTATTACTATTATGCCCACCTGCGCAAGAACTTCCCTTACAACAAAGAGCTGGAAATCGGTTCGGTCGTACAGCCGGGAGATGTCATCGGCTATCTGGGGCGAACCGGCTACAGCGTGGCCGAAAACGTCAACAACATCGAGCAGCCCCATCTGCATTTCGGGCTTCAGCTGATTTTCGACGAATCCCAAAAGGAAGGGAACAACGAAATCTGGGTGGATGTTTACCCTCTGGTGCGGCTGCTGTACCGCAACCGCTCCACCGTTGTCAAGAACGAGGAAACCAAGGAATACCACCGGGTCTACCAAATCCGCGACCCCGCCGTCCCGGAATCCCCTCCGGCGACGGCAACCTCCCCCGCCCGAAGCACGGCCGCTTCCGCGGCGGCCTCCGGCGGCTAGGAATGCCTGCCGGCAGCCCGCCTCCTTTTCGCGGCCCAAATGAGGAGGCGCCGCGGAAGACGCTCCGGCCGGCGTGCAGGCGGCGCGCAGCCGGCGCACAAAGGAACCTTCCGCCGCCTGCGGGCAGGCAGACGGCGCCCGCGGGCCCCGGCCGGAGGCCCTTCCCATCGGCGACCGGGCCGCACGCCCATGCCGGAGGAAGAGCGGCCCGCGCCGGACCGGCCTCCTCCTCTGGTCGGAAAAAAGCGGGGACTTGCGCCCAAAAAGCGCCGAATGCGGCCGGCTATGGGAAGTGCGGCGTTATTGAGCGCCGCACTTCCGCCGCACAGCAAAAGGCCGCGGGACGCGGCCTTTTTGTATGCCGTCCGGGCCGCCGGCAGCAGCCGGATGCAATTGCTTTCCGGATAATTTTTCGTAATTATACAGCGCGTTTATACTCCGCTCCTCTTAACGCTTGTCAGCGCTTGGAGACAACCTCGCCCTGCTTTTTATAGATGCTCCCCGCCGGGATATAGCCCCGCACCATGGAAAGCGGGTAAATCTGGCTGTTCGGCCCGACCACCGAGCCGGGGTTGAGCACCGAGCCGCACCCGACCTCCACATGGTCGCCCAGAATGGCGCCGAATTTCTTCAGGCCGGTCCCCACCCGCTCGCCGCTGCAGGCCACGGTGACCAGGGTCTTGTCGCTTTTCACGTTGGAGGTGATCGACCCCGCGCCCATATGCGCCTTGTAGCCGAGGATGGAATCCCCCACGTAATTGTAGTGGGGAACCTGCACCTTGTCAAAGAGGATGACGTTTTTCAGCTCGGTGGAATTGCCCACCACCGCGCCGGCCCCAACGAGGGCGCTTCCCCGGATAAAGGCGCAGTGCCGGATTTCCGCTTCCGGGCCGATGAGGACATCCTCCCCCAGAAAGGCGGAGGGGGCGACCTTTGCGGTTTTGTGAACCCACACCCCCGGCCGCGGGGAATCGTATTCCTCCGCCGGCAGCGTCGGCCCCAGCGCCTGAAGGAATCCCCGGATACCGGCCAGCGCCTCCCACGGATATTCCACCGCCGCCAGAAGCGGCGCGGCCAGGGTATGCCCCGGCTCGAACAAAGCGGCCGGCGTCAATGCTTCGATCAGTTCCATCGGTATAAACCCCTTTCCTGTTTTACGCCGGTTCCCACAAACCGGCATCCCACGCCGCTATTTTATCATCTTCCCCCGCCGCGCGCAAGCGGAACGCCCCGAATCCCGGCGAATCCCCCGCCTCTCCGTCCGCCCTTTTGGGGAAGCCTCCTTCGGCGTCTTTCCTCCGCCCCTTCTCCTGTCCCCGCACCGCCCCCCGCCCTGCCCGCGCGCAAGCGAATGAGCTGAGGCCGGCGCGGGCCGGCCGCCCTGCAGTGCGGAACGGACAACGGCACCCCTCCAATCGCTGCCTGTGGGAAGGCGAAAGGGACCGGCGGGCCGCCGGACCCCGCCCGCAAATTGCCCGTGCACGAAGGGGCCGCGGTCCGCAAGGAAACGCGGAAACTGCGCGCGTCCAGACGGCTCCGGCAGTAATACCCGGGCGCGGGGAACGCGAAAAAACGAATCCGCGGCGGAAAGCGGGAAAACGGGCGGCCGTTCGGATCTTAAGGAAATCTTGATTGCCAAAGAGGGAAGCGGCGTGTTATACTAACGCCGGAGCGCCGCCAGGCCGGTCCGGACGGGCGGCGCAGGAAAGGGGTTTTGAGAGCAAATGGGACTTTCGGTGCGCCATGTCAGCAAGTCTTTCGGGGCGAAAAAGGCGGTGGACGACCTCAGCTTTGAGATTGCGGAGCCGGGCGTCTTCGGCCTGATCGGCACCAACGGAGCCGGGAAAACCACCACCATCCGCATGATCCTGGGCGTCACGGACAAGGACGAAGGGGAGATCGCCTGGAACGGCGGGCCGCTGAACCGCCGGACCGTCCGCTTCGGCTATATGCCGGAGGAGCGGGGCATCTACCCCAAGGTCCGCGTCATCGACCAGCTGGTGTACTTCGGCGAGCTGCGGGGGATGTCCCGCCGGGCGGCCGCCGACGCCGCCGACCGCTGGCTCAAGCGGCTGGAAATGGCGGAATACCGCGGGACGATGGCGGAGAAGCTGTCCAAGGGCAACCAGCAGAAAATCCAACTGATCGCCACCATCCTCCACGACCCGGAGCTCATCTTCCTTGACGAGCCATTCAGCGGGCTGGACCCGATCAACGCCGACATTTTCAAAAGCGTGCTGGCCGAGCTGATCGCCGACCGGCGGTATATCGTGATGTCCAGCCATCAGATGGCCACCGTGGAAGAATACTGCCGCGACCTGGTCATCCTCAGCCGGGGCAAAACAGTGCTTGAGGGGAACCTGCGGCAGATCAAGGCCGGATACGGCCACACCAACCTCTCCCTGTTCTGCGGGCAGGACATCCTCCCGCTGGCGGAAAAGCACGGCCTGCGGCTGCTGGAAAAGACGGCGGAGGGGTATGAGTTCAAGATCAGCGGGGACGAGGAAGCCCACGCTTTTCTGGCGGAGCTGGTCGGGAGCGGCATCTATCCCGACCGCTACGAAATCCGGGAACCCTCGCTGCATGAAATCTTTGTGGAAAAAGTGGAGGCGGTGCAATGAAAGAGGTATTCTCTGTTTTTCGTTTTACCTTCAAGGACAACATCCGCAAAAAAGCCTTTATCCTCACCACCCTGCTGGTGGTGGCGCTGATTGTCGTGGTCTGCGCCCTGCCCGCCCTCACCGCCGGCGGAAGCGGGGAAGAGGCGCCGGCCGAACCCGCTCCGGTGGAAAAGACCGCCGTCTGCTACCTGCTTGACCCGGACGGCCGGATCCCCGGCGCCCGGGAAGCGCTGGCCGCCGCCCTCCCCTCCGTGGAATTCCGGGAAGGCGAGGAGGCCGGGCTGGAGGGCTATAAGCAGACCATGCTGGACGACAAGGACACAAGCGTGGTGGAAATTGCGGAGGGGGCGGACGGCCTTCCGCTGGTCCGCCTGTATTCCGCCGATTTCATGAGCGGCCTGTCCGCCTCCGCGGTTTCCGAGACGCTGAGGGCGCTCTATATTTCAAACGCCCTGTCCGAGGCCGGCGTGTCGGCCGACGTGACCCAGACCGCCCTGTCCGACCTGCCGGTCGAGCAGGTGTCGGTAGGCAAAATGGACTTCTCCGGCTATGTGCTGGGCATCGTCCTGGTGGTGGTGATGTTCTTCGCCGTGTACTATTACGGGTACGGCGTCGCGATGTCGGTGGCGGCGGAGAAGACCTCCCGCGTGATGGAAACGCTGGTGGTCTCGACCAAGCCCTCCCGCATCCTCCTGGGCAAATGCCTGGGGATGGGGGCGCTCGGCCTCTGCCAGCTCGGCCTGTTCGGCCTGGTGGGCGCCGTGTGCTTCCGGCTGCTGGTCCCGGCCGATTTCACCATCGGCGGCATGCCGCTGGCAATCTCCTCCTTCCCGCTGTCCGCCGGGCTTCTGGTGCTGCTCTACTTCCTGCTCGGCTATGCCCTGTTCGCCATGGTCAACTCGGTCTGCGGCGCAACGGTCAGCCGGGCGGAGGACCTTAACTCCGCGATGATGCCTTCGGTGCTGCTCAGCCTGGTCTGCTTCTACGCGGCCTACATGGTGATCCTGATGCCCGACAGCGGCATGAAGCGGATTGTCACCTATATCCCCTTCACCTCCCCCTTTGTCATGCCCTTCCGCCTGCTTAACGAAACGGTGCCCGCAGGCGACATCCTGATCTCCCTTCTCCTGCTGTTGGCGGCCATTGTGCTGGTTTCCCTTCTCTCGGTCCGGCTGTATTCCGCCTCGGTCCTGCACTACGGCTCCCGGCTGAAGCTGCGGGACCTGTTCGGGCTGAAGGCGTGACCCTGCAATAATCCGGGAACAGGAGCCTCCCCGGCCGTTGGGACGGGGGCTGCCGCGCGCGGCAGCCCCCGTTTTGTTTGCCCCGGCGCGGCGGCGCTGGCCGCCCCTCTCCGACCCCGTCCCCTTCCTCTCCCCTTCTCTTCTTTTCCTGCCTCGCAGCAGAAATAAGCGTGCGGATGGCCTCCGAAGGCTGTGCCGGAGGCTCCCGCCGCAGACAC
>CAJFTG010000002.1:104787-113114 GCA_904419875.1 Candidatus Avimonas caecicola | reverse complement strand
GACAAGCAGGCGGAGATCCTGCGGATGGTGGAAAAAGTCGCCTCGGAACAATATGAGCAGCGCCGCCTTCAGCGGCAGAAAAAAAGCGCCGTGGAAAAAAAGCATCCATAACCCGAAAAAGCAAAGCCGTCGGGCGCACAGCCCGGCGGCTTTTTTACGTCTGTTCTTACCTGTTCTTACCTGTTCCTGCCTGTTCCTGCCTGCTCCGACCCCGGCCCGAGAACCCGCCGGACGGGATCCAACGCTTATTACCACAAAAAGCCCATGCTGTTCACAAAGCGCTGAACCCGATCGATGAAACGCCGGTACAGCCCTTCGCCTTCCTGTGCAAGCGCCGCGTCCTTCGGTTTCCCGCACAGGGAAGCGAACGTCTGGCCCACCTTCTCCTCCACCTGGCGGCCCTCGCGAACACAAAGATAATAAAAGGAAAAGGCGCCCGATTCCTGCAGGTCTTCATAAAACGCCGGCGCATCCTTGCTCAATGTCTCATAAAAAACACTCTGTGCGGTTTCGGTCAGAATGCTGTTGGGAAGAAACGCCTCAAACCCTACCTCGGCCGCAAAAGCGAGCAGAATCCGCCGCTGGGTCAGCAGGGCGGGCTCATTCTCCGGGGAGTCCCCCTCCACGGCGGAAACCTCTTCCGCCATCATGGCGCCGAGCTGGCGGGCGCGGTTCAGGTTCCCGTTCGCCTTTTCCTGCTCCAGCTGGCGGGCCGTTTCGTGGGAGTCGTCCTTTTCCTCCGGGAAATCGTAATCGTCCCCCATGATCTTCATATCGCTGTCGTCATTTCGCATTCACAAACCCACCCATCCATGCAGTTTCTTGTTTCCGGGTTGAAATTTTGGATTGAAATTCCGCGGCGGCTGCCTCATACGCTGTCTGTTTACGCCGGTCGTTCCCCCAGCGCCTTTTCGATGGCCCTGGCCAGCTGGTCGGGGCAGGAGGTGGCCTTCATCCCGCAGCGGATGCCGGACAGCCGTTTCACCGCTTCTTCAGCCGGCATCCCCTCCACCAGGCGGGCGACCCCCTGGGTATTGCCGCTGCAGCCGCCGGTAAAACGGACGTTCTTCACCCTTCCGTCCTCCAGGTCAAAGACAATATCCCGGGAGCAAACGCCTTTCGGCCGGTATTGATACGACATGGATGGAACCCCTTCCGTATAGAACTCTTTTCTTCGAAGCCACGGCGCCGCCTCAGGCGTTCTGCTTTTTCAGCCGGGCCTTATGGGCAAGAAGCGCCTGCACGCATTCCTCGGGAACCGCGGTGCTGCCCATTGGGCGGGCGGCCGCGGTGTACATCCCATGGAAATCGGTCCCGCCGGTCATCAGCAGGCCGTGGTCGCGGGCGTAGGCGGCGTATTGCCGCGCCTGCTCCTCCGTATGGCGGGGATGCCAGACCTCCACGCCGTCCAGCCCCAGGGCGGTCAGCTCCTCCAGCGCCTGATCGCTGTCGTATACCGGAGGATGCGCGAGCACGGCGATCCCTCCCGCGCTGTGGATCAGCTCCAGAATCTCGCGGGTGTCGGGGTACTCCGCCTCCACCAGCGCGAGCCCCCGCCCCGGCGCAAACAGCTTGTCATATAATTCCCCGTAAATGGAATCGGCATACCCGGCATCCATGAGCGCGTGCATGATGTGCTGCTTATAAATATTGGTGCTGCCGGTGGCGCACTTCACGATCAGCTCCGGGGTGATGGGATAATACCGCATGACCTTGCGGACCATTGCCAGCGCCGCCTTTTTGCGGCTTTCCCCGATCCGGCGGCACATGCCCTCCAGCCGGTCGGGCGCATCGCAGAGATAGCACAGCAGATGCACCTTCCGCCCGCGCTGCGTGTCCATGGTGGAAAACTCCACCCCATGAATCACATTGAGCTTCTGCCGGCGGCCGATCACAACCGCGCGGGTGGCGCCCGCGGTGGTATCGTGGTCGGTCACCGCAATATACGACAGGCCGCGGCGCTTGGCCAGAGCAATCAGCTCCTCGATCCCCATGGAACCGTCGGAAATCTTGGTATGACAATGTAGGTCGCTCGCCACTCGGATAACCCCCTGAAACTTAAACGGAATGCCTTCCTTAAATATAGAACCCCCCGAAAGATAGCCGTAGAATGTGGAAGCGCGCCGGTTTGGCGCGCTTTCCCCTTTTTTATTATACACCCCAATACCTGGAAAGACAAGTCCTCTTTCCGAAAAACAGGAAAAGCAGCGCGTGAAAACGCCGTATCGCCCGCACGAAAGGGCCTTTCCCCGGTTCTGCCGCGGGTTTGGACCTCCCCTCCAGACAGGCGCGGCGTTCGGAGGGGGCGGGGCCAGGCGTGTGGCGGAGCCCAGGGGGCGCAGGGAAACGAAGAGGAAGGGAATGGGCCGGGAGGGGGAGAATGGAAGAGAGAGGGAGGGAGAGGGAGGGAGAGGGAGGGAGAGGGAGGGCGGGGGAAAATGGGAAGGGGAGGCATGGGACGGGGCAGGGCGGCGAAGGCAAAGAGGGGCCTGGCCGGCCGGCCCGGCCGACTCAGTGCTTCCTCCACACAAGGAAAAATCCGCCGGTATAACCGGGAGCTTGCGGAAAACGCCGGGCAGGCTCTGAGGCCGACGGCGCCGAAAGGGAAGGGGATGGGGCAAGCTGCGCGGTGCTCTCCCATCCCCTTCCCCGCTTCTCGCCCGAACGGCTCTATCCCTTCGCGTTTTCGATTGGAGAAGGGCGCCGCACGGCAAAGAGGGGGCGGGGTGCCGCGCGGCTTGCCCTGGATCCCCGCCGGCCCATTCCCGTCCTGTTCTCGCTTCCCTGTTCCTTCCTTTTTCCAGGGATTTCTATGGAACTTCCTATGGTGCGCCAACGCTTTTCCTCCCCCCTCCTCCCCTCCCCCCGCTGCAGGGGCATTGACAGGAAAAACGGCGGTGCGCACATGGCGCACCGCCGTTTTTTGGAGCGGCTTACGAGGCTCGAACTCGCTACCTCCACCTTGGCAAGGTGGCGCTCTACCAGATGAGCTAAAGCCGCAGGAACCGCAGCCGGCTTTTGGCTGCTTGGGTATTATAGCATGAAGGCTCCTCACTGTCAACCCTGAATTTGCACCTCCTCCGTTCCGGCGTTCCTTTACCAGTCAACCTTTTGAGCACCCCTGCACCTTTTAATTGCCCCCCTTCTCCGGGGAAAGAGACGGCGCGGGAGGGGCCGGGACAGGGATGGAGGAAAAAGGCCGGGTACGGAAAAGGGGGAAATAAAGGGGGAGGAAAGGGGGAAGTGGGGTGTAGGCAGGGAGGAGGGAGGGAGGAGGGAGAAGGCAGAAGTAGAAGCAGGAGGAAAGCCGATCCCCTCATCTTACGTCTTCTCTCCCCTTGTCCCGCTTCCTTTTCCTCTTCCCCTCCTCCCCCTCCTCTCTCCTCTTTCCCGATGGTTACAGGTGGGTGGGCGCGTCGAAAAACGCGGAGTGGACGATGGAAACCGCCCGGTCGGCGTCCTCCCTGGCGATCAGGACCGACACCTTGATCTCGCTGGTGGAGATCATCTGGATATTGACGTTGGCGTCGGACAGCGCCTCGAACATCCGGGCGGCGACCCCCTCGTGGGTCTCCATCCCGGCGCCCACCACCGAGATCTTGGCCACGCTGGTGTCGTAGGTCAGGCTTTTGGCGCCCACCCGGTCGCAGTAATCCTTCAGCGCGGCGACCGCCTCGTCCCCTTTGTCCGCGGCCACGGTGAAGGCGATGTCCTTGGTGCCGTCCCGGCCGACCGACTGCAGAATGATGTCCACATTGATGTGCGCCTTGGCCACGCGGGAGAAAATATTGAACGCCATGCCCGGCTCATCCGGCACGCCCACGATCATTACCCGGGCGACATTGGTGTCCTTCGCGACGCTTTTAACCAGCATTTCTTCCATTTTGACAGCCTCCTTAACCTTGGTGCCGGGCACCCGTTTCAAGCTGGAAAGGACCTCAAGCTCCACATTGTACTTTTTCGCCATCTCCACCGAGCGGTTGTTGAGAACCTGCGCGCCGAGGGTCGCCAGCTCCAGCATCTCGTCGTAGGTGATCTCCTCAAGCTTGCGCGCGTTATCCACCTTACGGGGGTCGGCGGTGAACACGCCCTCCACGTCGGTATAGATCTGGCAGACATCCGCCTGCATGGCGGCGGCGATCGCCACGGCGCTGGTGTCCGAACCGCCGCGGCCCAGGGTGGTGACATCCTGCATCCGGTTAAGGCCCTGGAAGCCGGCGACCACCACGATCTTCTTCTTGTCCAGCTCGGCGCGGATGCGCTCGGTGCGCACCCGCTTTATCCGGGCGGCGCCGTAATTCGAGTTGGTCTCAAACCCCGCCTGCCAGCCGAGCAGGGAAACCACCGGGAAGCCCAGCTTTTCGATCGCCATGGCGAGCAGGGAAATCGAAATCTGCTCGCCGGCCGCCAGAAGCATATCCTTTTCCCGGCGGGACGCGCCGGGATTGATCTCGTTGGCCTTGTCGATCAGGTCGTCGGTGGTGTCTCCCTGGGCGGAGACCACCACCACCACGTCGTTGCCTTCCTTGTATTTGTCGGTGACGATCCCTGCCACGTTGAACACGCGCTCGGCGTTGGCGACGGAGCTGCCGCCGAATTTCTGTACTACCAGCATTGCCGTATCCTACCCTTCCTGCGTTGTTTTCTGTTGCCGCCGGCGCGTCCGCCCCTCCCGCCTCCCGGCAGGCAGGCGCCTCCCGGCGGCGTCCCTATGAGCGGCCCTATTCGAATTCCACCCGCGCCCCGTGCGGGTCACAGTTCAAAACCCGCACCTGCCAGCCCGAAAGCCCTTCCTTCTTCAGGGCCTCCCCGGCCTTGGGGGCAAAGTCGGCCGCCTCCCGGTCGATGATCGCCAGGATGGAGGGCCCCGCCCCGCTGATGGCCACCGCGTAGGCCCCCAAGCCGTAGGCGGCGTAAAACACCCTCTCCGCCCCCGCGATCAGGGGAAAGCGGTAGGGCTGGTGGAGGCGGTCCTGCACCGCAATCCGCAGATTGTCCAGGCTGCCGGAAAAGAGGGCCGCGGTCATCAGCGCGGTGCGGGAAAGATTGTATACCGCATCCTGCCGGGAGATCTGCGCGGGCAGGACGCCGCGCGCCACCTCGGTTTTCAGCTCGAAATCCGGGATGAAAAGCGCGAAGCGGATCCGCTCCGAAACCGGGACGCTGACGGTGTGGACCCGGCCGCCGTCCATCACGGCGGTCACCAGGCCGCCGAGCAGGGCGGGGGCGGTGTTATCCGGATGCCCCTCCAGCTCCGCGGCCAGGTCGCCCAGGTCGGCGGGGGAGAGGGGGCTGCCCAGCAGGGTGTTCGCCCCCAGAAGGCCGGCCACCAGGCAGGCAGAGGAGCTGCCCAGCCCGCGGGTCATGGGGATGCTGCTCTCCTGCCGGATGGACAGCCCCCGAAAGGGCCGGCCGCAGCGGGCGAACAACTCCCTGGCGGTTTGATAAATCATATTGCTCTCGTCGGTCGGGACAGGGACGCCGTCCACCGATTCGATCCGGCAGACCGGTTTCTCCGGCGTGCCGTCGGCCTCCTCCATCCAAACCCGGTTATAAAGCGTCAGGGCGATGCCCAGCGCGTCGAAGCCTGCGCCGAGATTGGCGCTGGACGCCGGGACGGTTATCTTAATCATAAGCGTTGACGGTTCCTTTCCCCGCGGCCGGCCATGGAAGGGCGGGAAGCCTCCCGTCCGCCCTTCGCCGGCCGGCGGCCTTTGCCCGTTTAGAAATCCGCGATGCGCAGCCGGCTTTCCACCGACGCCCCCTCCAGCGAGCGCAGCGCCTGATCCAGCCGCGCCTGCGTCACCGGCGGGGTGACCAGGCCGCATTCGTCCGCCGGCGCGCCGACCGCCGTGACCGGCGTGCAGGGGCCGAGCGCCTTCTCCAGCCCCTCGCGGCAGGCGGTCGGATCGCCGCCCCGCAGCCGCAGGAACAGCGGGGATTCCGCCTCCCGGTAGTCCGCGACGTACCCTTCCTCTCCCTTTTCCCAGAAAAGGTATTTCCGCGCCCCCAGGTGCTTGACCTCGTCGATCACGTCGGCGACGACGGCGCTGGCGGTGGGCAGCTTGCCCGCGCCCCGTCCGTAAAATACCACGTCCCCGATCGCGTCACCCCGCACCAGGATGCCGTTAAACACGTCGTTCACCTCCGCAAGCTGGCTGGTGCGGGGGAGCAGCATCGGCTCCACAAAGCAGTCCAGCCGGCCGTCGGGACGCTTGTGCGCCTGGCCGATCAGCTTGATCACGCCGCCCCACGCTTCCGCGTATTGCACATCCGCCCGCGTCAGGCCGGCGATGCCGACGGTGTGCACCTGCTGCGGGTATACGTGCCGCCCGAACGCCAGGGAAGCCAGGATGCAGATTTTGCGGCAGGCGTCGTGCCCGTCCACATCGGCGGAGGGGTCCCGCTCCGCGTAGCCGAGCCTCTGCGCCAGGGCCAGCGCATCCTCAAAGGCCATGCCCTCGTGGATCATTTTGGTGAGCACAAAATTGGTGGTGCCGTTGAGGATGCCCGCGATTTCGTACACCTCGTTCGCCGCCAGGCACTGGTCCAGCGGGCGCAGGATGGGGATGCCGCCGCCCACGCTCGCCTCAAAGAGAAAGTTCAGGTTCCTTTCCCGCGCGATGGCCAGCAGCTCGTCTCCCCTGGCCGCTACCAGCTCCTTATTGGAGGTGACCACATTCTTCCCCGCAAGCAGGCAGCGGCGAACATAATCGTACGCCGGGGTGAGCCCGCCCATCGTCTCCACCACAATCCGGATGTCCGGGTCGGAGACGATCTCCTCGAAGTCCTTGGTAAAACGGTCGGCCAGCGGGCTTTCCGGGAACTCGCGCAGGTCAAGAATCCGCTTGACCACAATCTCCTCCCCGGCCTTGCGGGCGATGTTCTTCGCATTTTTCAGCAGCACCTCCGCAACGCCGGAGCCCACTACGCCATGCCCCATAATGGCAATCTGTATCATGATGCCTCATTCCTTTCCCCGGCCGGCCGCTTCCGCGCGCCGGCCCTTATCTCCCGCCGGCCGCCGGCCGGATGCCTTTCGGCCCCGGTCCCGCACAGCCGGCTCATTCTCCCGACACCCGGACGATCCGCACCACGCCTTCCACACCCGACAGGGAGCGCAGGAAGCCGTCCACCGGCATCCGCAGCCGGTCGGAACGGGCGGAGATCGAAACCGACGCCGTCCCCCCGGCGGGAATATTCTGGTTGACCGTCAGGATATTCGCCCCCGCGCCGGCAAAGGCGCTCAGCAGCCCGGAAAGGATCCCGGGCCGGTCGCGCAGAACCACGTGCACGGTCAGGATCCGCCCCGCCTTTCTCTCGTCGTAAGGGAATACCGCGTCCTTGTATTTGTAAAAGGCGCTGCGGGATATCCCCGCCAGCCGGGCCGCCTCCGCCGAGGACGCGGCCTTGCCGGTCGCCAGCAGCCGCTTGGCGTCCACCACCCGGACGAACACCTCGGGCAGGACGGCCGCGTCCACCAGGAGAAGGCGCGCTTCCTCCCCCTCGGGCAGGGCGGAAGGGAACCCCGCCTCTCCGCCGCCGGTCTTCTCGTTTCCGGCGCCGTCCGGCGGGAGGCCCGGCAGGCCGTCGGCCGGGGCGCCGGGCGCCATACCGCCGGATTCGCCGGGCAGGCGGCCAGGCGCATTCGTCGATATCTCGCCTTTCATGCTGTCCACCACCCGTGTACTGATGTACCGCTGTGGAATACACTATACCATGCCGCCGCCGCGGTTTCAACCCTTTTGCCGCGCAATTTGAA
Organism: Candidatus Avimonas caecicola; assembly: GCA_904419875.1. Classification (GTDB taxonomy): domain Bacteria; phylum Bacillota; class Clostridia; order Oscillospirales; family Acutalibacteraceae; genus Avimonas; species Avimonas caecicola. The sequence continues at coordinate 105,352 of CAJFTG010000002.1, read as the reverse complement.
AGCTTGTCGGTTTTCCCCAGTTTTTCTTTCCGGCCGGTTGGATTTCTGGGCGGAAGAGGGGCCGCCCGCCCATGGGGGGATACCCTTGTTTTTCGATAGGAAAAGAGGTATAATACACTATATGCCGTTTTGTCCGGCAGTATCCCGCCCCGCGGCGTTTTCCCTGGGGCGCTCCGTGTTATTTCCCGCAGAAAAGGAAGGGTACCCCATGAAAATCTCCACCAAAGGGCGATACGGGCTCCGGTTAATGCTGGATTTGGCCGTCCACTGTGAAAACGGGCTGGTCCCCCTGCGGGATATCTCCGCCCGGCAGGAAATCTCGGAAAAATACCTCGAGCAGATTATGATGCTCCTGAACCGGGCCGGGCTGGTGCGCAGCGTGCGCGGCTCCCAGGGCGGGTACGCCCTGGCCCGGCCCGCGGCAGCCATCACCGTGGGGGATGTCCTGCGCACTATGGAAGGGTCTCTCGCGCCGGTGGACTGTGTGGCGGACGGCGCTTCCGGCTGCGCAAAGGCCGAGCGCTGCGTGACCATGGAGGTGTGGGTGAAGCTCCGGGAGGCGGTG
>CAJFTG010000002.1:0-104745 GCA_904419875.1 Candidatus Avimonas caecicola | reverse complement strand
GGCGGTGAACCAGGTGGTGGACTCCCTCACCCTGGCCGACCTGGCCGCGCGGTATCACGAGAAAAACCCGCCCGACTACTGCATCTGACCGGGCATCCCCGACGCCGCCTCTTCCGCCGGTTTTTCTCCTGTTTTTTCTATTCTTTTCTGTTCTTCTCCTCTCCCGCTTCCTCGCTTCCCTGCCTCCCCGCTCTTCTGCTTGTTTGCTTCCTTGCCTCCCGGTTTCCCTGTTCTATTATTCTCATGCTGTTCTCGTGCACTTATTGCACCCGTGCACCCTTGCACCCGTTCCCTTGTCCCATTGGTTCCCTTGTTCCCTTTGTATCCTTCGATCCTGCATCTTCTTGCCCTTGTATCCTTCTTATTCTTCTGCACTGTTTGGCGCCATGCTGCACCATGCTGCGCCCGCTGCACCCCGCTTCCCGGCCGTTTCCCCTGGCAGGGCGCCGGGGGCGCTTCCCCTCCCGTCTTTCCCTCTGAGGAAGGCCGCGGCGCCCACTCTTCGAAAGAACGGTGGAAAATTCGTGCCGCTTTTCTTTTTCTCGCTTTGCGCTTTTGCGTTAAACCACGCCGCCCGGCGCCCCCGCCTTTGGCGCAGGGCCGCGGAAGGCGCAAGCCGGAAGCAGCCGGCACGTTGGCTTACAGGTCGATCCGCCCGTAGAGGAGGGAGCTGCTCTCCGTCTCCGACTGCGTTTTGGAAGGCGGCGTCGCGCCGTCCGCGGTCGGGAGGGGATTGCTCCGCGGCACGAAGCGGCGGATTTCGCGTTCCGGCTTTTCGATCACGTCGGAGCGGGGGGCGCGGGGCGCGCGCTCCGGCCGGGCGGAACGGTCTCCGGCCGGCCGCTCGCCTCCCTTGCGGGAGCGGTTCCCCCCGCGGGAACGGGAACGCGCCGGATTATCCTCCGACGGGCCGATCACGACATGGCGGTTCGGCTCGCTGCCGACGCTCCAGGAGGTGGCGCCCTTGATTTCCTGCACGGCGGTATGGATGATCCGGCGCTCGTAAGGATTCATCGGCTCCAGCGAGGTTTTGCGGCCGGTGCGGGCGGCCTGAGAGGCGATCTTCCGGGCAAGCCCGGAGAGGGACTGCTCCCGCTTCTCCCGGTAATTCCCGATATCCAGCGTAACGCGGTAATAGGCGTTGTCCACGCGGTTGGCCACCAGCCCGGTCAGGTATTGGAGGGCGTCCAGCGTTTCGCCCCGCCGGCCGATGATAAAGCCGAGGTCCTCGCCGGACAGCGTCAGCACGCAGCCGTTTTCCTCTTCCTTCACCACGATGTCGGGGGCTTCCGCGCCCAAGCCGCGCAGGAGCTCCTCCAGGTACTCCGCCGCCCGGGAGGCCGGCGTGACTTCCAGATAGGCGCGCACCCGGGCCGGGCACCCGCCGAAAAGCCCCAGCGTCTTTTTCTGCGGGGCCTGCAGCACCTCGAACAGGGCCTTTTCCTCCGGAACGCCCAGTTCGCGGGCGGCGGCGGCTTTCGCCTCCTCGATTGTGGCCGCCTCCTTAATCGCTTCCTTCAGCACCTTTCTCATCCTTTCCAAAACGGGACTTCTCCCGCCTTACTGATCGTTCGTCGCACCCTTTTCCTCCGGGAGCTCCCGTTCCTTTTCACCGGCCGCGTCCTCCCGGGGCGGGTCGGCCGGCTCGGCTGGCTCCTGGTTTTCCCTGAGGCCGGCAACGTCCAGATTCTTCGTCCCGCCGTCGCCTTCACGGCGCTTTTTCTTGTTCGGGTTTTTGGAGGCGGGGGGCTTCTTCGGGGTGTTGGCGGCCTGCGCCTTTTCAATCGCCAGCTTCTTTTCCTCCGCCGCCTGCCGGCGTGCCTCCGCTTCCTCCCGGGCGCGGGCCTCAGCCAGCCGCTTCTTGTCCTCGGCGCGGCGCTTGCGGCGCTCCTCATATTCCAGCTCCGCCTGCGCGCGGATCTTGGCCGGGTTGTAGATCTTGTTCAGCAGGAAGGTCTGGAGCAGCGCAATCAGGTTTGAGCATATCCAATAGATACCGACGCCGCCCGGCACAATGAAGGCGATGTACAGCGAGAACAGGGGCATCAGCCCGAGCAGCATCACATTGCTGCAGCCCTGTCCCGGCTGCTTCTGCCCGCCGGATGCCTGCTTGGTGAAATACATCGACAGCAGGCTGGAGCCCATGGAGGTCAAACAGGACAACAGGGGGATAAGCCACAGGATGCTGATGCCGCTGAAACCGCCGTTCGACGGGTTCTCCAGCAGGGTCTGCCCGAAGAAGGAAAAGTCGCCGCGGATGCGCAGCATCTCTTCGTAATACTCGTCCGCCGTTTTGCCGTCCAGCACATCGGCGGAAAGGGCGGAAATATTCTCCTTGATCGCGGCCTCGTTGTCCCCCCGGTCCATCACCAGGAGAAGCCGCAGCTCCTTATAATATCCCTTCTGGTCGTTGGAGCTGATCTTGTTGGGGTCGGCGATTTCGTTGCCGTCCTCATCCTTCTCCTGGGCGACGGCGGAGATGCCGGCGCTGACCACCTGAGACGGGATCCGCGCCAGGTGGGTCAGGGGCGAGTAGATCACCGCGATAATGCCGAACAGGACGATCATCTGGATCACCATGGGCAGGCAGCCGCCGGTCATGCTGATGCCTTCCTTTTCGTAAAGGCTCATCTGCTTTTCCTGCAGCTTCTTGGGGTCCTTGGCATATTTTTTCTGCAGCCGCTCCAGCCGGGGGGCAAGCCGCGCGCGGTCGGCCTGCGCCTTCTGCGATTTCAGGGAAAGGGGGAAGGTGGCGGCGCGCACGATCAGGGTGAACAGAAAAATCGCCACAAAATAATTGCTGACCAGATTATAGATAAACCACAGGACCCAACCGAGGGGGATGGCAAGGAAATCGAATATGGCCATGGGCAGTTTCCTCCGCTCTTTTTATGTGGTATTTTCACACATTATCGGCAGGCGCAGACGCCGCCGTCCATTTTCACATTTTATGGGGAAGCGTCCGGCCCCGGCCGGGCCTTCCCTTCCTTCGGGAAGGCGCTGCGGCCTACTCCTCCTGTCCGGGTTCCTCGCCCGCACAGGAGCCGCCGCCCGCGTCTGTCCGCGCGGTTTCCCCCGTCGCTTCACTGAGAGGCTCCCGCGCCCGCACGGGGACGCTGTTTCCCTGCGGGTTTCCCAGCTTTTCCTTCCGGGCCTTCCTGTCCCGCTTTTCCGGCACCGGGTCGTATCCGCCCTTTCCAAAGGGGTTGCAGCGCAGTATGCGCCAGACGGCGAGGCCGCACCCCTTGATTACGCCGAAGCGTTCAATCGCCTGGATGGCATAGGCCGAACAGGTCGGGGTGAACCGGCAGGAGGGCGGCGTTTTCACGGAAATGGTGCGCTGATACAGCCGGATAAGCGCGATCAATACCTTTTTCATGGCGTTTTCCCGTCCTTCGGACGGATCACGCCCAGCGCCCGGAGCTGGGCCTCCATAATCCGCCGGATACGGGTGCTTTTCAGCTCCCCGGTCCGGTGGCGGGCGACAAAGACCAGATCCCAGCCGCCCTGAATCGAGGGCAGAAGGGCGCGGTACGCCTCCCGGATCACCCGGCGGCAGCGGTTGCGGCGCACGGCGCAGCCCACCTTTTTGCCGGTGGTGATGCCCATGCGGGGATAGCCTGTCCGGCTTTTGCGCACATACGTGACCAGGGCGGGATGCACCTGCGATTTTCCGCGGTGGTACAGGGCGCGGAAATCCCCGTTGCGGTTCAATACGGCAAAACGCGCCATGGACACACCCGACCCCTTCCCGCGGTTTTCCCCTCGGCGCCGACCCGGCGCCGCATACTAAAAAAAGCCACACGAAGGTGGCCTTTTTTAGTAGGTGAGACGCTTTCTTCCTTTGGCCCGCCTGCGGGCAAGCACCTTCCGGCCGTTGGCGGTCGCCATTCTCTTGCGGAAGCCATGTTCCTTTTTGCGGTGCCGTTTCTTGGGCTGGTACGTACGAAGCATGCCGTCATCCTCCTTTCGGACAGCCGGAAACCGGCTGCTGCCTTGCGGGAATACCCGTGCGAACACCCCTTTCCGCGACGGGCGCGGCGGAGGCATTTCTCTTTTCTGCCGGTTTCCACCGGTTCCCGTTCTCCCGTTCCCGCCCGGGCCTGCCGGACATCGGAAAAGGAAAACGCCAAAAAACAGACGGGGAACTTTGGAACCTTTGCGAGAAATCATTATATACCACCGGCTATGGAAAAGTCAACAGAAAAATTCGCGGGACGGCCGCTCAGCCCGCACAAACAGCGGGCGGACGCCCGCTGCCGGCCTTCTTATTTGTGAAAAAACCGCTTCTTTTTTTGCCGGGATGGTGTCTCTCCGGTTTTCTACCCCCAAAATATTGTGGTTTGGCGTCCTCTGGTGAAAAATACCGTGATTTTGATTTGTTGAAATGCCGGCAAATCTATGCTAAAATAATGGGTAAGTCGTTATAAGGGGCTTCTGCGCCTTTTTTTGCAGGCGTTTCTGTTCCGGCGGTTTTGTTCCAAACCCGCCGCCGGCCGCAGAATGGGGGCTTTCCGTTGAAATACCGGGGGGTCTGCCGCCGCGGATGACGGCGTCCCGCCGAAAATGCTTCAAGGAGTTTTGGAATCATGGAAACCATCAAGGAAGTCTGGTCCGGCATCCTCGCCTACCTCCGCAGTCAGGAGGATATCAGCGAAGTCGCCTACAACGTGTGGATCAGCTGCATCGAACCCCGCTCCATCGAGGATGGGGAGGTCGTGGTCTATGTCCACACCAATTTTCAGAAGAAGATTGTAAGCGAGCACTACGCCGGAAAGCTGAAGGAAGCGTTCGAACAGGTGCTCGGCATCCCGCTGGGGCTGAAAATCCAGTCCGGGGAAGAGGAGGAGGGGAGCGAGGCCCCCGCCTTCGGGAAACCCTCCGCGGAGCCCGGCGCAAAGAACGGCGCCGACGACGAGCATTCCTTTGAAAATTTCATCGTCGGTTCCTCCAACAAATTCGCCTACGCGGCCTCCCAGGCGGTGGCCAGCAAGCCGGCCGGCTATTATAACCCGCTGTTTATCTACGGGAGCTCCGGTCTGGGGAAAACCCACCTCCTGTGCGCCATCCGCAACGAGATTCAGAAAAACACGCCGTCGGCCCGGATCATCTACACCAAGGGCGAATACATCGCCAACGAGCTGATCGAGGCCATCGGCTCCGGCACCACCCCGGAGTTCCGGGCCAAATACCGGCAGGCGGACGTGCTGCTGGTGGACGATATCCAGTTTATCGCCGGAAAGATCTCCACCCAGGAGGAATTCTTCCATACCTTCGACGCACTGCATCAGGCCAACAAGCAGATCGTGCTTACCTCCGACCGGCCGCCCAAGGAGATCGCCACGCTGGAGGAAAGGCTGCGCACCCGGTTTGAAATGGGCCTGCTTGCCGACATCCAGCCGCCCGACCTGGAAACCCGCATCGCCATCATCAAGCGGAAGGCCCAGCTTCTGGACCTCAGCATCAGCGACAATGTGGCGGAATACATCGCCACCCAGCTCAAAAACAGCGTCCGCCAGCTGGAGGGCGCGGTCAAGCGGATGCGCGCCCAATACCTCCTGGGCGGGGAACAGCCCTCGCTGATCACCGCCCAGAACGCCATCCGGGACATCCGCAACGATTCCCAGCCGGTGCCGATCACGGTGGAACGGATCATCACCGAGGTGGCCCGCACCATGAACGTCACGCCGGAGGATATCCGCTCCACCAAGCGCTCCGCCCCGATTTCCCAGGCCCGCCAGGTGGCCGAATATGTGGTGAGGGACATCACCGGCCTGCCGATGAAATCCATCGGGGAGGAATTCGGCACCCGCGACCATTCCACCATCGTCTACGCCATCCAGAAGGTGGAGAACCGGATGACCAAGGACCCCTCTTTCAAAGGCATGGTCATGGATATCATCAAAAATATCAGCGAGAAATAAAGTTTCCTCTCCCTTCGCTCCGTTTTCTCCGGCTCCGCCGCTTTTTTCCTTAATAATATAAGACGGCGGCGCGCCGCCTGCTTTTCCACCGGGCGGTGGAAAGTGCCGGCGCGGCGGCAGGCAGCCCGCTTGTCCACCGGAACCGACGCGTTTTCCACCGGCTTTCCCGGCGGATTCTTCCGCCATTCCACTGCCGGCGGTGAAAAGGGCCTTTCCGCAGGTCGTCAAAAACCGGCGGTTCCCGCCCGTTTCTCCCCGGAATTTTCCTCCTTCCCTCGACCAATTTCCACCATGCAGGGGAAAATTTTCTCTTGTCTTCACTTTTCCCGGTTTTCCTCCCCCGGCTTTTCACGGGCAAAAAAATCCTCGAACCAAGCGGCAGAGCCGAAAACCGGCCTTTTCCACCCTTTCCACCGCCCCTACTATAGACTACGAAAGGAAAGATTGGTTTTCTTTTCTTCTTCGCCCTCCTTCGACGATACCCGCGCCGGCCGCCTCCCCCCCTTTGTGAAAAAACCGCCGCCAACCCCGGCCGGCAGAACATACACGGACACGCCGCCTGCGCAGAAAGGATGCTGAAAATGAATATCCAATGTAACAAACAAGCCCTGATCGACGCCGTGAGCAACGTCCAGCGCGCCGTTTCAGGAAAATCCACCCTCCCCGCGCTGGAGGGTATCCTCCTCAAAGCGATGGGAAGCTCCCTCTTCCTCGCCGGCTACGATCTGGATCTCGGCATTACCACCACCATCGAAGCCGACGTGCGGGAACCGGGTGAAATCGTGCTGACCGCCAAGCTGTTCGGCGATATTGTCCGCCGCCTGCCGGAGGACATTGTCTCCCTTGCCACCGACGAAAAGCTGAATACCACCATCCGCAGCGGGCTGACCGAATTCACCATCATCGGCATCTCTGCGATCGAATATCCCGAAATCCCCTCGGTCAGCGACGGCGTCGGCTTCACCGTGCCGCAGAATACGCTGAAAAGCATGATCCGGCAGACCCTCTTCGCCGTGGCGCAGACGGACAACCGGCCGGTCCACACCGGCACCCAGTTCGAGATGGAAGGGGAAACCCTCCGCCTGGTTTCGGTGGACGGATCCCGCCTGGCCATGCGGTGCGAACCGCTCAAGACCGGGGAAACCATGTCCTTTGTGGTACCGGGCAAAACCCTGAGCGAAGTGCTGAAGCTTCTGTCGGACGAGGATACCCCTATGTCCATGGCGGTCGGCCGCCGGCACATTGTGCTGGAGATCGACGGTTATGCCGTGATCTCCCGCCTGCTGGACGGCGAATTCCTCCCGTACCGCAAGGCGATCCCGCAGAACATCACCACCACCGTGCGGGTGAAAACCCGCGACCTGATCGACGCGGTGGAACGCGCTTCCCTGGTCATCAACGACCGGATAAAATCCCCCCTGCTGTGCGAGTTCCGGGACGGCCGGATCAAGGTGTCCTGCACCACCCCGCTGGGCAGCGCCAGCGACGTGATCGGCGCTGCCATCGAGGGGAACGAAGAGGAAATGGGCTTTAACAGCCGTTTTCTGCTGGAGGCGCTGAAGAACACCGAAACCGACGAGGTGCGCATCGAGCTGGGCGGTCCCCTTTCCCCGATGAAGATGCTGCCCGCTTCCGGGGAAAGCTTCCTCTTCCTCGTGCTGCCGGTGAGGCTGAAAAAATGACGATCAACACGTGGGATATTTCCTCCGAATTCATCCGGCTGGACGCTTTTTTGAAACTGACCGGGGCGGTCCCTACCGGCGGGCAGGCAAAGCACAGCATTCAGGAGGGGACGGTCGAGGTCAACGGCGCGGTCTGCCTGCAGCGGGGGAAAAAGCTGCGGCCGGGGGATACGGTCCGCCTTGCCGGCGGGGAGACGCTGTACCGGGTCGGGCCTGTGCCGGCCGGCGGCATGTGACCGTGCAAAGGAAGCAGCCGACAGAGGCGCGCGGCGGGGCGGACGGCTTCGGCCGCGGCAAACGCGCCGGTTTTCCGGCCGGAAGGCGGTTTGAAGTATGCTGGTGACCCGGCTTGCCTTTGAAAATTTTCGCAACCTGGAGACGGGCGAGCTCCGGCCTGTCCCGGGGGTCAATATAGTATATGGCAGCAATGCCCAGGGAAAGACCAATTTGCTGGAAGCTTTTTGGTTTTTTACCGGCGGCCGGAGCTTCCGGGGCGCCCGGGACGCCGAAACCGTGGCCTTTGGGGAACGGGAGGCAAAGCTGCACATGGCGTTCACCGCCGCCGACCGGGAGCAGGAGGCGGAAATCACCGTATCCCGGCGGCGCAGCGCCGTCCTCAACGGCGTCGCCCAATCGGCCGCTTCCCACCTGGCCGGCCATTTCTGTGCCGTGGTGTTTTCCCCCGCCCATCTCTCCCTCATCAAGGACGGGCCGGAGGAAAGGCGGCGATTTCTGGATGCGGCGTACTGCCAGTTACGGCCGGGATATATCCGGGTGCTGGGCGATTTCCACCGCGTCCTTTCCCAGAGAAACGCCCTGCTGAAGGACCTGCGGGCGGGTTTTGGGGATGAGCGGCTGCTCGATGTCTGGGACGAGCGGCTGGCACAGGCCGGCGCGCAGGTGTTTGCCGCCCGCACCGCCTATGTCCGGAAGCTTAGGGAGCCGGCCGGCGGGATTTACGCCGGGCTGGCCGGCGGCAGGGAAGCGTTTTCACTGCGGTATGAATCCGCGGCGGGGGAGGAGGGGGACTCCCCCGGGCAGGCGCGGGAAAGGCTGGCGGAACAGCTGCACGACAGCCGCGCCGCCGACCGCGCCGCCGGCTTTACGACGGTGGGTCCCCATCGGGACGACCTGGTTGTGGAGATCAGCGGCCTGTCGGCCCGCACTTATGCTTCCCAGGGGCAGCAGCGTTCCGCGGTGCTCGCCCTCAAGCTGGCGGAAGCCTCCGTCCTGCGGGAGGTGACCGGAGAACAGCCGGTCGCCCTGCTGGACGATGTGATGAGCGAACTGGATCTTTCCCGGCAGGACTATATCCTCAATCATATCCACGGCTGGCAGGTATTTCTCACCTGCTGCGACCCCAGCGCCGTGATGAGGCTGACGGCGGGCCGCGCCTTCCACGTGGAGGCGGGGCGGGTAACGCCGGAGGCGGTCAGCGGCTGAAGCGGCGGGGAAGGTATCGGGGGAAGCGCCGGATAAGCGGAAAAGGCGAAAACGGGCGATACCCGTGGGCAATACCGGGGATAAAGACGGATAAAGGAGGAAAGGCGGCATGTATCTTCATCTGGGACAGGACACGGTGGTCCGGCTGGACGAGGTGGTCGGGATTTTTGATATGGACAAGTCCACCATCTCCAAGCATTCCCGGCAGTTTCTGGCGGACGCGCAGAAGGGCGGCCGGGTGGTCAACGTGTCGGAGGAGCTGCCGAAATCCTACGTCGTCTGTGTGGACAGGGAGGGGACCGAAACGGTGTACGTCTCGCAGATCTCCTCCGCCACCCTGAAAAAACGGGCGGGCTTCATGGACGAGCTGGCCTACCGCTGAAAACCGCGACAACAGGGCGGGAGAGCCCCGCATAAAGCGAAGAACTGCAGAAGGATGCGATGAAATGGCGAACGAGCGAGAAAAGGAAATGAACGAAAGGGATGAACAATTCCCGCAGGGCGGCCTCCACGAAACGAACGGCCATGACGAAAGCCCGGAGGTTGAGCCGGTAAACACGCCCTATGATGAAAGCCAGATCCAGGTGCTGGAAGGGCTGGAGGCCGTGCGGAAGCGGCCGGGCATGTATATCGGATCCACCGGCCCGAAGGGGCTGCACCATCTGGTGTACGAGATCGTGGATAACTCGATCGACGAGGCGCTGGCCGGTTACTGCACCCACATCGACGTGGACATCCTGCCCGGGGACGTGGTTTCGGTGCGGGACAACGGCCGCGGCATTCCGGTGGGAATGAACGAGAAGCTGGGAATCCCCACCGTAACGGTGGTCCTGACCGTGCTGCACGCCGGCGGCAAGTTCGGCGGCAGCGGCTACAAGGTATCCGGCGGCCTGCACGGCGTCGGTTCTTCGGTGGTGAATGCCCTGTCCGAGTGGATGGAGGTTGAAATTTCCCGCGAAGGAAAAGTATTCGCCCAGCGGTTCGAGCGGGGCAACCCGGTCAACGATCTGACCGTCGTCGGCTCTTCCGAGCACGACGGCACCTTAATCCGCTTCAAGGCGGACGCGCAGATTTTTACCGAAACCACCGAATACGATTTCGAGGTCCTCCAGAAGCGGCTGCGGGAGCAGGCGTTCCTGAACGCGGGGCTGACCATCAACCTCAACGACCTGCGGGACGGGGAAAACCCGGTGCGGGAGGAATACTGCTACGAAGGGGGGATTTCCTCCTTTGTGGATTTCATGAACAAGGCGCGGGGGCATGCGGTACTCCATCCGGAGGTCATCCATATCGCGACGACCGACGGGGATTCCATTGCCGAGGTCGCGCTGCAGTACAACGACAGCTATAACGAGAACATCGTCTCGTTTGCCAACAATATTCACACAGTGGACGGCGGCACCCATGAGACCGCCTTCAAGACCGCCATCACCCGCATTTTCAACGACTATGCCCGCAAGCACGGCATGCTCAAGGAGGGCGATTCCAGCCTAAAGGGGGACGATGTGCGGGAAGGGCTGACCGCGGTGATCAGCGTCAAGCTCAAGGATGCGCAGTTTGAGGGCCAGACCAAGGCCAAACTGGGCAACACCTCCATGGGCACGCTGGTGAACACCCTGATGAACGAGAAGCTCGCCCCTTATCTGGAGGAAAATCCCCAGGTGGCCCGCGGGGTGCTGGAAAAATCCATCAATGCCGCCCGGGTGCGGGAGGCGGCGCAGCGGGCCCGGGAGCTTGCCCGCAAAAAGAGCGGCCTGGCCTCTACCCGGATGCCGGAAAAGCTGGCGGACTGCATCTGGAGCGACTGTGACCGCACGGAGCTGTATATCGTCGAGGGCGACTCGGCCGGCGGCTCCGCCATCCAGGGGAGGGACCGGAACTTCCAGGCCATCCTCCCGCTGTGGGGCAAGATGCTCAACGTCGAAAAGGCCCGCCTGGACAAGGTGTACGGCAATGAAAAGCTGGTGCCGATCGTCATTGCCCTGGGCTGTGGGATCGGGGACGACTTCGACCTTTCCAAGCTGCGGTACGGCAAGGTTATCATCATGGCCGACGCCGATGTGGACGGTTCCCATATCCGCACCCTGCTGCTGACCTTCTTTTTCCGGTACATGCGCCCGCTGGTGGATGAGGGGCACGTCTATATTGCCCAGCCGCCGCTGTTCAAGGTCTCCAAGGGCAAACAGGTGCGCTACGCCTTTTCGGATGAGGAAAGGGACAAATTCATCGCCGAGTTCGGCGGGAACGCCGACGTGCAGCGATACAAGGGCCTTGGTGAAATGGACCCGGAGCAGTTGTGGGAAACCACCATGGACCCTGCCTTCCGCACCATGCTCAAGGTGGAGCTGGACGACGCGGCGGCGGCGGACGAGGCATTCACCATCCTGATGGGGGATAAGGTGGAGCCCCGCCGGGAATTTATCGAGAAAAACGCCAAGTACGTGATGAATCTGGATATTTAACCAAGGTGATCCGGCTCAGCCGGACGGCGGCGGGGATGCGCCCCGCGGGAAGCAGGAGCCAATGGAAGAGACGGAACGGGAGGACCGGCAGCCGCTGCTGACGCTGCGGGTCCGGATGGAGGAAAAGGAAATCTATCGGTGCCTCATGCTGGGAACCCGCCGGGCCGGCCCGGCCCGCAACATCGTCCAGTCGGTAATCCTCGGCCTGCTGGCGGTATACTGCGGGGCGGCCTATCTGCTGGACGAGGCCCGGGAGCCGGTGTCGCTGATGCTGACGGTGATCTCCCTGCTGGTGCTGGCGGCGATCTGGGTTACGCCGCCGCTGCGGATGAGGAGCGAGGCCCGGCGGATTGCGGAGCAGGGAAACGAGCTGTTTCTTTCCCTGTATGAGAAGGAAGCGGCGTTCGGCCGGGAAAATCCGAAGTACGCCGCCTATTCCGCCTGCCGGGCGGCGGTCGACGGGGAGCTGCTGGTGCTGGAAATCGGCCGGGAGCTGGTGGGAATTCCCCGCCGGGTGACGGACGAAGCCGGCTGGGTCCTGCTTCTGGAAAAGTTCCGGCCGGAGGAAGGCCGCATGAAGTGATGGAAACCGAAAAGGGGGAAAAGCGTATGAACCGGTTGCAGGAAGAAAAGGAGCCGAAGGCGGGCTTTTCCCTGTCGGTTACCAGGGAAGAATACCGGACGGCTTCCCTGCTGGCGGCGCGGCGGCACGGGTCGCTGCGCGCCCTGCCGGCGGCGGTGGTCGTCGCCGCGGCGCTTCTGGCCCTCGGCCTGTTTCTGCTGGATTGGGACCGTTTTTCGTTCACCACCGCGCTGATTCCGCTGTTTCTCTGCCTTTGCTGCCCCGCGCTGCTGATTTACGTCTTTTTTCTGGAACCGCAGCGGCTGCGCGGCAGGGCGGACGAGGATTATGAAACCTATCAGGCGCTGATGAAGGATGCCGTGCTGTACCTCTATCCGGATTATGCGGTGACCCGCACGCCGGACCTGCGCCTTCACGACCAGTATGCCCTGATTGGGGAATGCATCGAGACGCCGGAGCTGTTTGTGTTTCTCAAGGAGTCTGAGCGCCTCCTGATCCTTCCCAAGCGCTGCCTGCCGCCGGAGAAAAGGGAAGAGCTGGAAGACTTCCTGCGCCTGGCCTTTGTCCGCCGCCGGCATGTGATGCGCAACTGGGTGTTCTGATTTCGTGTGACCGCTGACCGCGCCGCGGCGGATGGCCGCGGGTAAAGGAGGGACCGGCATGCAGCCGACCACAGAACTGAATCTGAGCGTTTTGGTCACCCGCGAGGAATACTGCGAAGCGGCCGCCCAGCAGCGCCGCGAAGCAGGAAAGCGGCAGGGCACGGTCTGGTATGCCGCCGGGGCGCTGCTGGTGCTGCTGGGGGTTGCCGGGGCCTTTTTTGGGAGCGGGATCTCCCTCTCCCTCTCCGCCTCCTTCTGCCTGATCCTGCTGGGGGTGTTCCTGGCCTGTTATAACGGGATGCTCGCGCCGATGCTCAGCAGCGCTGCCGCCGCCCGGGAATACGATGAAAACGAGGACCTCCGGTACGCCACGGCCTACCGGTTCGGGGCGGACGCCGTGCAGGTTAAAAACGGCCGTATGGAAGGAAGCCTCCCTTTATCGGCCCTGTCCGGTTGGACGGAAACCCCCTCGCTGTTCCTTCTGACCTTTGGCCGGGAATGCCGCTTTGCCATCCCCAAACGGCTGCTGGAGGGGGACCAGCAGGAGGCGCTGCGCGCCCTTCTGCCCAAGCCGTCCGGCCGGGGATAACGGACGCAGACCGCGCACAACAACCAGTTGACGGAAAGGAGCGACGGCAGTGGAGGAGAAATATGAAACGGGCCAGGGCGTGACGCCGCCGGAAAACAACCGCAAAACGGCGCCGGGCGGAGGACCCGCGGCGGACAACAAGGAAACCGCCCCCGCCGTGAACCCGCTGCCCGCGTCTTCCGCCTCCGCGCCGGAAACGCCGGCGGATGCCGCGTCCGCAGGGCCCGCCCCCTCTGCCGGCGGGGATCCGGCGCCGGAAGAAGCCGGCGCGTCCGTCCCCCCGGAGGAAGGGGGAGAAGAAGGGGAATACGGCTGTATAACGGCCTTTCCCGCGGACCTCAGCCGGGAGGAATACGTCGATTTCAATATCGTGGTATCCCAGACCTCCGGGCTTCTCCGCTTCCGCAAAGGGCAGATTGTCTTTTTCAGCGTGCTGGCGGTTCTCAGCGTGGTGATGATGGTGCTGGATGTGGCGGCGGCGGGTTCGCTGGACCCGGTGCTGGTGCTGCTGGTGCTCTTTCTTCTGGCCGCGGCGGGGCTTCTGTTCATCGGCGTCCCCCGGTATGTGCGCAGCTCGGCGGAAAAATCCTACGACCAGAGCATCCTCAACGGCTATTGCTATTACGGCGAAATCCGGGTTTACCCTGACCGGCTGGAGAAGAGGGGCAAGAATACGGCGGTCATCCGCTTTGCGGAAAACGCCGTCTTTCTGGAGAATACGCGGATGATGGCCCTGCTTGCGCCGGGGATGCCGGCGATCGTCCTTCCCGCGCGCTGCATGACCCCCGCGGCGGCGGAAGGGGTGCGCCGCGCCGTGCTCCCCGGCATCCCGCCGGCCCGGCAGAAGCTGCTCGGCCGGTTGATACCCCAGGCGGACGCGCCCATCCCCCCGCCCGTGGAAACCGCGGCGGACGCGGAGGAAACCGAGCTGTTTGCGCTGGAAGTGGACTACACCAAGGAGGAATTCGTCCGGATCGTCACCGACACGGCGCTGCGTGCTTTTCTGAAGCTGCTGCCGGTTTACAGCGGCATGTCGGTGCTTGCCGGGCTGATGTTCGGGCTGATGAACGGCCTGCCGATCGGGATCGCCTCGTTTCTGCTGCTCATTGGCCTGCTGTTTGCCCTCAATGTGCTGACCGCCCGGGGAAGGGCGGCCCGCTCCTACGCCCTGATGCCGGAAGGCGCCAAACGGGTGCGGGTGGGCTTCTCCGATTGGGGGATCACGGTGAAATCCGAGCGGCCGGGCGAATCCACCCGGTTTGTCTGGCAGGCGGTGGAACGGGCGGTGGAACGCCCGGAAAGCGTGGAATTTTACACCGCCACCGCCTTTTTACGGATCCCCAAGCGCTGTATCCCACAGCTGGAGGAGCTGAAAAGGCTGGCAGACGCCCACGTGCGGCCGAAGAAGCCGAAAAAGGCGGGAAAGTGAAAGCGGCCCCGCCGGTTTCGGCTTCCACGGACGACGATCAGCGCGGCGACGTGCGGGAAAGGGTTTGGTATAAATGGAACCGACGACATGGTATCCCTATGGACCGCCGCAGGGGCCGGCCGGCCCGCCGGCTTACGGCGTCCGGCCGCCGGAGGACCCCGCCAGGCCGCTGGTGGTTCTGGGTGGGCGCGGGCTGTCCGCGGAGGAAAAGGAGCAGGTTCTGCTTTTTCTCGGGCCGAGAACGGCGGCCGTCAACGCCGCGGTGATCGGGCTGATGGTGATCTTGCTGCTGTATGTGTTCCTGAGCTGTTTCAACCGGGATTACTGGACGGAAAATCTGCTGCTCCTGCTGACGTCGGTGTTGTTGTTTACCGCGGGGTTCGCGCTGGTCTGTCTGGGCCGCTCCCGCCGCCGTCATCAGCAGGCCGCCTGGGAGGAGGGGCGGGGAGACGGCGCCTGGGCGATCGAAATTTACGCCGACCGGATGGTCTCCGTCGCCGCCGACCGCCGGCTGACCATTCCTTTTTCCGCGGTGCGCAGGGCGGTGGAGACACCCGCGTTCTTCGCCGTGTCGGATACGGCGGGGCGCTGTATTGTGATCCGGGCGGCGGACCTGACCCCGTTTGATGCGCAGAAGGTGCGGGAAACCGTGTTTTCCCGTCTGCGGGAGCCGCAGCGGGAGGTACGGGGCTGGATTCTGCCGGCGCTGCGTCAGCCGCTGCCCATTCCGGTGTTTTCCTGGGAGACCCCCGCGGCGGTGGTTGCCGCGGAAAAGGCGCGGGTCTGCTGCCGGCAGGGGCTGAGAGAGGGGCTTTGGTTTCTGCTGCTGCTATATTCCTTTGCGCTGGTGCTGGGGGTGCGGCTGGCCAACGCCTTCTGGCTGACCCCGAATTACGTACTGGACGCCTTTTTGTTTTCCCTGGCGGCGTTCGTCGGGATACTGGCCGTGTGTGGGCTGGCTTTCGCGGCGGTGGTTGCGGCGGCCAGGGAACGGATGAAGCAGTCCGGCGAGCTGCCGCTTTATTTTGGGGCGGCGGGAGATATTATTCTGGTGGGGGACCGGCGGTATCTGGAACGGCTGCCGCGGGAGGATCTGCTCATCCGAAAGACCCGCCGGGGCTGGGAAATGCGCGTGCGTATGGGAAAGGGAAGCCGTTGGCTGGCGGATATCCCCGCCCGCGATCTGCCCAACCCGGCGGTAATGGACATCTTCTCCCGGCCGTAGGGACGGGATCCCTTTCGTCGCTTTCCGGCCGTCTGGCCGCGGACAATCCGGGGGCAATCCCCGCAGCGATTACGCCCGGACAAATCGAATCGCAGAACAAGCCTGCGGAGAAATGGGGCTGACCATGGACGAACAAAACAAACTTCCGAACGACGGGCAGGCGAACACGCCCAACAAGGTGATCGGCGTCGACCTGGAAAAGGAGATGAAGAAAAGCTTCCTGGAATATTCCATGTCGGTAATCGTCTCCCGCGCCCTGCCGGATGTACGGGACGGCCTCAAGCCGGTCCACCGCCGCATCCTGTATACCATGCACGAGAACAACCTGACCCCGGATAAGCCATACCGCAAGTGCGCCGACACCGTCGGCGCCGTGCTGGGGCGGTACCACCCCCACGGCGACGCGTCGGTGTACGACGCCATGGTGCGTCTGGCACAGGATTTTTCGCTGCGCTATCCCCTGGTGGACGGGCACGGGAACTTCGGTTCCATCGACGGCCATCCCGCCGCCGCCTATCGGTATACCGAGGCCCGGATGAGTAAAATGTCGCTGGACATGCTTGCCGACATCGACAAGGAGACGGTGGATTTCACCTCCAACTATGACGACCGCCTCCAGGAGCCGTCGGTGCTGCCCTCCCGCTTCCCCAACCTGCTGGTGAACGGCTCGACCGGCATTGCGGTAGGCATGGCGACCAATATCCCGCCCCACAACCTCTGTGAGGTGGTGGACGGCATCTGCCTGCTGATCGACAATCCCGACGCCGACATGGCCGAGATCATGGACCGGATCAAGGGGCCGGATTTCCCGACCGGCGGCGTAATCATGGGGTATGCCGGCATCCGCGCGGCGTATGCGACCGGCCGGGGCCGGATCATCGTGCGGGCCCGCACCGAGATCGAGGAGCACCATAACGGCCGCTACCGCATCGTGATTACTGAGATCCCCTATCAGGTGAACAAGTTGAACCTGGTCAAATCGATCATTGAGCTGTCGGACGAGAAGCGGGTGGACGGCATCGCCGACGTGGTGGACCATTCCAGCCGCGAGGGGATGCGGGTGGTCATCGACCTGAAAAAGGACGCCAATCCCCAGGTGGTGCTCAACCAGCTGTTCACCTATACGCAGATGCAGACCACCTTCGGCGTAATCATGCTCGCCCTGGTGGACGGGGTGCCCCGCATCCTCACCCTCAAGCAGATGCTGGAGGAATACATTAAATTCCAGTGCGACGTGATTACCCGCCGCACCCTGTTCGAGCTGCGCAAGGCCAAGGAGCGCGCCCATATCTGGGAAGCGCTTAAGGTGGCCAGCGATTTCATCGACGAAGTCATCGCCATCATCCGCTCTTCCAAGGACACGCCGGAGGCCAAGGAACGCCTGATGGAGCGCTTTTCCTTCGACGATTTGCAGGCCGACGCGATTGTGAAGATGCGCCTGGGGCAGCTCTCCGGCCTGGAGCGGCAGAAGATCGAGGATGAACTTAGCGCGCTGCACCTGCGGATTGCGGAGCTGGAGGGAATCCTGGCGGACGATCATAAAATCAAGGAGATCGTCAAGGACGAGTGCCTGAAGATGCGGGACAAATACGGCGACGAACGCCGCACCGACATCTCCGCCGTTTCGGGCGAGGTGGATATCGAGGACCTGATCCCGGTGGAGGACTGCGTGCTCACCCTGACCCGCTTCGGCTACATCAAGCGGCAGGCGGTGGACGTGTACAAGTCCCAGCGGCGCGGCGGCCGCGGGATCATGGGCATGGCCACCCGGGACGAGGACTTTGCCGAAACCATGTTTATCTGTTCCAGCCACGATTACGTGATGTTCTTCACCTCCATGGGCCGGGTGTACCGCCTCAAGTGCTATGAGGTGCCGGAGGGCGGCCGAACCGCCAAGGGGATGAACGTGGTCAACCTCCTGCCCCTGTCGCCGGAGGAAAAGGTGACCGCGATGATTCGGGTTTCCGAATTCGAAGGGGACAAATACCTGTGCATGGTCACCCGCAAGGGCATCATCAAGCGCACCCGGCTGGACGCTTACTCCAACGCCCGCAAAAGCGGCCTGATCGCCATTGACCTGGACGAGGGGGACGAGCTTGCCTGGGTGCGGATGACCGACGGCTATCAGACGCTGGTGGTGGGCACCCGCAAAGGCATGGCCATCCGTTTTGATGAAAACGACGCCCGTGTGGTGGGCCGCACCGCCCGCGGCGTGAAGGCGATCACCCTGGAGGAAGGGGACGAAGTGATCGGCATGTCGGTCTGCCGCGAGGGCGGCCTGCTTCTGACCGTCTCCGAGACCGGATACGGGCGGCGGAGCGAGCTGGCGGACTACCGCCTCCAGTCCCGCGGCGGCAAGGGCTTGATTAATTACCACACCGAGCAGTTCGGCGACGTGGCGGCCATCAAGGTCGTGGACGAGGGGGACGACATCATCCTCATCGCCACGGACGGCGTGATTATCCGCATGAGCGCGGACGAGGTGCGGCTCTGCCGCCGCCCCTCCAAGGGCGTGCGGGTGATGCGGGTGGACGAAGGGGCGCGCATCGTGTCCCTGGCCCGCGCGCCGCATGAGGAGGAAGAGGAGGCCGGGCCGGCCGGGGAGGAACCGGCGGCCGCAAAGGCGGACGCAGAGATGGACGGGGAATAAAGCCGCGGGAGCCGGCCCGGCGGGACCCCCCTGCCGGGCCGGAACCCCCGCGGCCTCCCTGCCTGCGGATAGGAAACAACCGGAATGCAAACGGAGGAACTGACTATGCGAACGGCAGCAACGGTTGCAAAAGTTATCATGTGGATCGCCCTGGTGTTTTATGTGATTCTCCAGGTAGCGACCATTCTGTCCATCCAGCTTGGGAACAACGCCACGGCCGCCGAGCTGGGCCGGCCGGAGGACGCGTACAACATCGTCCCCCTGCTGGTCACCACCGCGGCGATGCTGGCGGCGGTGATCCTGTTCACCGTGTGGGAAAAGCGGCGGTATATCGGGGTGGTGGTCGCCATCCTGGCGGGCGTTGCCATCGTGGTGATCGCCTTTGACCTGGGCCGCGCCTTCCCGGTGCGGATTTCCGGCTACGATACCGACCCCGGCCTTTCCACCTGGAAGCTGGTCTGGCGGCACATCGGTATGGTGCTGGTTCCTTTGGCGATGATTCCCGCCTGGCTGTGCGAACGCACCTATATGAAAAGCCGGGAATTTCAGCTTTCCCTGTCCCGGGAGCCGACGTTCGACCTGTCCGGCGCGGCGATTTTTTCCGACGGCGGCGAAACGGCTCCGCCGCAGGGCCACCGGCTGAAGAAATCCCTGCGGCGGAAGCAGCAGGCCGCCGAAAGGGCGAGGAAAGAAGAATAGACCCGGGAAGGCTCCTTTGCGTGCAGGGGCTGCCGGCCCGGCGGCGGGCGAAGGGTCGCTTTCCGGCCGGACCGGGATTCCCTTCCCGCCGTTCCCGCCGATTCCACCATCCCTTCCACCGCCCCTTCCGGCCCCACCGGCTCCCTCAGCGTCTCCGGCGGCTGCCGGCGCCGGCTTTTTTCCGGCGTGTTGAAAGAAAGGCGCCCGCCGCCTTGCCAAGCGGCGGCGTTTGTGATACACTGAACTGGCTGCCGCCTTTTCCGGAACGCCGGCGAAAAGCGGGGAATAAAGGCGGCCGGGCTGTTACTCTATGACGAAAGGGCTGTTTTGATCCATGTCGGGACATTCCAAATGGAACAATATCAAACGGAAAAAGGAGAAGACCGACGGCCAGAAGGCCAAGATCTTTACCAAAATGGGCCGGGAGATCGCCGTGGCGGTCAAGGAAGGCGGCAGCGGCGACCCGGCGAGCAACTCCAAGCTCAAGGATGCGATCGCCAAAGCCAAAGCGAACAACGTGCCTAACGACAATATCGAGCGGATTATCAAAAAGGCGATGGGCGAGGGCAGCGCGGACAATTACGAAGCCATCCAGTACGAGGGCTACGGACCGAGCGGCATCGCCGTGATTGTCGAAACCCTCACCGACAACCGCAACCGGACGGCCGGCGACCTGCGCCATTATTTTGACAAATGCGGCGGCAACCTCGGGATGACCGGCTGCGTCGGCTTCCTGTTCCAGAAAAAGGGCGTCCTGGCCATTGAGGCGGAGGGCCTGGACGAGGAAAAGGTGATGGAGGATGCGCTGGAGGCCGGCGCCTCCGATTTCTCCACCGACGGCGACGTGTTTGAGGTCACCACCGACCCCGCCGACTTTTCCGGGGTGCGGGACGACCTCGAAGCCAAGGGCTACGCCTTCGTGTCCGCCGAAATTGAGCAGGTCCCCGACGTTTACAACCAGATTGAGGACCCGGAAGCCGTCAAGAAGATGGAAAAGCTGCTGGATATGCTCGACGACAACGACGACGTGCAGAACGTCTGGCATAACTGGGACCGCCCGGACGACGAGGAAGAGGAATAAGGAAGGAAAACGGGGCGGGCGCCGGGTCCTGCCGGCGCTTTCCGGCTGCTGTCCCCGCGTACGGTTTGGTACGCGGGGATTTTTGACTGGGTTTCCCCGCCGCGCTTTGAGCGCCCGTTCCTTCTTCCGCCGGGCAGACCGCGGCAGGGGAGTGCGGTTAATTGGATTATAGGAGAGGGAATATACAATGAGTAATCAGTTCCCGGTTATTGCCGCGATTTCCACCCCGCTGGCCCCCGCGGGGCTGGGAGTAATCCGGATTTCCGGCGCGGGCGCGGCGTCGGTGGCGGAAAAGGTGTTCCGCCCCGCCTCGCGGACCCGCCGCCTGTCCGACCTGCCGGGGTATGCCGCGCTGTACGGCCGGGTGGTCGACCGGGATGGGGAAATCGACGAGTGTGTGGCCCTGGTGTTCCGCGCGCCCCACAGCTATACAGGGGAAGAGGTGGTGGAGCTTTCCTGCCACGGGGGGCTGTACCTTCTGCAGCGCGTCCTGCGGGCGGTATTGGATGCGGGCGCCCGGCCGGCGGAAGCGGGGGAATTCACCCGCCGCGCTTTCCTGAACGGGAAGGTGGATCTGACCCGCGCGGAAGCGGTGATGGACCTGATTGCGGCAAACGGGCGGCTGGCCGCCAAGACCGCGCTGGCAGCGAGGGAGGGCGCGGTCTATCGGAAGCTGGAAGGGATAAAAAACGACCTCCTCGGCGCGGCGGCCGCCCTGTCCGCTTATGTGGATTATCCGGACGAGGATATCCCCGACCTTACCCCGGAGGCGCTGGCGCCGCGGCTTTCGTCCGCGCGGGATGCCATACGGGGGTTGCTGGACACCTACGACGCGGGGCGGGTGCTCCGCGAAGGGGTGGACACCGTGATTGTGGGAAGCCCGAACGTCGGCAAATCCACCCTGATGAACTGGCTGGCCGGGTGTGAGCGGAGCATCGTCACCCCGATCGCCGGCACGACCCGGGACGTGGTGGAGGAAACCGTGCGGCTGGGGGATGTGCTGCTGCGGCTGGCGGACACCGCCGGCCTGCGCGCCGCGGAGGATGAGGTGGAGAGCATCGGCGTCCGCCGTGCCCGGTCCCGAATGGAGACCGCCGCCCTGCTGCTCGCGGTGTTCGACGGCTCCCGCCCTTTGAGCGGGGACGATCGCCGCATGGCAGAGGCGGCCTGCCGCCAGAATGCGGTTGCGGTGATTAATAAAACAGATTTGGGCCTAAAAATTGACGATAAGTATATTAGGTCATTATTTCAACAAACCGTAGTGATTTCTGCGCGGGATGGCGAAGGGATGGCGGAGCTGGAACAGGCAGTGCGGAAGGCTGTGGGTTTGAACGGCATCAATGGGACGGAACCTCTGCTGGCCAATGAACGGCAGCGGCGCTGTGCCGCCGATTGCCTATGCTGCCTGGAGGAGGCTCTGGCCGCGCTGCGGGCGGGGCTGACCCTGGACGCGGTCGGGGTGAGTATTGATGGGGCGCTCTCGGCCGTGCTGGAGCTGACCGGGGAGAGGACGACCGAAGCGGTGGTGGATGAGGTGTTCGCCCGTTTCTGCGTCGGCAAATAGGGTGGAAAACGGCGAGGAAACAGCCCGCCGGGCGGTGCGGGCCGACAGGGATGGGAGCGACAGGATGAGATTTTTTGCAGGCGGCTATGAAGTGGCCGTAGTTGGCGCGGGACATGCGGGCATCGAAGCCGCGCTTGCCGCGGCGAGGATGGGCTGCTCGACGGCGGTGTTTACCATCAACCTGGATTGGGTGGGGAATATGCCCTGCAACCCCTCGATCGGCGGAACGGCGAAGGGCCATCTGGTGCGGGAAATTGACGCGCTGGGCGGCGAGATGGGGAAGGCGGCGGACGCCACCTTCCTGCAGTCCCGGATGCTGAACCGCGGGAAGGGGCCGGCAGTGCATTCCCTGCGCGCTCAGATCGACCGCCGGGAATATTCCGCGTATATGAAGCGCACGCTGGAACGCACGCCGGGGCTGGACATTCATCAGGCGGAGGTGACCGCGCTGGAACGGCAGGACGGCCGCTGGAAGCTGATCACCCGGCTGGAAGAGGAGTTTGTCGCCCGCACCGTCATCCTTGCCACCGGCACCTTTCTGCAGGGGAAGATCTTTGTGGGCGACGTTTCTTACGACGGCGGGCCCGACGGCCTGTTCGCTGCGACCGGGCTGACCGGCTCCCTGCGGGCGCTGGGCGTGTCCCTCCGCCGGTTCAAGACCGGGACGCCGGCGCGGGTGCTGAAGTCGAGCCTGGATTTCTCCCGGATGGAGCGGCAGGAGGGGGAAACCCCGGTGGTGCCCTTTTCCTTTGAGACGGGTGGGGTGCTGGAGAACCGGGAGGTGTGCCATATGACCTGGACCACGCCCGAAACCAAGGCGGTGATTCTCGCCAACCTTCACCGGTCCCCCCTGTACGGCGGGAAGATTGAGGGGGTGGGCCCGCGCTACTGCCCGAGCATCGAGGATAAGGTGGTACGCTTTGCGGAGAAAGAGCGGCATCCGGTTTTTGTGGAGCCCTGCGGGCTTCACACCGACGAGATGTATCTGCAGGGGCTTTCCTCCTCCCTGCCGGTGGATGTGCAGCTTGCCTTCCTCCGCACCATCCCCGGCCTGGAACAGGTCAAGGTGATGCGGCCCGCGTATGCGATCGAATACGATTGCTGCGACCCGCTGCAGCTCGACGCCACCCTGGAATTCCTGGATCTGCCCGGGCTATACGGCGCGGGTCAGTTCAACGGCAGCTCCGGCTACGAGGAAGCGGGGGCGCAGGGGCTCGTGGCGGGCGTCAACGCCGCACGGAAGGCGAAGGGGCTGTCCGCCATGCGGCTGGACCGCGCCTCCAGCTATATCGGCACGCTGGTGGACGATCTGGTGACCAAGGGCTGCACCGATCCCTACCGGATGATGACCTCCCGGTCAGAGTACCGGCTGGTGCTGCGGCAGGATAATGCGGACGAGCGCCTGACGCCGGTCGGTCGGGAAATGGGGCTGGTGGACGAAAGCCGCTGGGCGCATTTTACCTCCCGGCAGGAGCAGAAGCGGGAGGAGCGCCGCCGGCTGCGGGAAACCGTTCTGCCGCCCGACCCGGCGTTGAATGAACTCCTTGTTTCATGTGAAACAACGCCGGTGACTACCGGCGTCCGGCTGGAAGAGCTGCTCCGCCGTCCGCAGCTGGATTATACGAAGCTGACGACGGTGGACACCGGCCGGCCGCCCCTCGACCCGCTGGTCCGGGAGCAGGTGGAGGTGGAACTGAAGTACGAGGGATACATCCGCCGGCAGGAAAGCGCCATCCAGGAGATGCGGCGCCTGGAAAGCCGCCTGCTCCCGGAGACCATCGCCTACGACCGCATCACTGGCCTGACCCGGGAGGCACAGGAGAAGCTGAACCGGGTGCGCCCCCGCAGCATTGGGCAGGCGTCCCGCATCAGCGGCGTCAGCCCGGCAGATATTTCGGTCCTTCTGGTGTGGCTGAGCAGCGGAAGGGCGCAGTGCGGGGCTATAAACCCGGACGCCGCGGAGGAACAGGAACGGGGAAAAGAGAAGAACGGAATGAACGGGAAGCTTGGGAAGACCGGGGAAACAGGAGAGATAACGGAGTTAAAGGAGAAAGGGGGAACACGGTGATTGACCGGGACAGCCTGCAGCGGCAGGCAGCGGAGCAGGGGGTCGCGCTGACCGGCGATATGCTGGACCGCTTTGACCGCTATGCGGCGCTATTGGTGGAGTGGAACCAGAAAATGAATCTTACCGCGATTACCTCGCCGCAGGAGATTGTGCGCAAACATTTTGTGGACAGCCTGACCCTTCTTCCCCTTCTGCCCGAGACGGCGTTCCGCCTGATCGACGTCGGAACGGGAGCCGGCTTTCCCGGCGTCGCCCTGGCGCTGGCCTGCCCGCGGATGGAGCTGACCCTGCTAGACAGCCTCAATAAGCGGCTGCTCTTTCTCCGGGAGCTCTGCACCGCCCTTGCCGTCCCCGTCTCGCTTATACACGCGCGGGCCGAGGAGGGAGGAAGGCAGCCGGCTCTGCGGGAGCAGTTTGACGTGGCGGCTGCCCGCGCGGTGGCCGCCTTGCCGACCCTATGCGAATACTGCCTGCCCTTTGTGAAACCGGGCGGCGTTTTCTGGGCGATGAAAGGGCCGGACGGGGAGGCGGAGGCCGCGGCGGCGGCTCCCGCGGCCGTACAGCTCGGCGGGCGGGTAGGCCGGCGCATTCGGACGGCGCTGCCCGGCGAAAAGGGGGAGGAAACGCTGGAGAGGCTGCTGATTTCTGTCGACAAAGTGTCGTCAACCCCGCCGAAATATCCCCGCCCCTCGGCAAAAATCGCCAAGCAGGGCCCGCTGCATTGACAGGCGGCGGGAAATTGCCCGCCGACATGCGGAAATTCGACAACGGCATCCGACAAAACAGGAAATGTCTTCCATGCTATACTGACACTGCGGGACCTATTCACCTTAGGAAAGGGACGTGTCGGTATGCGGATGTTCAAACAAAAATACAAAACCACGGGCCGGGTTCTCATGATTCCCACCGGCGACCTCCAGCCGAATCCCGATCAGCCGCGAAAGGACTTCAGCTATGAAAAGCTGCTGGAACTGGCGCAGAGCATTGGGGAAAACGGGATGATCCATCCGGTCAGTATCCGGTTCGAAGGGGAAAAACCCATCCTGGTGGCAGGGGAACGGCGGCTGCGGGCGGCCAAAATCGCCGGCATCCGTGAAATTCCCTGCCTGGAAGTGGAGGCAGACGAATCCCGTTCCGCCCTGCTTGCCCTGATTGAGAATCTCCAGCGGGAAGACATGAACTGCTTTGAGGAGGCTGAGGGCATCCGGCGGCTGATTACCGTTTACGGCCTCACACAGGAGGAGGCGGCAAACCGGCTCGGCTGTTCCCAGCCGACCGTCGCCAACCATCTGCGCCTTTTGCGTCTGGAGCCCTCGGAGCGGCGGGCCATTCTGGATGCCGGGCTGACTGAGCGGCACGCGCGCGCCCTGCTCCGCCTGACGGAACCGGAACAGAGACAAGCCGCCCTCGGGCGGATAATCGAGGGGAAGCTGAACGCCGCGCAGAGCGACCGGCTTGTGGAGGAGATGCTCCGCGGCACGGGCGGGCAGAAGAAAAAGCCGAAACGCCCCCTCCCGTTGGTACGGGATATTCGGCTGTTCCTGAACACCGTCAACAACGCGGTGGACACCATGCGCCGTTCGGGTATCGAGGCAAGTGCGGAAAAGACGGAAACCGACGACTTTATTGAGTACCTGGTCCGTATTCCCAAAGGGGAGGAGAGGAACCGGCGCGGATGCCGGCCTTCGCCGGCAGCGGTAAAAACGGGCGCGCCGGCCTTTGCCCTGCCGCATAAGGAGAATTTTACTGCCTGAGGGGCAGAAGGGGCAGGAAAGCATCGAAGACACAGAGGGCGGATTCCCGCTTTCTGCTTGGACGGGGTAAAATCCGGGGGCAGGAGGGGACAGGAGGAAGAAGGGAAGGAGACAGGAGGGCAGGGGGATGTTTCATGTGAAACATCCCCCTGCCCTTTTCCATCCCGCGCCTCCACCTCCGCCTGCCGCCTCCGCTCGCTTTTGAAAATTGCCCCTTTTCCCTCCCCATGGATTGTGATATAATAAAAAACAAGCCGCGATACCGTCGGTCGCCCCGTCTAAAGGGGCCGGTCGGAAAAAAACGGAAAGGATGCGGAAGATGCAGATTACCCTTCGCCTGGCCGCCGCTGAAGAGAAGGAGATCCTTCGTAACCTTTTGGAGAAGTATGCCTATGAGTTCAGCCAGTGGGACGGCCGGGATGTCAACGCCCTGGGGCTTTACGGTTACGATTATCTGGACTGCTACTGGACGGAGAAAAACCGCTGGGCTTACTTCCTTTTGGCTGACGGCCGGTTGGCCGGCTTCGCCATGGTGAACGACTTCCCGGAGGCGGCCGAACCGACGGATTACACCCTCGCGGAGTTTTTTGTGTTGTTTAAATACCGCCGCCGGGGCGTAGGAAGAACCGCCGCCCGGGCGCTTTTTGACCGTTTCCGCGGCCGGTGGCAGGTGAAGCGGCACCCCGCGAACAGCGCCTCGGTCCGTTTTTGGGACGCCGTAATCCGGGAGTATACCGGCGGCCGTTACCGGCTGGAAACGGCGGTCCCCGGCACGGAATATGAGGACGGCACGCCGGGGGATATCTATTTCTTCGACAACGGCGAAGGGGCCGGCGGCGCGGCGTCCGGGCACCGGGGGGACTTTCGGGACGCCGCGCGGAAGTGAACGGAAAATCCGGGGAAAGGCAGGGCATGCAGATGGGGAAGATTGTCACGGTCGTGAACCAGAAGGGCGGGGTGGGGAAGACCACCACCGCCGTCAACCTCACGGCGGCGGTAGGAGCCGCGGGAAAACGCTGCCTGCTGGTGGATGTGGACCCGCAGGGGAACGCCACCAGCGGCCTGGGCGTGGACAAGCGGGACGCCGCGCAGTCAACCTATGAGTTGCTGATCGGCACGGCGGAGCCGGAGAAGGTGCTGCTGCACACCGCGTATAAAAACGTGGACCTGCTTCCCTCCGGCATCCGGCTGGCCGGAGCGGAGATTGAGATGGTGGATCTCAACCGCCGGGAAAACCGGCTGACTGCCGTTCTCGCGCCGCTGCGGGACCGTTACGACTATATCTTTATCGACTGCCCGCCGTCGTTAGGTCTGCTGACGCTGAACGCCCTGTGTGCGGCGGACACGCTGCTGGTGCCGGTCCAGTGTGAATACTACGCGCTGGAGGGCCTGTCTCAGCTGATGGCGACGGTCCGGCAGGTCAAGCGGCTGTATAACCCCCAGCTTGAGCTGGACGGCGTGCTGCTGACCATGTACGACGGGCGGCTGAATCTCACCCAGCAGGTGGTGGCGGAGGTGAAGAAGTTCTTCCCCCGCAAGGTGTACGCGACCGCCATCCCCCGCAGCGTGCGGCTGTCGGAGGCGCCGAGCTTCGGCAAACCGATCTGTTATTATGACCGCAGCTCCCGCGGGGCGCAGGCTTATGAGGCACTGGCCGCGGAATTTATTGGCAAAAAATAAGGGGAAAGCGACGGAGGAACGGTTATGGCGACGAAAAAAGGCGGATTGGGCAAGGGGTTGGAGGCACTGTTGGCGGAAAACGCGGTGGAGGAGCAGGGAAAAACGGTTTCCCTGCGAATCGCGGAGATCGAGCCAAACCGCGCCCAGCCCCGCAAGCAGTTTGACGAGGAGGCGCTGGCCGAGCTTTCCGCCTCCATCGCCCAGCACGGCGTGCTGCAGCCCCTGCTGGTGCGGCCGCTGAGCGACGGGCACTACCAGCTGGTGGCAGGGGAGCGGCGCTGGCGGGCGGCCCGCATGGCCGGGCTGACCGAGGTGCCGGTGGTCGTCCGCGAGATGACCGACCGCGAAGCCGCCGAGCTGGCGCTGATCGAAAACCTGCAGCGGGAGGACCTCAACCCCATGGAGGAGGCGCAGGGCTTCAAGACCCTGATGGAAAGTTACGGCCTGACACAGGAGGAGACGGCACAGGCGGTGAACAAATCCCGGCCGGCGGTGGCCAACGCCCTGCGGCTGCTCCATCTGCCCCGGCCGGTGGCCGACCTGGTGGCGGAAGGGAAGCTTTCGGCCGGCCACGCCCGGGCGGTCCTCGCCTTCAACGGGGAGGAGGAGCAGCTCGCCGCGGCGCAGGCGGCCCTCCAGGGCGGCCTGTCGGTGCGGGAGCTGGAGAAACGGGCGAAAGCGGCCAAAAAAACCCGGGAACGCCCGGCCGAGACGGCCTTCTCCCGCGTCAGCTTTTACGATGAGGTGGAGCTTTCCCTCACCGAACACCTGGGCCGGAAGGTGCGGGTCAGCGAAGGGAAGAAGGGCGGGCTTCTCCAGATCGAGTTCTATTCGCAGGACGACCTGCGGATGCTGGCCAACGACCTGGTGCCGGAGGAAGGCTGATCGGGAGCCGGACCCCGCGGGCCGGGGCATCGACCGGGCAGACGGCCCTCCTGTCCGGCCGCCGGCAGGAGGCGGGAAGCGGCCGGGACGGTTTTCCCCCGTTTCCCCGGAAAATGTTGAAAACAAAGCGGAAGGAAGAGGAAGGCTATGTCCATAGAAGCGGTCAGGGAGTACCTCGCCCAATGGGGGCGGGAGAACGATGTTTTGGAATTTCCGGTTTCCAGCGCTACCGTGGAGCTGGCGGCCGAGGCGCTGCACACCAAGCCCGCGCAGATTGCCAAAACCCTATCCTTTGTCCGGGAGGACGGCTGCCTCCTGGTGGTGGCCGCGGGCAACGCGCGCATTGACAACGCCAAATTCAAGGCCGCCTTCGGCATGAAGGCCCGGATGCTTCCTCCCGACCGCGCGCTGGAGCTGACCGGCCATGCGGTGGGCGGCGTCTGTCCCTTCGCCCTGCCGGAGGATGTGCCGGTGTATCTTGACCGCTCCCTGCTCGCACAGAAAATCGTGTACCCTGCCTGTGGCAGCAGCAATTCGGCCATCCGGCTGACGACGGAGGAGCTGGCGGCCTATTCCCGCAGCCGCGGCTGGGTGGATGTCTGCAAGCTGCCGGACAGCGGGGAACAGTGAGAATAAATTTTCACTAATATACGGAGAGTTGAATTTTATGGACGCCTATCCAATTGCCCCCGATTATACCTGGGAAATCCGGATCAATTCCTTCGAAACCGGGCCGGACCGCCGGCTCCGCCTGTCCAGCCAGCTCAAGCTGCAGCAGGAGGTGGGGGAACTCCACCTTTCCGCCGGGGGGCTGGGGTATGAGGAGCTGTACCGCCGCGGCATGGCGTTTGTCCTGACCCGTACCCGCAGCCGGATCTTGCGGGCGCCGGTGATGGGAGAGGCTGTGCGGCTGCGCACCTGGCACCGGGATTCCCATGGGCCGCGGTTTTACCGCTGTTACCAGTTCCTGGACGGGGAGGGCCGTTCCCTGATCGACAGCGTTACCGCCTTTGCCCTGGTGGGTGTGGAAAACCACCGGCTTCTGCGGCCCACGGTGTTTGAGCAGTTCGGCCTGAGGGAACAGCCTCAACGGCGGGGAGACTGCCCTGACCCCGCGAAATGGAAGCTGCCCGACACCCTGTCCCCCGCCGGGGAGCGGCGGGTGCGCTGGTCGGATATCGACTGCAACGGGCACCTCAACAATGCGGTGTATGCCGACATCGCGTGCGACGCGCTGCCGGGCGGCATGGAAGGCCGGCAGGTGCTGGAATACTCCATCGCCTTTGTGCATGAAGCGACGGAAGGGGAGGCGCTGGCCCTGCGGGCCGGCGTCGGCGCCGAGGGGGAAGCCTTCCCGCACTGGGTGGCCGGCGACCTGCCGGATGGCCGCCGCTGTTTTGAAGCGCAGCTCTTTATGGCGCCGGCCGCCGTCCAAAAGGGATGAGCGACCGCTTTCAGGAGGCGAAAGCCCGCGCCCTCGGCCGGATGCGGGGGACCCCGCCGCCGGGAAGGGCGGCCATCGGCACCCTGCGGGAGCGCAGCCTGCACGCGATTTTGAAATACTGGGCCGATCCCGACGAGAGCCACCACGAGGTGGCTCTGCCCTGCCGCCTGATCGCCGACCTGTACGACGGGGAGAGGGTCACCGAAATCCAGACCCGCGGCTTCAGCAAACTGCGGCCCAAGCTGGCCCGGCTGCTGCCGGCCTACCCGGTGACGATCCTGCATCCCATCGCCCGGACCAAGCGGCTGATCTGGGTGGATCCGGAAAGCGGGGAGGCATCCGCTCCCCGCAAATCTCCGAAAACCGGCACGGTCTGGGACGCCTTCCGGGAGCTTTATTATATCCGCGATGCGCTGAAGGCGGCGGGGGAGGGCAAGGCGGATCTGACAATCCGGCTGGTATATCTGGATATGGAGGAGTACAGGCTGCTCAACGGCTGGAGCCGCGACCGGAAAAAGGGGGCCTGCCGGGTGGAGCGGATCCCCTCCGCCCTGGCAGGGGAGGAAACGCTCCGTTCACCGGCTGACTTTGCCGGGCTTCTCCCGCCCGCTCTCCCGGAAAGCTTTACCGTTGCCGATGTCGGGGCCGCGCTCCGTCTTTCCCCAAAGAGGGCGGGGCAGGTTGTCAATGTTTTGTATATGATCGGTGCAATTATACGGGAAGGAAAACGCGGCCGTGCCTACCTTTATCGGCGTCCGGAGAACAGGCCCCACGCGGCGGATGAGGCGCAAAGGGAACAGGATGTATAATTTTTAACAATTATACATCCTGTTTTTTCTTAAAGCAAAACAAAACGCCTGGTTCTACCAGGAGTAGATCGGGTAGATAACAAGCCTTGGCAAAAAAAGGAAAAAGATCGATTGTCCTTCCAAAGAGAAAGAACGGTACGGAGGTTCGGAAAGGAACGCGGGGATGCTCGTGAAAAGCATCCCTTTCGCGATGCTATGGAATACCAAAGAGAGCTGGTTTACCAGCAGCAGGGCAAGCGATGCGATGATTATTTTCAGTACCCTTCCCAGGGGTCGGCAGGTACTGGCCCCTCCGGGGTCTGCGCAAACCACTCGTTTATTTGTGGGTTTGATTATCCCCGTTTTGGTTTCCGAATGCACCAAAGCCGGGCCGGCCTGTTCGCCGGCGTGGGCGGCGGCGTTTCGCATGGTCGGGGCATCGGGCGCCGGGCGATACCTCCGCCGTGTGCCCATGTCCCCATGCCCCCAAGCGCCCGTCCCCTCGGCTCCCGGCCGACGGAGGCATCCGCGATCGTGCCTGCCAGCCACCGGCACGCAAGCCGACGGCGGCATATTGGCCCCGGAGATCATGGCAGGTACACCGGGCGGCGGCACAGCGCGGGGAGGGAATGGATGCGGCGGGCATCTCCCGCCCTCGCTCCCCCTCCCACCCCCGTCCTCACTCCCGCCCTTACTCCCGCCCTTACTCCCGCCCTCACCCCTGCCTCAAGGAGGAGGCCCGCTTCATGTTCTCATGGAGAGGGTTCCGCCCTCTCCAACGCGGAGGAGGAAGGGGAGAATTTGTTGGTCACACCGTGCGACTGACTTTTTTTCATTGAATGTCAGTCAGTCGTATTGACGCTCCGGTTCGGCCCATGGTATAATACGCTACAAGACGCCGCGGGAGCTGGCGGACGCGGGCGGCTGCCTGCGCGGCGGGACAGGGCGGGAAGAGGGCCGGATAAGGCCGGATAAGGCCGGATAACGGCTGAACACGCCTCCGCACCCCTGCCCGGCGGCCCGCCGGCGATGCCCGCGGCGGCAGGAAAACGCATGTCAGGGTTTCATACAGACCAAAAGGGTGGGCAAGTCCATGCGGGTGAGCAAACGGCCGGAGGAACGGCGCCAGGAATTTCTGGACGCCGCGCAATCGCTTTTTTATGAACAAGGGGTGGAG
Source organism: Candidatus Avimonas caecicola (assembly GCA_904419875.1). Lineage (GTDB taxonomy): Bacteria > Bacillota > Clostridia > Oscillospirales > Acutalibacteraceae > Avimonas > Avimonas caecicola. Next base: position 73,016 of record CAJFTG010000002.1, on the reverse strand, counting down.
GCAACCAGCGTCCAGCAGATCGTCCGGCGGGTCGGAGTTGCCCAGGGACTGTATTATTACTATTTTCACTCCAAAAAGGAGATCGTGGAGGCCGTAATCGTCCGGTTGACCGACCGGTTTGAAGAGGAACTGCGCCGCTTTATCGGAACGGTCAGGGGGAGCTTTCACGAACGCTTCCAGGCGTTTCTGGACGCCTGCTTCACCGCCTACCGCCGGTTGGCGGTAGGCGGGAAGTGGGACGACCCGCTCTTCAAGGAAAGCGCGATCATCGGCCGGATGAGCGTGCGGGTGAAATCGGTGGTTTCCTCCCTGCTGACGGAACTGGCGGAGGAGGGCGTCCGGGCCGGGGAGCTCCGGCTTCCCTACCCGGCGGCGTATATCCGGGTGGTGGTTAACGGGATCGGCGACCTGCTGCTCGAAGGGGAGCAGGATCTGGAGATGGTGCGGGCCCTGATGACCGAAATGATCGAAGGCCCCCGCCAGGCGGCCGCCGCCCCGGCCGGATGAAGCGGCGGCATGTACAGGGGCGGGACGGCCGGAAGCGCCCGGATGGTACGCGGGAAGGCATTTCCCGGAGCGGCCGGGCATGGGCGCGGGCTGCGGGCGGATTTTGGCGGCGGCGCCTCAGGGAAGGGGAGGAGAACCCATGAAACCCATGAAACCCATGAAAATCGTGCTGGTAATCGACCAGTTTGACAGCGGCAACAACGGCACCACCGTGACCGCCCGCCGTTATGCGGAACAGCTGCAGCAGCGCGGGCATACCGTGACCGTGCTGGCCTGCGGCGAGTCGGGGATGCTGGAGGACGGCGTGAAGAAGGTCGGCGCGCCGGAAAACCGGCTCCCCCTGGTGGACGGGATAATCAAATCCCAGGGCATGCAGTTTGCCCGCCCGGTGGACGAGGCGTATTATCAGGCGTTCAAGGGGGCGGATATCGTCCATTTTTACCTGCCGTTCCGCTTCTGCCGCCGCGGGGAGGAGATCGCGCGGCAGATGCATATTCCCACCGTTGCGGCCTTCCACATGCAGCCGGAAAACGTCACCTTTACCATCGGCATGGGCAACTGCCGCCCGGTCAACGATTTCCTGTACGGCTGGTGCTACCGGGAATTCTATAACCGCTTTTCCTATATCCACTGCCCCAGCCAGTTTATCGCGGACCAGCTCAGGGAGCATGGCTATGACGCGAACCTGTGCGTCATCTCCAACGGGGTGGACGACGCTTTCGTCCCGCGGAAGGTCGCCCGTCCCCCGGCGTTCAAGGATAAATTTGTGATTCTGATGGTCGGCCGCCTCTCCGCCGAAAAGCGGCAGGACCTGATTATCGAGGCGGCGAAGCGGAGCCGGTACCGCGACAGGATTCAGCTGATTTTTGCCGGCCGGGGCCCGAAGGAGGCCGATTACCGCCAGCAGGGCGCCTCGCTTCCCAACCGGCCGTCCTTCGGCTTTTTTGAGCAGGAGGAGCTGGTCAAGCTGATGAACGCCTGCGACCTGTATATCCACGCCTCCGACGCGGAGATCGAGGGCATTTCCTGCATGGAGGCGCTGGCCTGCGGGCTGGTTCCGGTCATCAGCGATTCCAAACGCTCCGCCACCAACCAGTACGCGCTCGACGAGCGGAGCCTGTTTCGCGCCGGGGACGCCGATTCCCTCGCCCAAAAGATCGACTACTGGATCGAGCATCCGGAGGAACGGGCGGACATGGGGAGGGAATACGCCCGGGTGGGGGACGGCATCCGTGTCAGCGCCTGCGTGGAAAAAGCGGAAAAGATGTACCGCGACGCCATCCAGGATTATCACGACCACGGTTACCGGCATCCCCGCCAGGGGCCAATCAAGCGCCTTCTTCATCCCAACACCGAGAAGATGCGGTCGGCCGAATTTGAATATTGCCCCGCCGCCCCCTGGAAGCGGGAGCTGCTTGCCTTCCTCACCACCCTTTTCTCCCCGCTGCTGTTCCTTATCAACACGGTGTATTTCGGCTTTACAGTCGAGGGCCGGCGGTATCTGGAGGAGATTGAGGGCGGCGTCACGGTGATGAACCATGTCCATCCGATGGACTGCACCATGGTGAAGCTCGCTACCTTTCCCCGGCGGACGTATTTCATCAGCCTGCGCCGGAACCTGGACCTGCCCTTTACCGGCTGGCTGGTCCGTCTGTTCGGCGGCGTGCCCATCCCGGATACGCCCAAGGAGCTGGTACAGTTTCAGCGCCAGATCGAGGAGGCGGTCCTGCGCGGCGATCTCGTCCATTTTTACCCGGAGGGGCAGCTTGTGCGGTATCACGAATCCCTGCGGGAATTCCACCGCGGCGCCTTTTTTACAGCGGTGCGTACCGGCCGGCCGATCCTGCCGATGGTGATGACCTACCGCCGCCCCGGCCCGCTGCTGGGTCTGTTCAAGAAAAAGCCGTGTATGCGGCTGCTGATCTGTGCGCCGCAGTATGCGGATCCCGCCCTTTCCCGCAATGCCGCGGTGCAGGAGCTGATGGAACGGACCCGGCGGGTGATGGAAGAAAGGGCAAACGGCCCCACGCCGGATTACCAGGTGGAACCGTCCGAAACCAGCGAAGCATACAACTAATTGTATTATTCTCGAATAATTATACGGCCCATTAAGGCGGAACGCGCCTTAATGGGCCGTAATTGTTGAAAACTTAGTGGAAACGGGTGAAAGTGCAATAAAATGCGATGTGAAACGGGGGAAAGCGGAACGGGTTTCCCCGCATTCCTTTTCCCCTGTGGAAAAAAGGGCATCCCCTTGAACAAAGACGGGAAGGCGGCGGACCGCGGCGGATGAAGCGGGCGAAGGGGAGGACGCCGTGAGGGCCGGCGCCTCCCCGCTGCTTCCCAGCCGCTTTCCGGTCACCACTCTGCCGCCGCCCGGAAGCTCCCTGTCCCATCGGGTCCGGCCGCTTCGAACCGGCGCAGACCAGGGTCGGTCCTGTCCGGTTCCGCCGGCCTACTCTTCGGGCGCAGGGGCGCCTGCCGGGCTGTCGGCGGGGCGGAGGTGTACATCCAGCTGATTATAGGGGATGACGATCCCGTTTTCGTCAAAGAGCGCCTTCACCTTTTCGTTAAGGTCGAAGCGGAGATTCCAGTACTCCTTGCCGCTGCACCAGAGCTGCGCCGTCAGGTTGACGGAAGAGGCGGCGTACTCGGAAACCACCACCCGGGGCGGGGCCGGCTCCTTGAGGACGAGCGGGTGATTTTCCACCAGCCCGGCCAGCAGGGCCTTCGCCGCGAGCAGGTCGTTTTCGTAGCTGATGGAGTATACCAGGTCCTGCCGGCGGATGTCATGGGCGGAATAATTGACCAGGGTCTCGGTCATCATCTTGGTGTTGGGCACCGCAATGCGCATGTTTCCCGTGGTGTCCAGATAGGTCTGCATCAGTTCGATCTCGGTCACCGTGCCTGCCAGGTCGCCGATTTCCACATAGTCGCCCGCCTTAAAGGGCTTGGTGAAGAGCAGCACCACGCCGGAGGCCAGGTTTGCCAGATTGTCCCGGATAGCCAGGGCGACGGCCGCGCCGACCGCGGCCAGCACGGTGAGCAGGCTGGTGACCGGCACCCCGATCTTATCCAGCACCATCACCACGATGAGCACCCACAGGGAAACCCTCACCACCCGCAGGATATATTTGACCGCCACCGGGTCGATGTTGGTCCGCTTCAGCATGGCGTTGATGGGCCGCGGGACGAGCCGGGTCACAAAATAGCCGATCAGCAGGATGATGACCGCCTGCAGCAGGTGGGGAAGGAAGGCGAGGAACCCCGAGGCGAAGGATTCCCAGGCCGCGCGCAATTGTTCCATAGACATCTTGATCCTTTCTACAACGTTTTCTGCCGTCTCTGCCGCTTTTGCCGCCTCCCCGGCGGCGTCCTGCGGCGCAAGGGCTCCCGTGCGGAAAAAAACCGCCGCACGGGAGGAAAAGAAACCGAACGGCATAAGGATAGTATTCCTCCTTTCCATTGTAGAAAAAAGCGTTTCCGGTGTCAACCTCGAATCGGGGGAAAACCGGCCGCCCGGCGGCCGCGGAAGCGGGCGTCCCGCCCCCGTGCAGGGGGATAGGGAAGGAAAGCGGGGAAGGCGCAAGGCGGCAATGCGAAGGCAAAGCCCGCAAAAGCCGGTGAAAACCGGAAGGGAACCCGGAGCCGGACGGGCCCGGCCCGCCCGCAGGGAAGGCCGGAAGAGGAGAAATGCCCGCGGAGCAGGGAGGCCGCCGGCACTTTTTTGTGCGAAGGGGCATTTTTCCACCCTCCCCCTTGAAAAATACGAAATTCTATTATAAACTATTCTATTAGAGAGCTTGTTTACTTTTTAACAAAACAGGAAAGGGTGTCCGTAGTTGAACTACCTGAACAAAAAGACCATTGAAGACATCGACGTTAACGGCAAGAAGGTGCTGGTGCGCTGCGACTTCAACGTCCCGCTGGCCGACGGCGTCATCACCGACGACAAGCGCATCCGCGAATCGATCCCGACCATCCAGTACCTGGCGGACCACGGCGCGGCGGTCATCCTCTGCTCCCACCTCGGCCGCCCCAAGGACGAGGAGTCCAAGAAAAAATGCACCCTGGCGCCGGTCGCCAAACGCCTGTCCGAGCTGATGGGGCGGGAAGTGAAGTTCACCACCGATATCATCGGGGACGAGGCTCACGCGATGGCCGCGGCGCTCAAGCCCGGCGAGATCCTGGTGATCGAGAACGTCCGCTTCTATAAGGAGGAAACCAAAAACGATCCCGATTTTGCCAAGGCGCTCGCTTCCCTGGCGGAGATCTATGTCAACGACGCGTTCGGCACCGCACACCGCGCCCATGCTTCCACCGCCGGCGTGGCCGATTACCTGCCCGCCGTCTGCGGTTACCTGATCCAGAAGGAGATCAAGGTCATGGGCGGCGCGCTGGAGAATCCGAAGCGCCCGTTCGTCGCCATTCTGGGCGGAGCCAAGGTTTCGGACAAGATCGGCGTGATCACCAACCTGATCGACAAGGTGGACACCCTGATTATCGGCGGCGCCATGGCCTACACCTTCAACGCGGCCCGCGGGATCAAGATCGGCGATTCCAAGTTTGAGGCCGACAAGGTGGATCTGGCGAAGGAGATCCTCGCCAAAGCGCAGGCCAAGGGGATCCGGTTCCTGCTGCCGATGGACAACGTGGCGGCGGACGCCTTTGACGTCAATGCCAACACCAAGGTGTTCGAAGGCGATATCGACGACGGCTGGATGGGCCTGGACATCGGCCCGAAGACCCAGGCGCTCTTTGCCGATGCGGTGAAGGATGCCGGCACCGTCATCTGGAACGGCCCGATGGGCGTGTTTGAAATGGCGCCCTTTGCCAAGGGAACCGTCGCGGTGGCCAAGGCGATCGCCGATTCGGACGCCATCTCCATCATCGGCGGCGGCGATTCGGCCGCGGCGGTGGAGCAGCTCGGCTTCGCGGATAAGATGACCCACATCTCCACCGGCGGCGGCGCGTCGCTGGAATTCCTGGAAGGGCTGGAGCTGCCGGGTATCGCCTGCCTCAACGACAAATAAGAGGACGAACGCGCCGGGTCCGGAGAGGTCCGGGAACCAAGCGCGCGGGGACGGTGAAAGCGGCCGTCCCCGGCGCGGGCCGGGCGGGTCTTCCAGAGCGCCGCAAACCGCGTTTTGCGGCGCTCTTGCGCTGTAAAGGCCGCTTCGGCGGCGTTTCCGGCCGAAAATTCATCATGAAACACAGGAAGGAAGCATAAAAATGAGCCGTAAGTATGTAATCGCCGGCAACTGGAAGATGAACAAAACCCCCGCGGAGGCCGCCGCCCTGATCGGGGAGATCAAGCCCCTGGTCGCGGACGCCTCCTGCGACGTGGTGGTGGGCGTGCCCTTCGTGGACCTGCCCGCCGCCCTGGAAGCGGTGAAGGGGTCCGGAATCGGGGTCGCCGCGCAGAACTGCCACTGGGAGAAATCCGGCGCCTTCACCGGGGAGGTGTCGGCCGACATGCTCAAAAGCATGGGGGTCGGCTATGTCATCCTCGGCCACAGCGAGCGCCGCACCTATTTCGGGGACACCGACGTGACCGTGCAGAAGAGGGTGCGCGCCGCGCTGGATGCCGGCCTGACCGTGATCCTCTGCGTGGGCGAGTATCTGGAGCAGCGGGAGCAGGGCGTGACCGGCGAGGTGGTGGCCATGCAGACCAAGATCGCCCTGGGCGGCGTGTCGGCCCAGGAGATGGCCCGCGTCATCATCGCCTATGAGCCGGTATGGGCCATCGGCACCGGCCGCACCGCGACCGCGGCCCAGGCCAACGAGGTCTGCCGCCTCATCCGCGGCACCCTCGCCGGGCTGTACGACGCGAAGACGGCGGAGGACACGGTGATCCAGTACGGCGGCTCGATGAACGCCGGCAACGCGGCCGAGCTGCTTGCGCAGCCCGATGTGGACGGCGGCCTGATCGGCGGCGCGTCCCTCAAGGCGCCCGATTTTGCCACGATTGTGAAAGCGGCGAAATAAGCGGCGGATAACGCGGCACAAACGAAGAGAGGCGGAGGACGGCCGGCACGGCCGCCCCGGAGAAAGGATGGGAGAACCATGCGCTACACCATTGAAGGCGGCAATCTTCCGGTGGTCATCTGCACCCTGAGCGACGGGGAGCAGATGCTCACCGAAAAAGGAGCCATGAGCTGGATGACCCCGAACATGGAGATGAAGACCTCCATGGAAGGCGGACTGGGCAAGGCGTTCGGCCGGGCCTTCAGCGGGGAATCGATGTTCATGAACACCTATACCTGCCGGGGCGGGGAAGGGCTGATCGCCTTTGCCAGCAGCTTCCCGGGCCGGATCCTGGCGATTCCGATCGCCCCGGGGGCGGAGATCATTGTGCAGAAGACCGCCTTTCTGGCGGCGGAAGCGGGGGTGCAGCTGAGCACCCACTTCAGCCGGAAGATCGGCGCGGGCTTCTTCGGCGGAGAGGGCTTCATCATGCAGCGCCTGTCCGGGCAGGGCATGGCGTTCCTGGAAATGGACGGCCATGTGGTGGAATACGACCTCGCGCCCGGCCAGTCCCTGATGATCGACTCCGGCCACCTGGCCGCGATGACCGCCACCGTGCAGATGACGGTGGAGACGGTCAAGGGCGTGAAAAACGTGGTGTTCGGCGGCGAGGGGCTGTTCAACACCCGCCTGACCGGGCCGGGCCATATCTGGATTCAGACCATGCCCTTCAGCAAGCTGGCCGGCCTGCTCGCCATCGGAAAGCAATAAATCAGGAAACCATCAAACACTGGAAAAAGCCGTTGGAGGCCGCCTGCCGGCCGACTGCACGCATGCGGCGGGGCCGGGACTTTTCTCTCCGGCGCCGGCCGGGGGCTGCCGCCCGCCAACGGGAAAGGAAAGGCCACAGCCATGAAAAAACCGGTTACGTTAATTATAATGGACGGGTTCGGCATGAACCCGGAAACCCGCGGTAACGCCGTCAAGGCGGCCAACACCCCCAACCTCGACCGGCTGTTTGCCGAAAATCCCTTCACCACCATCGGCGCCTCGGGGATGGATGTCGGCCTGCCGGACGGCCAGATGGGCAACAGCGAGGTCGGCCACACCAACATCGGCGCCGGCCGGGTGGTGTACCAGGAGCTGACCCGGATTACCAAGGCCATCCAGGACGGGGATTTCTTCCAGAACCCGGTGCTGACCGAGGCGATGGAAAACGCCAAAAGGCCGGGCGCGGCCCTCCACCTGCTGGGGCTGCTGTCGGACGGCGGCGTGCACAGCCACAACACCCACCTTTTCGCCCTGCTGGAGATGGCGAAAAAGCGGGGGGTGGAAAACGTCTGCGTCCACGCGATGCTGGACGGCCGGGACGTACCCCCCGCCTCCGGCAAGGGGTACGTCGAGGAACTGGAGGCCCGGCTGAAGGAAATCGGCGTGGGACGGATCGCCACCGTCATGGGCCGGTACTACGGCATGGACCGCGACACCCAGTGGGGCCGCGTGGAAAAGGCGTACAACGCCATGGTCCTGCGGGAAGGCATCCAGGCGGACGACCCGGCCGCCGCGGTCGCCAAGTCCTATGAGACCATTGACGAAGAGGGCAAGCACATCACCGACGAGTTTGTCATCCCCACCGTCATCGCCGGCGGCTCGCCGGTGAAGGACGGGGACAGCGTGGTGTTTTTCAACTTCCGTCCCGACCGCGCCCGCGAGCTGACCCGCGCCTTTGTGGATCCGGATTTCACCGGCTTCGATCGCCGGGGCGGCATGCTGCGGCTGACCTACGTCTGCATGACCGAGTACGACGCGACCATGCCGAACGTGAAGGTCGCCTTCGCCCCCAAGGAACTCACCATGACCATGGGCGAGACGGTCAGCAAGGCGGGCAGAACCCAGCTGCGCATTGCAGAAACCACCAAATACGCGCATGTCACCTTCTTCTTTAACGGCGGCGAGGAAGTGAAGTTTCCCGGCGAGGACCGGGTGCTGATCCCCACCCCCGATGTGGCGACCTTCGACCTCAAGCCGGAGATGAGCGCCTATCCGGTGTGCGACGCGGTGGTGGAGCGGCTGAAGTCCGGCGCGTACGACATGGTGGTCCTGAACTTCGCCAACTGCGATATGGTCGGCCATACCGGCATTTTTGACGCGGCGGTCAAGGCGGTGGAGACGGTGGACGAGTGCGTCGGCCGGGTGGTGGAAGCCACCCTGTCGATGGGCGGCGTGGCCCTGATCACCGCCGACCACGGCAATGCGGACAAGATGAGCGAGCCGGACGGCACGCCGTTTACCGCCCACACCACCTTCCCGGTGCCGTTCTGTGTGGCGGGCCGTCCCTGCAAGCTGCGGGAGGGCGGCCGCCTGGCGGACATCGCGCCCACCATGCTTGAGCTGATGGGCCTGCCTCAGCCGCAGGAGATGGACGGCCGGAGCCTGATCGTTTCCTGACCCCGGAAGCGTTAATCAAACCATGAACAACGGCCCTGCGCGCCTGACCGGGCGTGCAGGGCCGTTTTGGCCGTATCGGAACCCCGCCGGCCTTGCCGGCGGAGGAATCCCGTAAAAAGCATTCGCTTCCCGTGCGGATTGACGCAGGATGCCGTTCGAAAAACTGGAAGCTTGGCAGAACCGTTATTCAGCGGGCGGATTTCCAGGCGGCAGGGCGCTTGACGCGAGGGTCGAAATTCCCATGCGTCCTTTGACGCCGGTCGGCAAAAGCCCCCCTCCGGGTCGGTTCAGGCCGCCCCGCTGGTGGTTATGACTGTGTTCGTCCGCAATAACGCCTCGGTTCTGCCAGGTGAGGCCGGCAGCTTCCGTGGACGGCTTCCCAACGGCAGGCGGGCATATGCGGCGCGGCTGCGGCCGGAACGCGCGGTTTTCTGCCTGCTTAAACGACGCGGGCGGACGCCGCTTTCGCCGCGGCCGTGGACCGGTCGGGCAGATTTTGGGCATGGCGCAAACCGCCCGGTATGGACTGTGGCCGGGCCGGCCCTGCAAGGGAGGCCAGGCCGTGCCTGCGGGGCCGGATTCCGCCTCCCGACGGGGAAGAGACACGCGCCTGTCAAGCGCGCCATCCCGTCCGTGCCGCGGCCTCCCGCGCCGGGGGGCAAAGGAAAGCGGGATTCTCGGAGCCGTCCGCTCCGAACAGCAGGCGGAGGAAACCCTGCGGGCGGAATGAACCACCGGGCCGGCTTCCCCGGCCGGCCGTTCCACAAGAAAGCCGGCGCCCGGCTGCGCGCTGCTGCAGACGGACAGCCGCCGGTTCTGCACGCCGGCCGGCTGCCCACGGAGGGAAGGGCGGGGGCATATTTGCCGCATGCGAGCCGGAAAAACCGGCTTTCCGTCCCCCGCATCAGCGCGGCGCAGCAGCGGACAGCCCGAACGGCCGCCCGGCGTGAGGCAGGCGCCCGCCCCGCGCGGTGTCCCCTCCGACGGCGGAGCGGATAAACGACGCGGGATCTGCCGCCGGCAGCCCGCAGGGGGAGCTTTATGGGCGGCGGAAACAGCCATAACGCCTACCTGTTTTCCGCAAAGGGGGCGCCGGCGTTTTCGCCTTTCGGACAGGCCCGCGTCCCCCGGAACTGCCTCGCCATGGCTGCCGCACCATTTTCGCGAATGCCCAGCATCCGCCGCCGGGCCCGGCGCCCTTTTCCCGGCCAGGTCAGGAAAAGCCGCGGGGAATCCCCGCGGGGAGGCGGCAGCCGGAAACGGGCAAGCGCGGCCGAGCCGGCACAGATCCGCCATGGCGGCCCGGCATGCCCTGCTTTGCCGCGGGATACCTTGGGACGTACCGCCCGGGGAAAATACCCGCTCTTTTCCCGCCGGCCCATGAGCCGGGGATCTGCACAGCCGTCTTTTCCCGCCGCCCGCCTCAGCGGACGGCGGCTTTTTCCGGCTGGGGCGGCTTCATGGTCAGGGAAATCCGCTTTTTCGCCGGATCCACCGACAGCACCCAGACCTTCACCACGTCGCCCACCTTGACCACCTCGGCGGGATGCCGGATAAAGCGGTTGGTAATCTGGGAGATATGGACCAGCCCGTCCTGGTGTACGCCGATGTCCACAAACGCGCCGAAGTCGATCACGTTGCGGACCGTGCCGTCCAGTTCCATGCCGGGCCGGAGGTCCTCCAGCCCCATCACGTCGGTGCGCAGCAGCGGGGGAGGCAGCTCGTCCCGCGGGTCGCGGCCGGGCTTGGCCAGCTCCGCCGCGATGTCCTGCAGGGTGGGGACGCCCACCCCGATCTCCGCCGCGAGGGCTTCTTCCCCCAGCTCGCGGATTTTTTCCGGCAGGGCGCCGAGCGCGCCGCTTTTCACGTCCGCTTCGTCCGCCCCGCAGCGGGCGAGGAGGCGTCTGGCGGCCTCGTAGCTTTCGGGATGGACGGCGGTGTTATCCAGCGCGTTCCTGCTCTCCGGCACCCGCAGGAAGCCCGCGCACTGCTCAAACGCCTTGGGGCCGAGCTTCGGCACCTTTTTCAGCGCCGCGCGGGTGAGGAAGGCCCCGTTTTCCTCCCGGTAGGCGACGATGTTCTTCGCCACCGTCCCGTTCACCCCGGCCACCCGGGCGAGCAGGGGGGCGGAGGCGGTGTTCAGGTCCACCCCGACGGCGTTCACGCAGTCCTCCACCACCCCGTCCAGCGCTTCGGAGAGCCGGTTCTGGGGCATGTCGTGCTGATACTGGCCCACCCCGATGGCCTTGGGGTCGATTTTCACCAGCTCGGCGAGCGGGTCCTGCAGCCGGCGGGCGATCGACACCGCCGAGCGCAGGGAAACGTCGTAATCCGGGAATTCCTCCGCCGCCAGTTTGGAGGCGGAATAAACCGAGGCCCCCGCCTCGCTCACCACCATATAGGAGAGGCCGCCGCCCAGCTCCCGGATTAATCCCGCGGCAAACACCTCCGTCTCATGGGAGGCGGTGCCGTTGCCGATGGCGAGGATCTCCACCCCGTGCTCCCGGATCAGCCGGGTAAGCACCGCCTTGGCCTCCGCGGTTTTATTGTGGGGCGGGACGGGGTAGATCACGCCGGTCTCCAGCACCTTGCCGGTCCCGTCCACCACCGCGACCTTGCAGCCGGTGCGGTAACCGGGATCCAGGCCGAGCGCGACCCTCCCCCTGACCGGAGGCTGCATCAGCAGGTGGCGGAGGTTGAGGGAAAACACCTTGATCGCCGCCTCGTCCGCCCGGTCGGTCAGCTCTCCCCGCAGCTCCCGCTCGACGGAGGGGAAGATCAGCCGGTCGTAAGCGTCCTCCGCCGCGGCCCGCACGACCGGGGTGCAGGGCGAACCCTCCTTCACGTGGGCGGAGGCGGTGATCGAGACGCCCTTGTCCCGGTCGAAGGCGATGCCCGCCTTGAGCGCCCCCTCCCGCTCCCCGCGGTTGACCGCCAACACACGGTGGCCGGCGACCCGGCGCAGCGGCTCGCGGAACTCCCGATACGTTTCGTACACGCCGAGCTCCTCCTGCGCGCCCTTGGCGGTCAGCTCGCCGTTTGCCATGCACACCACCCGCAGCCGGCGGCGGACCCCCGCGTCGTCCGAAATCTGCTCGGCAAGGATATCCTGCGCGCCCTGCAGCGCCTCCTCCGCCGTCGCCACGCCCTTTTCCTCCGACACGTAAGCCGCCGCCAGCTCCAGCGGAGCGGGGGACTGCTTATCCTGCGCGTAAAGGGCGTCGGCCAGGGGCTGCAGCCCCTTTTCCCGGGCGACGGAGGCGCGGGTTTTCCGCTTGGGACGGTAGGGGCGGTAAAGGTCCTCCACCTCGGTCAGGGTGGCGGCGGCCTCCAGCGCGGCGGCGAGCTCGCCGGTCAGCTTTCCCTGCTCCGCAATCGCGGCCCGCACCTTCTCCCGCTGTTCGTCCAGATTCCGCAGGTAGGCGAGCCGCTCGGACAGCGCACGGAGAACCTGGTCGTCCAGCGAGCCGGTCATTTCCTTGCGGTAGCGGGCGATGAAGGGGATGGTGTTGCCGTCGTCGATCAGCCGAAGGGTGTTTTCCACCTGGGCGGGCCGCAGATGGAATTCCTGTGCCAGTACGGCGGGTATATTCATAATGGGAAACCTCCTGTGCTCTGGGGTGAGAATTAACATACAGTATAACACACGCGGCAGAAGGATGCAACGGAAAGAAACGCGAACCCATGTTCGATTTTTTTTGAAAAACCCCTTGCAATTCGGCGAAAGTTGTGTATAATAAGGATACACGGTAACGAACACATGTTCCGAACACACGTTTATAAGCTCCCGGGGCCCGTCCCCCGAAGAAAGGATGAAACGCTATGCTCCTCAGTCTTTGCAGCATCCTTGCCATGACCGGGATGTTCCTGTACATGTTCAACAAGGCGGCGCTGGCCCGCACCCGCCGGATGGCGCTGCTTCCCCTGCTCTGCGCCGTGATCGAGGGGATTGCGGCGGGCGCGCTGACTCCGGCCCTCTTCCCGGCGCTGACGGCTGTGCTGGTGGCGCTGCGGCTGGTCATCCTTCTGTGCTGCGCCGGCGCCATGCGGCAGGATGCCGCGGCCGTCCGGCGCCGTGCCCGGGCGCTTCGCCGCCGGGCGGCGGCCGAGCGGGCGGAGTCGATTGTAACGCTGCCGGTCGCCCGTCCCGTCCCCATGACGGCGGAGGTGCGGCGGGGCAACACCCGGAGGAAAGACATCCGGCGTAAGGAGGCCGGCGCCGCCGCCGGCCGGTGCGCGTAACCCGCCCTCATCCAAACCCGGCCGCGGTCGGCCGGCCTCCTTCGGACAGCGGCAGGCAGCCGGAGAAGCCCTCCGGCGCCGGGACGGCCCTGCTGAGGTCCGTGGGGAGAGAATACGTGTATTACAGCCGCTCTCCCCGGCGGTTTGTAATAGATGCCGGAAAGGCTGCCGTTCCCCTGAGCGGCCTGCGGCGACGGACAGCACGGCGAAGGGATTCCCTTCCGCCGTGCTGTCCGTTTTGCCTGCCGGGGCCAGTCCTGCTTTTGCTTTCCTTTCCTTTTTTTGCTGCCTTGAGCTGCCCTGAGCGTCCTTCCTCGCCGCCGCCTTCTTCCTCTTCGTCCCCTTGCCGTCCCCCTGTCTTCCTGTCTTCTTGTCCTCCTGTCCTCCTCGTTTTCCCGCCTGTCCCACCTTTCCCACTTTCCCTACCTTTTCCGGCCGCGCGGCCCCGCCCCTTTGTTCCCTCCTGTTTCTATCCTGTTCTATCCTGCTCTATCCTCTATCCAGCTCTCTCCTGTTCTTCTCAGGATTACGCCGGGGGAAGAAAGGGAAGGAGGGGAAGAAGCGGGGACGGCCGGATGCATTTTAAAGACAAAATCCGGGGATTTTCGAAAAATTATGAACAAACTTTGTACAGGAACTTGATTTTTCCTTATTCTTCGACTATACTGAAAGCATCGTTTTTGCGCGCTTTTCAAAGAAGAACGAGGAGAAAAAGAGGAGGAGAAAGAGTGGAGAAGCTGGACAAATTTTTCAAGCTCAAGGAACATGGCACCACGGTGAAAACAGAAATCATCGCTGGTATCACCACCTTCCTGGCGATGGCCTACATTCTGGCCGTCAACCCGAGCATGCTGGCGGATGCGGGCATGAATTCGGGCGCGGTGTTTACGGCGACGGCCGTTTCCGCTGCGTTTGCCACCATCATCATGGGCGTGTTCGCCAACTATCCGGTCGCCCTGGCGTCCGGCATGGGCCTGAACGCCTATTTTTCCTACACCGTCTGCACGGAGCTGGCGGCGCAGGGAATCGAAAACCCGTGGCAGGTGGCGCTGACCGCCATCCTGGTGGAAGGCATCATCTTCATCATCATGTCCCTGTTTAAATTCCGGGAGACGCTGGTGAACTCGATCCCCGAGAACCTGAAGTATGGGATTACCGCCGGCATCGGCCTGTTTATTTCCATCGTGGGCCTGAAGGGCGCCGGCATTGTGATTGCGGAGCCCTCCACGCTGGTCACGATGGGCAGCTTCCAGAGCGCGCCGGTTGTTCTGGCGCTGGTTGGCCTGCTGGTGATTGCGGCGATGCATCACTTCCGCATCAAGGGCGCGATCCTCTGGGGTATACTGATTACCTGGGTGCTCGGCATGGGCGCGGAGCTGATCGGCTGGTATAAGGTGGATGCGGCCGCCGGCGTGTATTCGGTCTTCCCGTCCTTTACCCCGTCGGGCTTCCTGCCCCCGTCCCTGAGCGACACCTTCTTCAAGTTTGATTTCAGCTATGTGGCGAAGAACGCGCTGAACTTTGCCGTGATCGCCTTCTCCTTCCTGTTCGTCGACCTGTTTGACACGGTCGGCACCCTGGTCGGCGTGGCGAGCAAGGGCAACCTGCTGGACGAAAAGGGCAACCTGCCCCGCGCCGGCCGCGCCCTGATGGCGGATGCGATCGGCACGGTTGCGGGCGCCTGCCTGGGCACCTCCACCGTTACCAGCTATGTGGAAAGCACCGCCGGCGTGTCGGAAGGCGGGCGCACCGGCCTGACGGCGATCACCACGGCGGTAATGTTTATCCTCGCGCTCTTCCTGTCCCCGATCTTCCTGGCAATCCCGTCCTTTGCGACCACGCCGGCCCTGGTCTTTGTCGGCCTGCTGATGATGTCCGCGGTCATGAAGATGAAATTCGAAGGCGACATTGCGGACGTGCTGGGCGGGTTCCTGGCCCTGATCATGATGCCCTTCACCTATTCGATCGCCAACGGCATTATGTTCGGCATGCTGGCCTGGGTTATCCTCAAGCTGGTGACCGGCAAATTCCGGGATATCCACCCGGTGATGTATGTCTGCGCGGTGCTCTTTGCACTCCGGATTATCACCCTGGTCATCTGACCGCAAGCCAAATAACAAAGAAAAAACCGCCCCTGCCGTTTCGACAGGGGCGGTTTTTTCTGTCCGGCCGCCAGGATGACGCTCAGTCCGCGGCGGGATGGTCCGACAGCCACCGCTGGGCATTGGCGGCAGACACCGGCTTAAGCGTCTCCTTGGGATAGGGGGATTCCTCCCCACCGAGCGCGTGGAGAAAGTAAAACCCGTCCTCGGTTTTATACAGCGTCTCGCTGTAACCGGCGGGGTCGCCGAAAAAGCCAACGTTGTAGGTGGAGAGCTTCTCCGCGGTCTCCGTGTCATAAACCCGCTTGCGAATGGTTTTCTGCATACCGCATCTCCTTTCTTTTTCCACCGCCTTCGCCCTTCGTGTGGAAAAACGGCGGTTCTGTTTATATTGTAATAGAAGAATCTGGAAAAAGCAATGGGAAAGCGGCCGAAAAATGGCGGGCGGCCGGAAAGTACCGCGGGATAAGAGGGGAAGTGTGGAGAGGAGTAGGGGGTAAGAGAGGGGAAGCGCAGGCAAGTAGAGGGAAATAGAGGAAGTAAGGGGGTAAAGGGGAGAATAAGAGAGGAGAGAGGAGGGAAAGAGGGGAAGCGGAGATAGACGGGGATAGATAGGGAGACGGACAAGAGGCGGGGACCGGCGGAAAAAGAAGGGGGAACAGAGGGAAACAGGAGGGAACGGCAGGGAACAGATAGAGAAAAGCTGGGGAGCAGGGGGAAACCAGGGGGAAGCAGGGGGAAGCAGGGGGAAGCAGGGGACGGGGGCGATGGGTGAGGAATCCATGCCGGAGCCCTGCCGCTCCACCGCCCGCGGCGTAGAATCGGCCTTGCGGACGGCTCCGGTGCTGCTCGGCCGGAAAAACGTACACCCGCCGGGGGCCGGCGGGCGGACGCCTTCCGGACGGAAAGTCAGGACTTGTCCCCGGATTTGGAAACCAGCGCACAGAGGAAGCCCAGGAAAATCGAGGCCGCAATCCCGCCGGCCGCGCCGGTGACCCCGCCGGTCAGCGCGCCGAGCAGCCCCTGCTCCTTCACCGCCTCCTCCACCCCTTTGGCCAGGGAGTAGCCGAAGCCGGTGAGGGGGACGGTTGCGCCGCCGCCTGCGAACTGCACCAGGGGCTCGTAAAGGCCCACGGCGGTCAGCGCCACGCCGAGCGTGACAAAAAGCACCAGAATCCGCGCGGGGGTCATCGCGGTATAGTCGATCAGCAGCTGGCCGATCACGCAGATTGCGCCGCCGACCAGGAAGGCTTTGAGAATCATCATCCAATCCATCGCGTACTACCCTTTCCTCCGCCCGCCGGTTTTCACCACGGACAGGCGTTGATGGGGATAGGATGCGCAGAGAGCGGGGCGTTTATGCGCCGCCTTTTTTCTTCCGCCGTTAAATTTCAGCCGGCGGGCGGCTTCAGCGGTATTCGTCAAAGGTCAGGACATAACGGCACTCCTCGCGGTCGCCGTCCCGATAAAGGGGATGGTCCGCCGGCAGGGGAACGATTCCGCGCAGCCGGGCTCCCAGCGACTCGCAGATCCGCCGGGAGGGCGCGTTGTCCGGCCGGCAGGTGATGACCACCTGCGGCATTCGATGGCGCCGGGCCAGCTGCAGCAGAAGCAGGCAGGCGCGTTTGGCATAGCCGTGCCCCCGTTCGGGCTTATCCACCGAATAACCGATGTTTCCGGCATAATACAGCGTTTCGCTGAAGCCGACCCGCAGCTCGCAGCGGCCTACGGTCCGGCCGTCCGCCCGGCGGACGATGGCAAAGCGATAAACGGGAACTCCGCCCAGCTCCGGCGCAGAAGCCGCCGTTTCCTGGAGCCGGAGCGCGACCTCCCCGTCCTCCAGGGCGGGGTCGGGGAAAAAAGAGAAGGGAGCCAACCGTGTCCACCTCCGCTCAAAGGCGGCCGACGCCCGTTTCCGCGCCGGCCGGTTCCCTTTCAGGATACCGCCCCGCCGCCGTCCTGTCAAGGGCGCGCCGCCGGGGAGCGGCGAGGGGCGTAAAAGCAGGGGCAAAGCGGCTGGGCATAAAGGCGGGGAAGGAAAAGCGGAAAAAATAAAAAAGCTGAGTGAAATAGCCGCGCCGGTTCGTCTATATAATGAAAGCGCTTCAACGGCACGGCGGCCGAAGAGGTGCCCCCAAAAAGGGGCGGGGCCGAAGGGAGGCGGGGTGGAAACGTGGCAGAGACGGGGTAGAAGTGGGTAGAAGGCAAAAGGCGGCAAAAGGCGGCAAAAGGCGGCAGAAGGCGGCAGAAGGCGGCAGAAGGCGGCAGAAGGCGGCAGAAGGCGGCAGAAAGAGTAGAAAGCGGCGGACGCAGGGCAGAGGCGGAAATGAGGCAGAGGCGGCTCGGGATGAACCGGGGAAGGACAGAGAGGGGGCGACGGCATAGCGGTGAAAAGCGCGCAGGAGGTGGAACAGGCGGTCGCGCGGTACGGCAGCGCCCTGCTGCGGCTGGCCGCTCATTACCTGTCCAGCCGGACAGAGGCGGAGGACGTGGTGCAGGAAGCCCTGCTCAAATGGCTGCAGCGGGAAAAGCCGTTTGAGAGCGGCGAGCAGGAGAAGGCATGGCTTTACCGGGTCACGGCGAACCTGTGCAAGGACCGTCTGCGCTCCGCCTGGTTCCGGCGCACCGGGCCGCTGGAAGAGGACAGGGCGGCGGAGGCGTCCGACGCCTGGGAGGTCTGGGAACAGGTCCGGGCCCTTCCGCCGCCTTACCGCACGGTGCTTTACCTATATTATTACGAGGGCTATGCTGTCCGGGAGATCGCCGCCATTCTGCGGAAGAACCCGCATACGGTGCAGACCTGGCTGGGCCGGGCCAGGAAAAAGCTCCGCCTGGAGCTGGAGGAGGGTGGATGACGCCTTCCCCCCTGCCATCCCTGCCGCCCCCTGCCGCCTCCTGCCGAGCCTTCCCCTTCCCCTCCCTCCGCAGGAAAGAGGAGCGGGTTGAGCCGGCGGGGGGCGGCGGGGAAACGGCGGAGCGGACAGGGAGGGCCCGGAAAGAGAGGGCGCTCCTGCCGGACGGGGCCGGCGTCGGGTGTGCCCGGACAGAGGCGGCCCCAATATGGAAAGGATGAGAATGTATGCTGACAAAAGCGGCTTATAGAACGGCGGTGCAGGAAATCGCGCTGGATGAGGCGGCCTGCCGGCGGCTTGCCTGCCGGCTTCTCGCCGCACGGGTGCCGGAGGGCCGCGGGCGGCCCGGTTCCCGGGCCGTGCTGGCGCTGGCGGGGTCGGCAGCGGCGGCCTGCCTGTTCCTGGCCGGCCCCGGCGCCGGGACGCCGGAAACGCCGCCGCTGGACGACGCGGCGCCGGCGGTTTCCGCCTCGTCTGCCGAAAACGCGGACGGCAGGACGGGCGGCCCCTCTTCCGGCGGCACGGTGTCCGGCGAAACCGCCCGCGTCGAAGGGGATTCCTCCGCCGGGGCGCCCGCCGCCACCGGCCCTGCGGATAATGTCATGATTCCATGCGCCCTGGCCTGGGGCGGCTCTCTGTACCGGGGGGGAGAGGAATTTGTGGAAGAAACCGCCGTGGGGACGGCGCTGGACGCGGAGCGTTCCCTCTACCGGATTCAGGGGGTTCCGGAAACCGAAAGCCTGGTTTTCAAGGCCGGGCCGGCCTATGTGCGCTACAACCTTTGGGTGGATGGCCGGTTTGAATGGAACGGCGCGCAGTACCGCTTTTATGTTCCGACGCTGGGCGCCGTCCACCGGCACGGAGAGAAGGTGGGCACGGACCGGGGGATGGACCTGTACCGGGACGAAACGGATGAGGACTGCCTGTTTGTGGATGTCGGGCCTTTGTTCTCCATGCCCGCCGGCGACGGCGACCCGATGCTCTTCCTGGTCAAAAAGGTTCCGGGGAGCGAACCGGTGGAAACGTGAAGCGGGGCCTCCCGCAGGGGAAGGGCCGGAGGGGGGCGTCAAGCCCCCTCCGGCCCTTTGACCGATCTGGAAGCCGCCGGCCATGCCGGCGGCGGTGCTCTCGTCCGCCCGGTTTTATTGGTTGGCGAACTTCTGCTTGACCTGCTGGAGCTTCTGCTGCTCCGCCTGCTCGGTGGGATACCAGCCCTTGGCCGTCATCTTCTTATAGATGTCGTCCTGCATGGTCAGGGAGTCCTTCAGCGCGCAGTCAAAGGCGCTGTGCACGTTCATCGTCCCGGATTCGATGGTGCCGTGCAGATAGAGGTCGCACACCCCTTTGGTGGTGAGCAGCAGGTTTTCCATAATGCATTTGTCGTCCATGCGGTTTCCTCCTTTCGTCCGCCGGTGGCTTACACCAGCTGATAGAAGCTGTCGAACAGCTGCTGATGCTTGTTGAGCATCTGCTGCACGCAGTTTTTCAGGTCGCCGTCCTGCAGGTTCTGGACCGCTTCCTGGCACTGCGTTTTCAGGAATTTCTCGTGACCCAGCGCGTCCTCGATATACATCAGTTCCTTCGGGCTCATTTCGGTTCACCTCCCGGCATAGTATTCGCCCCCGGCACGGCGGTTATCCGCACCGGGGGCGAAATCTTTTCTAAAGGCGGCGGCAGGGGGAAACCGCTTCCGCTCAGCGGTAATAGACCGCCAGCTCCGAAATGCCGGTATAGGAAAGGGTGCCGCCCGGGGCGCCCGCCACCCGGATGCCGTCGCCGTCGATCTCATCGAAGGTCAGGGTGTAGGTGGTGAACGGCTTCACGTTTTCATCAAAGGAATAGTCCGGGGAAACGGTCAGCCCTTCCACGTCCACCCATTCAAAGCCGCGCCGCACCTGAACGCGCAGGTCTTCAAAATAGCCGCCCTGCACGTCGATATTGCCGGTGGTGTATTCCACGGCATTGAAGTTCCGGTAATCCGGATAGGTGTAGCCCCAGTAATCCTCGTCCTTGTTTTCGCCGGTCCAGCTGTCCTCGGCCGAGGTCTTGTCCCCGTCGTTGAGGACAGCCCCCTTCCCGTAGCGGTTGCAGCGGGTATAGGGGACCGCGCCGTCCAGCGCAAGGTTGTTTTCCGACCGGGCGTTGGAAGCCCCCTCCGGGTCATAGGGTTCGACCGTCAGCTTGCGGGCGGTGAAGCGGTACTGCTGGGCGCCGCCGTTAAAGGTGGCGGAGAGCACCCACATTTCCCGCCCGTCCTCGCTGATGAATTTGGAGGGGATGGTGCAGGCATAGCCGCCGTGCTTATCCGAGGTCCAGGGGTAGCCGCCGAAATCCTTCTGCAAAAACAGCTTCCACGGCCCGTAGGGGGTGGGGGATTCGTAAAATTCGAAGGTGTATTCGGTCCAGGAGGTGTAGATGTACCGGTCAAGCGGCCGGTTGTACACAATGCTGCCCTGGGAGAGCACGGTCATGCTGCTGACGCCGCTGTAGGCGGGGTTAACGTTGGTATACACCTTCCGCTCGTCGTGCAGGACAGGCTGCCGCCGGCTGATGTCCGCATCCCACAGCGGCTGGCCGCCGTCGTCCGTCCCGGCGAAGAATTCCCAGCGGGAACGGTCCATGACGTGGTCCTTGTGCACCCGCGCCAGATAGAGGTCCACCGGGTCGATGACCCGGTTGGTGAAGGAATCCCGCCAGTTGTAGTCCAGCCCGTAGGCATAGACATACTCGTCCGGGCAGTTTTCGCTGTTTTTGCCGTAGTCGAGGAACATCACGGTGGTGAACCGGTAATCGTCGAACATTGGCTCGCCGGTCCCCGTCCAGGTGACGCCCTTGTCGGTGGACTTGTAGATGGAGGCGGTGGGTGCGTCGTCAAAGATGCCGATGCTCGACTTGCGCAGGTCCTGCACGGCGAGGTACAGCACGCCGTCCACACAGACCATGCCGGTGGGCTTGCGGTTGTATTCGTCCGGGTTGTTCCACACCTTCGCCACTCCGTCCGCAAAGGCGAGGTTCACCCCGCTCAGGCTGTTGTCCCAGGGGTTTCCCCGCACCCGGCCGACCCGGATGTCCTGCCAGGGGTCCGCCGTGTCCAGCCCTTTGCCGTCCCCGTTGGCGACATAGAGGAAGTCGTCCTCCGCCCAGGCGGACGGCCAGAGGTCGCCGTCGCTCAGGGGGATGGATACGGTGTTTTTATCCTCGATGTGCACGGTGGAAAAAAAGGTGCTGTTGGTCTCGCTTTCCACAGTCTCCGGGACTTTTTTCATGGCAGTCTCTCCTTCCGTCGGATGGCAGCCGGCCAGCAGCCCGGCCGCACAGGCAAAAGCCAGAGCGGAGGCTGCGATTCTTCCTTTTCCCATGCCGTTCCGTCCTTTCTCAATTCGGTGGGGCATTCAGCGGTAGTACACCGCCAGCTCCGAGATGGTGGTGTACCGCATGGACCCTCCCGGCCGGCCGATGATCCGAACAGCGTCGCCGCTGATCTCGTCGAAGCGGATGGTGTACGTGGTGTTGGAGCCGGTGCTCATGGTTTTGGGATAGCGGGGAGAGACCGTCCCGCCGCTCACGTTCACCCATTTTCCGTTCTGCCGGACCTGGACGCCGAGGGTGGCAAACCAGCCGCCGTCGTTCTTCATCTCGCCGGTGGTGTATTCGATGGTATTGAACCGGCAGACCTTGCGGAAGCTGTAGCCCCAGTAGTCGATGTCCTTCATCTCGCCCGTCCAGCTCTGCTCCTCGTATTCGAGGGAACCGTCGTTAAGGCGGTGGGGCCGCCCGTTCCCATTGCTGGTGCTGATAACCACCGGGTTCAGGCTGCCGTCCGCAGCCAGGTTTTTCGGGCCCTTCGCGTTGTTTGCCTGCGCGGAAGAGGCCAGGGTGACGGTCATCTTCCGCATGTTGTAGCCGTACTGATTGACCCCGTCGACAAAGGTGTTGGAGACGATATACATTTCCAGGCCGTCGGCGCTGATGAACTTGGAGGGGATGACACAGCCGTAGCCGCCGTATTTCTGGCTGTTCCAGGGATAGGCGCCGAAATCCTTGCGCGCGAAGAGCTTAAACGGCCCGTAAGGGGTGGGGGATTCGTAGAACTCATAGGTATATTCTGTCCAGGAGGTATAAATATACCGGTCCAGCGGCTCGTTGTAAACGATGCTGCCCTGGGAGATCACCGACATGTCCCGCACGCTGGGCACGCCGCTGGTTACCCGTTCGTAGACGCGCCGGGTGTCGGTCAGCACCGGCTTGCGGGCGTTGATGTCCCGGCTCCACGAAGGAGAGGAAGAGGTCCCGGAGAAAAACTCCCATTTGCTGCGGTCCATCACGCCGTCCGCCGGCACCCGGGCCAGATAAAGGCTGACCGGGTCGTCCACCAGCCCGGAGAAGGAATCCCGCCAGTTATTGTCCAGCCCATAGGCGTAGACATAGCCGTCCGGGCTGTTCTCGTTGTCCTGGCCGTAGTCGAGGAACAGGATGGTGGTAAAGACGTAGTCGTCGAACATCGGCTCGTCGGTGCCGGTCCAGGTCCTGCCCTTGTCGGTGGATTGGTAGATGGAGGCGGCCGGCGCTTCGTCAAAGATGCCGTTGGAGGTGGAGCGCAGGTCCTGCACCGCCAGATACAGCACCCCGCCCACGGAAACCATGCCGGTGGGCTTGCGGTTGAACTGGGAGCCGGACCAGACTTCCGCCACGGCGTCGCCGCAGGCCAGCCCTTCCCCGCGCAGCCCTGTGGAAGGGGTGCCGCTGATGCGGCCCACCGCGATATCGGCGTTGACGCTCCCGAAGCCGGGGCCGTCGCCGTTGGCTACATAGAGGTAGCCGTCGTCCGACCAGGCGCCCGGCCAGAGGTCGCCGCTGCTTCCCGGGGCGGTGTAGGAGTTCCTCTCCTCGATTTCCACCGAACCGAAGAAGGTACTGGTGATCCCGTCGTCCGCGGAGATCGAATCCAGCGGCGTGCCGGATGCGGCGGGGGTATCCGGCTGACTGGAGCCGGAGCTGCCGGATGGCGGTGAAGTGGGACCGCCGTTCTGCCCGGCGTCCCCGCCTCCGCCTCCGCCCCCGCCGCTGCCGGACGTGGTTCCCTGCGTTTTCCCGTCCTCCCCCGTGGCGCCGCTCTCCCCGCTTGTTCCGCTCGTGCCGGCGGAGGAGGCCGAAGAGCCGGAGGGGCCGGAAAAGCCGGAGGAGTCCGCCGGGCTGGAAGAAGCCGTATTGCCGCCGCATGCCGTCAGCAGCAGAAGTGCGCCGCAGAGCAGGAAGACTGTCCCGCGGCGAAGCAGCCGTTTGCTTTTCATTCTAACAGACCCTTTCTCCGTTGCGGTTTCATCCGGGCGTTTTCCCCGGCGGCCGCTCAAATGACTTCAAGCTCGTCCTTACCGGCCAGCGGCGGGAAGGGGACGGAGGGCAGCGTCTGGTACCAGTAGGCTACCGAGGCGATGTCGTCCTGCAGAGGCAGGTAGCGGCCGCCTTCCCGCCAGCCCAGGGCCTGGATGGTCACCCGCAGGTCGCTTTCGAAGCGGACGGGGTCGGTGATGTGCCAGCGGTACATGCCGAACCGCATCTGGCTGGCATACAGCCTGTCGGGGACGATCACCTGGTGCAGGCCGGAGTACGGCGTGGTGAAGGCCACATAGCCGTCGTGGGTGACGGGGTTTTCAAAGTTGTAGGAGCCGCAGAAATAATCCTCCGTGCCGGTGCCGCAGATGGTGGGATATTCCTTATCGCCGTCCATATAGAACTTGATTTCGCCTTCGCCCCACCAGCCGCAGTTGTTGACGCCCCAGGCCATGTAGGTGCCCACATAATGGCCGCGGCCCTTCACGCCGTCCAGGATGGTGTATACCTCCTTGTACGGCAGCGGGTTGACCCGGCGGAAGCGGGCGTGGAAATAGGCGCAGTCCTCCGGGATCCCGGTCAGGGTGTAATCGATCTGATAATAATAGGTGACCGGCTCCTCGTCGCGGTTTTCCAGGGTAATCCGGCAGCTTTTCCGGAACGGCATCTGCCAATAGCAGTTGAAGGCGCTGCCGGGGTTCACACAGACGGCCAGCGAGCTCAGCTGCGCGTACCGGTTCCAGCCCGAACAGAAGAAATCGCCCACCGGCGCTTCCACCGAGGGATGCGCCTGGCCGTCCCAATAGATCCGGAGGATGGCGTTGCGCCATTTCCCGGTGGGGGTCATCCAGATATGCTGGATGCAGCCCATCCCTTCGATCGCCGCCAGTTCAAAGGTTTCGCCGGCAGGGATCACGACATAGGGATTGACCTTCCAGCCGGTGCCAAGGTCACGGGCGGCGCGGTAAGCGCTTCCCTTTTCCAGCGGGCACATGCCGCCTTTCCCCTTTTCCCCGGTGGGGTTTTCCGGACAGATGGAGCGGGAGCGGGCGTCCGACAGGGTTGTCAGGTCTCCCAGCGAGGTGCAGATTCCGTTGAAATTCATGAGTTGACCGTTCCTTTCTTCTCTGCCGGAAGGACGGCGGGGCTGGCCCCCGGCTCCTTCCGTCGGGTCGTGGATTTTCAGGTATACAGGCGGGGGCCGCCGCGCCGGCGCGCCGCAGGCAGGCGGCCTTCCCTGCGCGGGGACGTGTGCCCGTTTGCTCTCCCCGCCGCTTCCTGCCTCCTCTGCCGCCCCTGCCTCCTCCAGCTGCCCCCGCCGCCGTTTTCGCCGCTTCCCGTTGGTTGCGGTTGTTTCTGCGGCATTTGCGGCTGCGGCCGGGGGCTGACGATTTCGGGCAGCAAAAAAAGGCCATATGTTTCCATACAGCCCGCGGTTCCTCTGCGCTTGTGACATCAATGTTACATTCAGAATACATGCAGAAAGGAAAATTGTC
Organism: Candidatus Avimonas caecicola; assembly: GCA_904419875.1. Classification (GTDB taxonomy): domain Bacteria; phylum Bacillota; class Clostridia; order Oscillospirales; family Acutalibacteraceae; genus Avimonas; species Avimonas caecicola. The sequence goes on along the minus strand of CAJFTG010000002.1, from coordinate 48,071 downwards.
AAGCAGAAAATCAAATTCTTATAGATAATCATGGATAATACCCAATATTGAAAGGATATAATTATAAAAAACGCCGATAATTTTGCCTTGTTTTCAAGTTGACATGTGAAACAGGCGTGTGATATAATCCAAAAAAGAGCTGCGGGAAAGCTTTGCCGGGCTCCCGGCGCAGGCTTTGGGTACGGCCGGCCCGTCCGTCCGGCAGGGGCGGAAGGGCCGGAAGGGCAGGCGGAAAACGCCGTATACAGCGGCAAACAGGCGCGCGGGGAAGCGGAAGAAACATAAGCGGCGAAAAAGCGCTCACAAGCACGCAAAGGGACGCGGAAGAACACAATTGCGGGGACGAAACGCGGGATGGAAGACAAATGAGCAATATTTATGAAATCGCCAAGAAAACGAAGCTTTCGCCCTCGACCGTGGCGCGGGCGCTCAGCGGCCGGGGCTACTGCAGCCAGAAGGCGCGGGAGCTGGTGCTGAAGACCGCCAAGGAGATGAACTACGTCCCGTCCCAGGCGGCCAAAACCCTGCGCAGCAACATCACCAACAAAATCCTGCTCTGCATTCCGGATATTTACAACCCCTTCTATTTCCGCATGATCCAAGGGGTCAGCGATGTGTGCGAAAAATACCGGTACCGCACCATTCTGGTTTCCAGCAATCACTGCGCCGAAAAGGAAATGCAGACGGTGGACTCGATGCGGGAAAAATATGCCGACGGCCTGATTATGGTATCGTTCAACTTCACCGAGCCGCTGGTCGAGCGGATCAAACGCTGCGCCGTACCGGTGGTGCTGACGAATTTCTTTGAGGATTACAGCGAAAAAAGCAACTTTGACTGCGTGTATGTCGATCATATCAAGGCGACGTATCTCGCCGCCAATCACCTGATCCGCCGCGGACACCGCGACGTGGTTTTCGTGGGCGGCAGCCGGGAAGAGCAGACCGGCCGCGAGCGGTTAAGCGGCTATATTAAAGCGCTGGAGGCCAACGGCCTGTCCTTCCGCGAGGAATATTTCCTGACAGCCGATTTCCGACGCGGCCTTGCGCGGGACCGATTCCGTGAATTTCTGGAATCCGGGCGGCCGGTTTCCGCCGTGGTGACCGCCAACGACCTGATGGGGGTGGGGGTGGCCGATGTCTGCCATGAAAAGGGCCTGCGAATTCCCGCGGACCTTTCCCTTGTCACGCTGGACAATACGGATTTCTGCACCTGCGTGTACCCGAACCTCACATCGGTGGATATGAAGCAGGAAACCATTGGCGCCATGGCGGCCGAGCTGCTGTTTGAGCGGATACGCGGCCATCGGGAGTTCCGCAAAAGCCTGCTCATCGAACCCGAGTTAATTTGCCGTGAATCTGTGATTGATTACAAATAAAACCGATCAAATTTAAAAAATCTGTTGACAAATAAAACGTGGCGTACTATACTGAAAACGAATTATGGAGGAAACCGGGAAATCCAAAGGGGCCAAGGAACCCGTGGAACCCGTGGAATCCGTGGGACCCGGCTGTGCAGCACAATTCTTGGCAGCGGTGCATACCGGCTGCCGGCGAGAATTGTGCTTGATTTGAGGCTGGTAAGACATCGATATCACTTTTTTCTTGAAAGGGGAGAATCGATGAGGGAAGACCGGAGAAGAAGCCGGGAAGAACCGAAGGAGAAAAAGGATTTGTTGTGAATTATCACAAACAACCATGTAATACAGGAAAAAAACTAAGGAAAACCCTTTATCAAACCCACAACCCGGCGGCTTTTTCTGTCGGTTGTGACATCGATGTTATTTTTGAAAAGAGGGAGGTGGCGGCCAGAGCGGACGGCCATATCCGCCGCAACCGGCGGATATGGCTGAAAAGCGGGAAAAAGGAAATCATAAACGCGGACAAAGGGGAACGACCTTGAGGAAACGTCCCCGGGGAAACCAATTCAGGGAATCGCTGCCCCGGAAGTAACGGACAATGGTTCCGGGGTTTTCCCTGAAACGCCGAAAACACAATGCTCTGCAAGGAAAGGGAGAGGTACGCAATGAAGAAAATCGCAAGACTGCTCGGTCTGGCCTGTGCGGCCACTCTGGTCATGGGCTTTGCCGCGGGCTGTAAGCCCGGAGAGGGCGGGACCGGTTCCGAGGGAACGGGCGGCGGAGACGGCGAACCCGTCACCCTGACGCTGGCGAGCTGGGAGGTCAACGCCCTGAAAGCCCCCTGGATGGAAAAATTCACCGAAAAGCATCCGAACATCAAAGTTGAGCTGGCGGAGGAGGGCAAATGGCTCGGCACCGAAGATCTGGCGCAGCTGGCGGCGGCGGATAAAATGCCGGATATCATCAATGTCGAAAACGTGTACACCCCCGTTAAAAACGAATGGCTCATCGATCTGAAGCCATACTATGAGCAGGACGAAAATCAGGCGATATACGAAAACTTCATTCAGTTCGGTTCGATTGGCGACAAGCTGTACGTGCTTCCCAGCAACGTGTTCCTGCATGGCGTCAAGGTAAACCTGACGCTGCTGGAAGACCTGAATATCGAGAAGCCGGGGTACGACTGGACCATCGACGACTTCATGGACATCATGGAGGCGGCCTCGGTCAAGGGCGAATCCATCGGCGCCAACAACATCATCTGGCTGATGAAGCACCTGCCGGCCCAGATGAACGATGATTTCGGCTGGGCGGCCTACAACTACTCGACCCAAAAATATACCCTGGGGGAAGAATGGATCGAGACGGTGAACCTGATGAAGGAGATCGTCGACCGGGATTATGTGATCTGGGAGAATATCGACGCGATCGGCCTGCCCGCCAACTTTGAGGAAGGGTCGGCGGAGCAGACGGAGGTTATCGAGAAGCGCAACGATTATCTCATGCAGACGGTCGGCACCACCGAGAACCCCTGGGCGCTCGGCCGGGTCGCCTTTCAGGAGGATTTCTCCTGGACGCTGCGCTTCGACAAAACCGATCCCGCCTACACCGGTTTTGAGTGGGACTATTATCCCTTCCCCTCCTCCGGTGAAGGCGACGTGTCCCGTCCCGGCCTGAGCGTGGACTACTACGGCATCACCACCAGCTGCGAGCACCCGGAGGAGGCATGGGAGCTTATCCGCTATATGAGCTATGACCTGGAGGGCTACCGCGACAAGGTGGACATCATCAACAGCTACGACAAACAGGCGACGGCGGAGAAATACCCGGACATCGCCGCCGACCTGCCGGACGCGATCGAATCCCTGTCCCTGCTGCCCATCAGCGACCCCGAAGCCGTGGAGCTGTGGAAGAGCATGGATGTCGGCTACAAGCCGGGCATCGATTATATGCTGGACAACTTTGACCGCGGTTATGTGGACTGCTGGCGGATTGTGCCGGAGTACAACAACACCTGGGAGAACCTGGTCACCAATCAGGTGACGCAGAATATCCTGTACACCGGCTCCCAGACGGCGGCGGACATTGCGCAGAACCTCCAGGACACCATCAACGCGACCACGGAAACCGCCTGGAAGGATATCACCGGCTGACGAGAAAACGAAGGCCTCTGCCGCCCGCCAGCGGCGGGCGGCAGAGGCATCCGAGAAGGGAGGCCCTGTCTTGCGAAGCCGAATCAGGCGCATGGCAGCCGCGGCGGCGGCCGTGCTTTTCATCTGCCCGGCGTTTCCCGCCGGCGCGCTGACCGCGGAAACCCTTCCGTCCTATTATCAGTGGCAGCAGGACCGGCCGGACAACCTGGTATCGTCTGACGCGGCGTTTGCCGTGTCGCCCGGGGAGATCCGGCTGACGGCGGAGGCGTCCGGCGTCAGCCTGTCCGGGGAGGCGGACGGGGACGGGCCGTATCTCACGCTGGAGCCCCAGGCCCGGCTTTCCTTCACGGTGGACTGCGCCGCGGCGGGCGGGTACATCCTTTTTCTGGATTACCGCATCCCGGAGGAGACCACCCAGGACCTGTCGGTTTCCGTGCAGATCAACGGGGAATATCCCTTTACCGACAGCCGGGAGATCACCCTTCCCTCGGTGTGGAGGGACGAGTCGCAGGAGTATAAAACCGACCGCTTCCACAACGAGGTGTACCCGCTGCCGGAGCATGTGCCGACCTGGCAGACGGCGGCTCTCAACAGCACGGTCTACAACCTCAACGTCCCCCTGGTCTTCGAGCTGGAGCAGGGGTCCAACACCATCGACATCCAGTCAAACAACGTTTCCTGCCAGGTGCGGGAGATCCGCTTCGGCGCCTGGGAGGCCCCTCCGTCCTACGCGCAGTATGCCCAAACGGCCGGCGTGGGGGAGGGCGGCGCGTCACAGGCCCCCGCCATTGTGCTGGAAGGGGAGAAGTATGCCTGGAAGTCTCACTCCTACATACGGGGAGAGAAGACGCGGGATTACAACTGCACCCCGTATTCCCCCGCCTCCAGTCGGATCAATATGCTTTCCGCCGCCATGTGGGCGGAGCCGGGCAACGCCGTCACCTATACGTTCCGGGTGGAACAGAGCGGCGTGTATTATCTGGGCCTGCGCTACAGCCAGTCTGAAAAGTCCAGCATGCCGGTGTTCAAAAACATCCGCATCGACGGGGAAACCCCCTTTGCGGAGCTGCAGAGCTACCCGTTCCCCTATACCGGGCACGGCCTGGATACGGCGGTCGTCAGCGCCGGGGGCGGCCCGGCGGGGATTTACCTGGCGGAGGGCGAGCATACCCTGACCCTGGAAAGCACCGCCTCGCCGCTGTTCGAAACCTACGAAACGCTGCAGGAAGCGGTCAACGAGATCAACCGCATCGCGCTCGAGGTCAAAAAGGTGACCGGCAACAAGGTGGACAAAGACCGGGACTGGAACCTGGAAGAGTTCCTTCCCGACATCCGGTCGGAGCTGTCGTCCATCGCGGGGATGGTCGGCTCCGCCTATGAGACGATCGCCTCCCTGGCTGAAAAGCGGACCATATCCGCCGTGGCCGACCTGCAGGTGGCGGCCTCCACCCTGCGGCGGTACGCCGAGGATCTGGATTATTTCATCAACAACATCGCCTACTTCTCCCAGGGCAGCGGCTCGGTCGCCGAGCGGGTGTCGCTGATTATGGACGACCTGCTCGACCAGCCCATGGGGATCGACCAAATCCTGCTGTCCCCGCGCACCGAGGACCTGCGGCACCATGAGGCCGGCTTTTTCGAGGGGCTGTGGAAGCAGGTGGAAAAACTGTTCTACACCTTTGTGGCGGACTACGACCTCGCCTCCGCCACCTCCGAGGAGGAGCTGAACGTCTGGGTCGGCCGTTCCACCTTCCACGTGGAGGCCCTGCGGGAGCTGGCGGAGCGAAGCTACGGGGGGAACGTCAATTTTTCCATCATGGCGGACGAACAGAAGCTGCTTTTTGCCGTGTCGGCCGGCAGCGCTCCCGATGTGGTGCTCGGCACCACCACCTACCGGCCGTTTGACTTCGGGCTGCGCGGCGCGCTGTGCGACCTGCGGCAGTTCCCGGATTTCGGGGAATTCATCCGGGATTTTCATTCCGAAATGATTACGATTTTCTGCATTGACGACCGGTGCTTCGGCCTGCCCGAAACCTGCAATTTCGTGGTGCAGTTTTACCGCAGGGACATCCTGGAGAGCCTGGGGCTGGAGGTGCCGCAGACCTGGGACGAGGTGCTGGAGATCCTGCCGGTGCTCAGCCGGTACGGCATGAGCTACAACACCTATCTTGCCAATCTGGAATCCCTCAAGCATTTCGGGGCGACCATGCCCTTTATCAACCAGTTCGGCGGAAAGCTGTACTCGCAGGACGGCAGCCAGGTACTGCTGGGCGACCCGGACACCGTCGAAGCCTTTACCCTGATGACCGACCTGTACACCCGGTACAGCCTGCCCGTGTCGATCCCCAACTTCTACAACAATTTTAAAAAGGGCGTCACCCCGATCGGCATGTCGGATATCTCCACCTACATCCTTCTGCAGAACGCCGCCCCGGAAATCAAGGGGCAGTGGGGGATCGCCCCGTCGGTGGGCGTGGAGCAGGAGGACGGCAGCATCAACCGCAGCCAGCTGGCGGTCAGCACCGGCTGCGTCATGCTTCAGGACAGCGACAAGCATCAGGAGGGCTGGGAATTCCTGAAATGGTGGCTGTCCGCCGGGACCCAGGCGGACTATACCCGGGAGCTGTATCTGAAAAACGGGCCGGAGTATATCTGGAACACCGCCAACCTCACCGCGCTCAGGGAGAGCACCGCGTTCGACCCGGAGGATCTGGCGATCATTCTGGAGCAGATTGAACAGACGAAGGAGGTCCCCCGCAACCCGGCCTACTATGCGGTGGAGCGCGAGCTGTCCAACGCCTGGAACAGCGTGGTTTACAGCGGGGAGACGCCGCGCGCCGCGCTGGACAAGGCGATTCTGACCTGCAACCGGGAAATTGCCCTGAAGCTGCAGGAGTTCGGCTATATGGATGCGCAGGGCCACATCGTCAGGCCGTTTGAAGTCGTCACCGGCGAGGAGGTCGACCGATGGAAGGAGGGGCAGCCGTGAAGGGCGGAAAAGGGGAAAACGGGGAGAAAAAGGAGAAGCCGTCCCGCGGCCGGAGAGCCCGGCGCCGGGGGGACCTCCTGTCCAATACGCTGCTGCTCGGTCCTTACGGCGTGCTGTTCCTGTTTTTTGTCGCCGCACCCATCGCTGTGGCCATTATCCTGAGCTTCACCTATTTCAACATGGTGAACCCTCCGGAGTGGAACGGCCTGGCCAACTATATCCAGGCGCTGACCCAGGACGACGTGCTCATGCGCAACGTCCTGCCGAACATGATGGTTTTCTCGGTCGTTGTGGGGGCCGGCGGCTTTGTGCTCCAGTTTCTGCTCGCCTGGTCCCTGGCGCAGATCTCCCGCTGGCCGCGCACCATCCTGGCGCTGATCTTTTATTCCCCCTCCATGACCGCCGGCGTCACCCTGTCGGTGGTGTGGAAGGTGGTGTTTGCCGGGGATGAGTACGGCTATCTCAACAACTTCCTGCTCACCCTCGGCCTGATCGACACCCCCATCCAGTGGCTGGTATCGCCGGACTATATCCTGCCGATCATGATTGTCGCCTCCCTCTGGTCCAGCATGGGCGTAGGCTTTCTGTCCATGCTGGCCGGGGTGCTCAACGGCGATTCGGAGATCTACGAGGCCGGCTATATCGACGGGATCCGCAACCGCTTTCAGGAGATTGTCTATATCACCCTCCCTTCCATGAAGCCCCAGATGCTGTTCGGCGCGGTGATGGCGATTGTCAACGCTTTTTCGGCGGGGCAGATCGGCGTCGACCTGACCGGTTCCAACCCGACGCCGCAGTACGCCGGGCAGACGATGGTCTCCCACATCACGGACGAGGGCTTCCTGCAGTACAACATGGGCTATGCCGCGGCGCTGTCGGTGCTGCTGCTCCTTCTGATTCTTCTGGTGTCGCAGCTGGCCAACAAATTCTTTGCGGAGCGCGACTGACGCGGGAAAGGAGAGGTCCCATCCATGTCCAGCTTTCAGGGCAGCAAAATCAACCCCAGCCGGTTCAGCCTGTCCCAGGTGAAGATTTACGCGTACCTGCTGCCGCTGGCGGCGGTGATGCTGCTTCCCATCCTGTACATTTTCTCCACCGCGTTCAAGCCGATGGACGAGCTGTTCGCCTATCCGCCCCGCTTTTTCGTGCAGAGGCCGACGCTGGAGAATTTTTACGACATTTCCTCCTCGATCGACGCCTCCGGCGTGCCGCTTTCCCGCTATCTGTTCAACAGCGTGGTTTCCTCCCTGCTGGCGGTGGCCTGCACCCTGGTGATCTCCCTGAACGCCGGGTACGTGCTGTCCAAAAAGCAGTTCCGCGGGAAGGGCGCGCTCTTCGCCGTTAACACGGCGGCGCTGATGTTCGTGCCGCAGGCGGTGCAGATCCCCCGGTATCTGCTGATTGAAAAATCCCATCTGATCGATCATTTTGCCGTCCTTTTCCTGCCGCTGCTGGCGATGCCGGTGGGGCTGTTCCTGGTCAAGCAGTTCATCGACCAGGTGCCGGACGCCCTGATCGAGGCGGCCCGGATCGACGGGGCGGGGGATTTCCGGATCGTGACCGGCATCGTCGCGCCGATCGTGAAGCCGGCGCTGGCCACCGTGGCGATCCTGGCCTTTCAAAGCTCCTGGAACAACGTGGAGATCTCCACGTATTATGTGGACAACGACCTGATGCGAACCTTCGCCTTCTACCTGTCCAGCCTGATCGTGGGCATGGGCAACACGGTCGCGGGCCGGGGCGTGCTGGCCGCCGCCACGCTGGTGATGTTCCTGCCGAACCTGGTCATCTTTATCTTTATGCAGAACAAGGTGCTCAACACCATGGCGCATTCGGGCATCAAATGAGGCCGATCGGCTCCGCTTTGTCCAAGAAAGGAAGGGTTGCATGAAACGCCGCACTTTGAGCCGCGGCCTCCTGACGGCGCTGCTGTTCCCGGCGCTTTGCCTGGGCGTGCTGGCGGACGCCGGCTCCACCAGCTATACCGTTTCCCCCACCATCAGCGGGGGGATGGAAATTTCCCCGGACGCCTATCTTCCCGTGGGGGTGTACGGCAGCCTCGGCCTGGACAACGCCCAGGACCTGTATGTGGCGGGGCATACCCTCTACATCGCGGACAGCGGGAATGCGCGGGTGGTGGTGCTGGATACTGAGAAGGAAACCGTCTTCACCGTGGGGGAAGGGCTGCTGCAGGACCCCCGCGGGGTGGCCGCCGACGAGGAGGGCCGCATTTACGTCGCCGACCGCGGCGCGGGGCTGGCTTACCGCTTTTCTCCCACCGGGGAGGTGGAGCAGGTGTTTGAACGCCCGCAGACCCCCAGCTTCGGCAAAAACACCCGGTTTTCCCCGCTGAAAATCGCGGCGGCCGGCAGCGGCGGGGCGTATATTATCAGCGAGGATTCCACCACCGGCGTCATCCATATGGACGGCACCGGGGAGTTTCTGGGCTTCTTCGCCTCCAACGACGTGAATAAGGGCTTGTTTGAAAAGCTGTTGGACGTGGTGCTGACCGAGGACCAGCTCAACCGGTTCCTTCCCAGCGTCCCGCCGAGCTACGGCAGTATTTTCACCGGCTCCGACGGGCTGGTGTATACCGTCAACAAGCAGGCGGGTTCCACCGTCCAGCGCCACAGCCTGAACGGGCTGGACCTGTTTGCCGGCCGCAGCGGTCTTCCGGCCTTTGACTCGGCGGGAGACCTTTTTGTGGCCGGGGACGGCCGGATGCTGGTGGTGGACAACGCGGGCTATATCACCGTGGCGGACCGGGACGGCCATTTCCTCTGCCGGTTCGGGGGAAGCTCCAACGGCGCCGAGCGGGTCGGCCTTTTCGACCTGGCCACCGGCATCGGCGAGGATGGGGACGGCCGCCTGTATGTCCTGGACGCACAGCGGAATTATATCCAGATTTTTGAGCCGACCGACGTTCAGCGGAACATTTACACCGCGCTGACCCTCTATTCCGAAGGGAAATACGACGAAAGCCGCGAGGTACTGGAATCGGTGCTGATGCGGAACAGCACCTCGTATTTTGTGCGGCTGTATATGGGGCAGAACTATATGCAGCAGGGGGATTACGCCCGGGCGATCCGGGAATTCCGGGTGGCCGGCGCCAGGGAGGAGTACAGCGAAGCCTACTGGGAGCTGCGCAACCTCTGGCTGCAGGACAACATGCTGTATATCCTGATCGCGCTGCTGGCCCTGGCCGTGCTGGCCGTGGCGCTGAGGGAGGGGAGGCGTCGCCGGGCAAAAAAGGCGGCCGCCGCGCCCCCGCCCGCGCCGAAGGCTCCGGGCCGTGCGGGCAGGCTGGGCCGGGACCTGCTCCTGGTCCGGCGGTTCGCCCTCCATCCGATCGACACCGCCTACGAGGTGCAGGCGGGCCGCGCGGGCAGCGTGCTTTCCGCCACCCTCGTTTTTGCGGCCTTCTTTGTGGTCTTTGTGGTCTTTCAGCTGGCGTCGGGTTTCCTTTTCTCCCAGAAGGCGGAGGATTTTTCCCTCGTCAGCAATTTCCTGTTTCTGGCCGCCGCCTTCGGCCTGTTTATCCTCGGCAATTTCTTTATCAGCTCCATCCAGGACGGAAAGGGCACGCTGCGCTCCATCTACATCGTCACCATCTACAGCTTTTCCCCGGCGATCCTGCTGCTGCCGTTGCTGACGCTGCTGCTCAACGCCCTGACCTATAACGAGCGGTTTATCCGGCAGATGGCGCTCCTCTTCCTCATCGCCTGGGTGGCGTGCGGCCTGATGGCGGCGCTCATCCAGATTCACGACTATTCCTTCCGCAAGCTGGTCAAGAACCTGCTGCTGACCGCCTTTTTCATGCTGGTGGCCATCCTGGTGCTGTCCCTGGCCTACCTGCTGGTCAAGCAGATTTTCACTTTTGCCGGCGAGATTATAACGGAGGTGAGCCTGCGTGATTAACGGGACAAAAACCGGAAAACGGCTGCTTGGGGCGGCCGCCCTGCTCTGCGCGGCCGCCTTCCTGGCGGGAAGCGCGGCCCTTGGCGAGGAGGGTGACGGCGGCGGGGCGGCGGATTCCCGGCCCCTGTCCCCGCAGGCAAGCGTTGACTACACGGTGAAAAAGGACATGGAGGGCACGGCGGAGAGCGAGCAGCTCCTGGACACCGACCGGCTGGTCTGCGAAAACGACCGCCTCGCGCTGTATGTGGACGAGGAGGAATTTATCGTCAAGGTGCTGGACAAGCAGGGGGATTACCTCTGGTCCAGCGGCGCGGCGGCAAACGAGGCCCAGTCGATGACCGGAACCTGGCGGCGTTTTTCCCGGGCGTTCCTGACCATGGACTATTTCAACGCCACCGGCGCAAGCCTGCGCTCCTCCGCCCGGTACAGCCGGGAGACCGCCGGCCTTGTGTATACCGAAGACGGCCTCGCCGCCACCCTCCGGTTTCAGGAACCGGATGCGAGCGTGCGGGTGTATATCACCCTGACCGACGAGGGATTTACCGTCCGGGTGCCGGACGACGAGATGGTGTTCAACAAGGAGGACAACCGGCTTGCCCGGCTGTATGTGATGCCCTTCCTCGGCTCCGCGTATGCCGACAGCATCCCCGGCTATTTCTTCATTCCGGACGGCTGCGGCGCGCTGATGCGGTTCGAGGAACCCAAAACCTACAATTCCTCCACCCTATTGCGGGTATACGGCGCGGATGCCAGCGTCCAGGCGCCGGCCGCCTATCGGGACGGGCTGGCGCCCACCCCGGTCAAAAACCTGCTCTTCCCGGTGTACGGGGCGGTGCACGGGTACAACCAGAACGGCTTCCTGGGGACGATCACCGGCGGCGAAACCTATGCCGGCTTTGAAATCAGCCCTGCCGGGGTCAAGATCGATTTCCACTGGATGTCCCCCGTCTTCATCTACCGGGAGCAGTACCGCCAGTCCACCGGGTCATCGGAGGGCTTCGACGTGGTGCAGCAGACCCCGAACGCCGTCAACGCGGAGGTGACCTACACCCTGCTCAGCGGGGAGGACGCCAGCTATGCCGGGATGGCGAATGCCTACCGGGAGCAACTGGCGGCGCAGGGGGCGCTGCCGGGGCGGCAGGAGGCCCTGGAGCATATCCCGCTGTATGTGCAGGCGTTTATGGCCGACCAGGCCGCTTCCCTGTTCGGCACCTCCACCCGGGTGTTTACCACCCTGGAGGACGCGGCGGACTGGGCGGCCCGGCTGCGGGAGGCGGGGATCCCTAACCTTCTGCTGTCCCTGCACGGCTTTGAAAAGGGCGGGTACAGCGGCGGGGACGCCGGCAGCTACGCGCTGGAGGGGCGCGTGGGCAGCGAAAAGGAGCTGGAGGCGCTTTACAACACGCTGAACGTCCCCGGTTCCGGCCTCCTGCTGAGCAAAGAGTTCAGCCGCGCGTACGAGGGCCAGTACCGCCGGAGCGGTTTCCTGTATGCGATCAACCGGGTGTTCACCAGCACGCCCGACACCGGCAATCTTTTCAGCAGCCGGTATTATCTGGACGCCCCGACGGTTTCCCGCCTGGTGGATTCGTACGCCGGGCTCCCGGCCTACAAGCGCAACGCCGCCCTGCCGGGCATCGGCGGCGCCCTGTACAGCAATTTCAAGGAAGGGCGGGAGATGACCCGCGCGGAAATGCTGGCCGCCACGCAGGAGAACCTCCGGGCCCTGCGGGAAGCCAGCGGGCTGGTGGCGCTCGAGGCCCCGTCCCAGTACGCGCTGGCCTTTGCCGACGTTGTTTACAACGTGGATATGCAGCATTCGCGGTATATCTTCGAAACCGACGCCGTGCCCTTCGCCCAGATGGTGACCGGCGGGCATATCCGGAGCTTTGCGCCCTGGCTGAACCTTGGCGCGGGCGGGAACAACGCCGTCCTGCGGCTGATCGACTACAACGTCTACCCGGCCTATCTGCTGACCGAGGCGTCTTCGGACGAATTTGTCAACTGCCACACCAACACGGTGTACTCCTCCCGTTTTGACGATTATCTGGGGGAAATCCGCGAGGTTTATGCGCAGGTGGACGCGGTGCTGGCCCAGGTATCGGGCGCCGCGGCCGTTGGACGGAGCTGCCCGGAGGACGGCGTATCCGTGGTGCGGTACGACAACGGCCGGACCGTCCTGGTGAATTACAACGGGTATGCGGTGCAGGCGGAGGGCGTCACGGTGCCCGCGGGAAAGGCCGTCTGCATCGCCTCGGCGGGCTGAGCCCGGAAAGGAGGGAAAGCCGCGTGAAGATCATGAAATATTCCACCCGGAAGAAGCTGTTCGGCTTCTGCCTGGTTCTGCCTTGGGTCGTCGGCTTTGCGGTGTTCCTGGTTTACCCGCTGTCGCAGACCATCCTGTACAGCTTTTCCAGCGTGACCATCACCCCGCACGGCACCCGTACCGAGCCGGTGGGCCTCAAAAACTACACCGACGTGCTGTTTACCGACCCGGATTTCACCCTGGGCATTCCCACCTACCTCCAGCAGATGGTGTTTATGGTGCCGATGGTGGTGGTGTTTTCCCTGCTTTTCGCCCTGCTGCTGAACAGCCATATCCGCGGCCAGCGGGTTTACCGGGCGATCTTCTTCCTCCCGGTCGTCCTCATCAGCGGCCCGATTCTGGAGAAGGTGCGGGACGTAGGGGCCACCGAACTGCCCGGCGCCGGGGACTTCTTTGTGTTTGAGTTTATCAACACCCAGGTCCCGCCGCTGCTGGCGGCGCCGATCCAGTATATCGTGCAGAACATTGTGCTGATTTTCTGGTTCAGCGGGGTGCAGGTGCTGATTTTCCTGTCCGGCCTGCAAAAGGTGGACCGCTCGCTGTATGAAGCCTCGATGGTGGACGGCGCGTCGGCCTGGCAGCAGTTCTGGAAAATCACCATCCCCATGGTCCGGCCGTTTATCCTGCTGATCGCGGTGTACACCGTGGTGGACATCTCCATGTCCTCCCTCAGCCCGTTTATCGCCGTGATTGAGGAGGGGATGTTCGCCCCCTCCCAGGGCTTCGGCTTTTCCTCGGCGGCGTCCTGGCTGTATTTCCTGCTCATCCTGGCGGCTCTGGCGGTCGCGTTCCTTGTGTTCGGGCGCCGGGAGAAGGACATCCTGAAGCAGAAGGAAAAGGCGCTGCGCAAACGCCGCCGCCGGCTGGCCCGGCAGCAGAAGCGCGCGGCGAGGCGGTACAAGATCCGGGGCTGACCGGTTTTCCTGAAAGGAGGGAACAGCCATATGACCGAAATTCGTCCCTCCCGCCGCGGGCGGAAATGGACAAGGGGGACGCTCCGGCGGATTTTCACCGGCGCGGGAGGCAGGCCGTCCGTCCTGTCCCGGGCGGTGATCTATGTCCTGCTCACCGGCGTGAGCTTCACATTTCTCTACCCGATTTTCTGCTTCCTCTCCGCCAGCGGCAAGGATGCCTATGACCTGGTGGACCCCCTGGTGCGCTGGCTTCCGACCTCGTTCAACTTCGGCAACTTTGTCAAGGCGTACAATGCGCTGGGCGGATACCGGACCGCGTTGGTCACCCTGGTGAACATGGGGATTATCGCCGTGGCGCAGACCGCCGTTTCCGCCATGATCGCCTATGGGTTCGCCAAGCACGATTTCCCGTTCAAAAAGATCCTTTTTGCGCTGATGCTCGCCACCTTCTTTATCCCGAGCCAGGTTTCCTTCCTGCCGGAATACGTGATGTTTACCTCGTACCGGCTGGACAATTCCATCCTGCCGGTGCTGCTCCCCTCCCTGCTCGGGCAGGGGCTGAAGCAGTCGATTTTCATTCTGATCTATTATCAGTTTTTCCGCATGTCCCCGCCCTCCCTGGACGAGGCGGCGGCGATCGACGGGGCGAGCCAGCCGGGGATTTTCCTGAAAATCAACCTGCGCACCGCAACGCCCGCCACCGTGGTCGTCTTCATTTTCTCTCTGGTGTGGAACTGGAACGAGACGTCGGCGGCGGACACCTATTTCGGCAAAGACCTGGTCACCCTGCCGCTGGCGCTCGAGCGGTTCCGCGACAGCTTCCTGCGGATGTATCCCTCGGTGGATACCGACAGCATCGAAGCCCGGCTCAACGAGGGGATCGAGATGGCGGCGGCCGTGCTTTCCATCCTCCCGCTGCTCCTGATCTATGTTCTGGTGGAGCGCAGGCTGATTGAAAGCATTGACAAGAGCGGGATTACCGGGGAATAGGGCCTGTCCCCACCGGACGGCCTTTCCATAGATCTGTCCGCAAAAGGGAGAATCCATTTCAAGGAGGTTACTGTATGAAAACCATGAAAAAAGCGCTTTCCCTTGTACTGTCCCTGTCCATGGTGTTCGCCGCGTCGGTGACGGCCTTCGCCGCCGCGCCCGGCGCCGTCTATGAATGGGGCATCCGCAACTTCTGCGCCGGCGGCGATTTTGAGGACGCCCCGGCCGGCGCGCTGCCCCTGTACGATCAGGATACCGTCGTGGGGCAGGACCTGTCCGCGACCGGCGGCTGGTTCTCCAACCCGGCGGACATCGGCGCCGCGGTGGCCGAGGGCGAAGGCTTCGGCGGCGGGAACGCCCTCAAGCTCGCCGGGGACGGAAGCAAGGCGTTCGGCGCGGCGTATTACAAGCTGCCGGTGAGCGCCGGGGAATTCGGCGATAAGGACGTGATCGCGGTCTCCTTCCTTTACAAGCTCTCCGACGCGATGAAGGAGGGCGGCGTCCAGCTCCACGCCCATATTGTCGGCAACACGGTGTATGCGGCCGGCGAGCCGATCATCGTGGTGAAGGACGACCCCGGCGCGGTGCCGATTACTGAAGAGCTCTGCGGCATCGCCGAGCTCGGCACGCCGGTAGGGGGCGGATGGTACCGCGTCACCGGCACCATCGCCTGCGAGGCGTTCGGCGAACGCACCTTCCTGCGGCTGTTTGCGGACTTCCGCCAGCCGGACGGCACGCCCTCCCTCGGCAGCGACGCGTATGTGCTGTTTGACGACGTGCAGGTCGGCGAAGCGGCCCTGACCGCGGATGCCGACGCGCCGGAAAACCGGAGCGACACCAACCTGATCAAGGCCGGCGACTTTGAGGATTACGGCCTGGGCGAGCAGCTCGCCACCACCTACGACGACAACGGCTGGGGCTCCACCGTCTGGGACTATGAGTCCACCTCCGTCACCCGGGACGGCAATTCCAAGGTCCTCCGCCTGGCGGGGAACAACGCCCTGGCCTACGGCGTGGCCCTGTACCGGCTCCCCGAGCTGACGGCGGACCATACATACCGTCTGTCCTTTGACTACAAGTTCATCGACAACACCGATGAAATCAGCCTGCAGGCCCACGCCGAAATCCTCAACGACGGCGCCGTGCAGACCCTGGGCGCCGGCGGGCTGTACACCGTGAACCTGCTGACCCATCCGGGCGAAGCGCTGGAAAACGGGTATACCCGCGTCGCCGTGGATTTCACCCCCTCCGCGTTTGAGACCTCGCTGTTCACCGACCTGCGCTTCTTCATCCAGCTCGGCGGCGCCGGCAGCGATACCGGCCTCTTCATAGACAATGTTTCGCTGTACGACCTTGCGGACGTGGACGAGACTACGGAACATCCGGACGGCCCCACGCAGCCCGCCGGCCCCACACAGCCCGCCGGCCCGACCGGCCCCACGGAACCGGAAAAGCCCGGCAGCACCGACAACCCGGAAACCGGCGTCGTTTCTGCCGCCGTTCCGGTCCTGCTGCTGGCGGCCGCTTCCGCTGCGGCGGTTGGCGCGTCGCGCCGCCGCCGCGGATAATTGTCCCGCAAGGGGGAGGAGGCAACATCCCATGAAAAAAGGAATCAGCCTGGCGGCGGCAGCCCTGGTGCTGCTGTCGGCGGCCGCCATCCCGGCGGCGGCCGAAACCCAGTCGGGCACGGCATACCGGGTCACCGCCGGGGAGAACTTCTGCACCGGCACCTTTGAGTCGGTGCCGCTGGGCGCGCTGCCCCAGGAGGGGACCAACGAGGAACTCTCGGCAACCCAGGGCTGGCGCTCCAACGAGTACGATTATGCGACCGTCAGCATTGTGAACCAGGGCTATCAGGGCGGGCGCTGCCTGCAGATCGCCGGCAACGGCGAAAACGCCTACGGCGCGGCCTACTTCATTTTCCCCACCGGCCATATCCAGCGCTCCGAAACCTATCAGGTCAGCTTCCTGTACAAGGTGACCGACCCGCTGACCAAGACCAACCAGCTCCACTGCGACGTGATGGACGGAGGCGTCGGCGCCACCCATACCATCATCGCCGGCCTGGCGCCCCTGCCCGGGGAGGACATGGGGGACGGCTGGCGGAAGGTGACCGGCACCTTCGTGGTGGAATCCCCCGGCACCTTCAAGGCAATCCGCTTTTTCGCGGAGTTCAACTACAGCGGCAAAGTGCTGGGGAGCGAGGCCAGCCTGCTGGTGGACAATGTGGAGATCTCCAAGCTGGGGCTTTCCGCCGGCGAGGCCGGCGCGGTGAACCTCTCCTCCACCAACCTGGTGAAGGGCGGCGACTTCGAGTACAAGAAGACCGGCAGCCTGTACGACCCCGCCTTCGACGTCAACGGCTGGTGGACGGTGGACGGCGATAAGATGGCCTCCACCGTCGTCGAGGACGGCGGCTCCAGGGTGCTGCGCATGCAGGGCAACATGATGCTGAACTACGGCTCGGTCTATGTCAACTTTCAGGAAAAGCTGCAGGCGGGCAGGACCTACCGCCTGATGTTTGACTACAAGTTCCTGGGAACCACCCGGGAGGACAGCCTGCAGGCCCACGTTTCCTTTATGGCCGACGCGGACAGGATGGTGGGCAACACCGGCGGCTGGAGCAACGTCAACCTCATCAAGAACGACGTGGGCGAGGCCCTTTCCAACGGCTACAAGCGGGTGATCGTGGAATACACCCCCACTGCGTTTGAGGCGGAGTCGATTTACGGCCTGCGGCTGTTCATCAACCTGGCGCAGCAGCCCGCCGGCTTCGGCATCCTGTTCGACAACGTGCGGGTGAGCGAGGTGCTCGGTGCGGCCGACAGCGGCGGGGAAACGCCGCCTTCGGACGGGGGCGGGGAACCGGACAGCCCCTCCTCCGGCGGCGAGGACCCGGAGCCTGAGGCGACCGACCCCACCGGCGACAGTACGACCGGCCCGTCCCTGGACGGGGGAACGACAGCCTCCCGGAGCGGGACCACCGCTCCCTCCGGCGAAACGGAGGAGACGGGCGGCCCGACCGGTCCCGGCGCCTCGGCGGGCGGCGACGGACCGGAGGAAACGGGCGGCGGGCTTCCCGGCTGGGGAGTGGCGCTGATCGTGGCGGGAGCGGTTGTCCTGCTCGGCGGCGGAGGGTTCTGCCTCTGGTACTTCGTAATCCGGCCGAGGATGGGCGGGGCCGTTCCGCCTGACGGCGGGACACCCCCGGAAGGGGAGGACGCGCCGCCGCCCGACGCGGAATAACCGCCCCTCCGCTCCCCGGCGTGTCCGGCCCGCAGCCGGCCGGCCGAGGCGGCCCTTTCCCAAAGGCACGGGACCGGGGGTGGAAAGGGGGCGGAAAGGGGACGGAAAGCGGCGGGTACGAAGCGCGGGCCGGCCGCCCTCGCCGGGAAGGGGCTGCTTCCATTTGCCCCGTTTGCCCCGTTTGCCCCGTTCGTTTTGACAGCCTGAAAAAGCCGCCGGCAGAGATGCCGGCGGCTTTTCCTGTGGCGGCGGGCGGCGGGAAATCCCTCGTCCGCGCGGGAGGAGGGCTGCCCTTTTCAATAAAACAGCAGCCCTTTGGCGTTCGACCAATACGTGAACTGGTTCTCCATCCGTTCCTTTTGCACATCGGTTACCGCGCTCATTTTGGCTTTGGCGGCTTCCACGGCCGCATCGATCACGGCCACCCGTTCCCGGGTGTAGACCTCCGACGGTTCCGGCGGCACCCAGCAGATGGTGTTGGCGGACCGGCACTGTTCGCTGCTGTCGGCCAGGGCCTTGTAGTAAAGGAACATTTCCTGCGCCGCCGTGCCGAACAGCTTCCGGCAGGCGTCCATCAGGATCTCCTCCCCGGACAGGCTGTCGTCCCACATCGCCTTGGAGGATACGTACCACAGCGGCCATCGCAGGGCGAAGCTGGCGCGGTTTTCCCGGTAGGTGGGGCTGGGTCCCTGGTCGTAGTAGATGTAGGAGGCGCCGTTTTCCTTCCACAGGGCCTGGTTGCGGGTGGCGACGTTGCCCTGCACCCAGGGGATCTCCGCCCAGGCGGCTTTGTCCGCCGCGATGCAGTTCCACTCCCAGATGGATATGTTCTTCAGGTTCGTTTTCCGGATATAGCCTTTGAAATTGTCCAGCCAGGACTCGGTATACGTGTTGTGGGTAATGGCGTTATAGCCGGTGGGCAGCTTGAGGCTGAGGTCCAGCGGGGCCATCATACTGGTCTCCCGGCAGAACATTACCTCCACGTTGGGTTCGGCTTTGATCCCGCTGAGGGGAGGGAAGTAGATGGAATGATAGCTGAGGATGGTCAGATGCTTGTCCGGATACTTTTTCGCCACGGCGCGGGCGACGTTGTTGGCAAAGGTCAGCAGCTCGTCGGTATCGTTTCCCAGGCGGGAGCAGGAGCTGCATTCGCACCAGTTTTTCTCCCAGCCGTCGTTTGCGCCGATCGCGTAGTTGGTCAGATAGGGATCCTCGTCAAAAACGGCGATCAGTTTGCGGGCGACCTCCGCGGCCAGCGCCTCGTTGGTGTAGCAATACTGCCAGTAGGTGTCCGACGCGCTGTAGGGATCCCGCTTGCCGTCCACCAGGGCGAACCATTCCGGGTGCGACGGATAATACTCCTCCCGCGGGATGAGCAGGGCGATATTGTGCCCGACGTTTTTCTTGTCGCCGCCCATATACCACCGCTCCGAAAATTTTTCGTAGTTGACATAAACGTTGCTGATACGGGCGGAAAACGCAGGCGTATGATCGATGTCCAGCGCATTGACCGCCACGGTCTTGAGGGAGGGGATCACCTGCCACAGGGCCTGAGGCCCGTACCAGCCGCAGCCCAGCGTCTCCAGGAACATGTTGACGGCGAACTGGGTTCCCTTGTAATCCCCGTCGTCGTTGCCGATCAGCACCAGGCTGTTGCCCTCCCGTTTCACGATCACCCGCTCCTTGGAAGGATAGCCGGTGGGCTGGGAAATCCCCAGCGCTTTGGTCTGCGCCGTCGGGCCGACAAGGAGACGGTAGGTTTGGGGAGGCGCGGCGGTATCCGCCACAATCTCCAGCTTTGCGCCGGTCATCTGCTCAAGGACATCCTGCAGGTCTTCCGCCGCGCTCCTTACCTTTTCCGATGCGGAGGCGGGGATTACGATGCAGGCCCGGGCCGCGCCGTCCCTGGCGATGATGAAGTCCTTCTCGGTGGGGTTGGTCACGACCGCGGAGGTGGTGGGAGATGCCTGGCTGCCGGTCCCCGTCCCGGCGCTGCTCCCCGTCCCGCCGGAGGAGCCGGCCGGGGCGGAGCTTCCGGAGGTCCCGCCGGTGGTGGTTCCCGCGGAGCCGGACGTTTTCGTGCCGCCTCCGGAAGCAGCCGACCCGGGCGTGGAGCTTTCCCCGTCCGACCGGCAGCCGGCGGCGGCCAGGACAAACAGGGCGGCAAGCAGTCCGGCGCAGAAGCGTTTTTGTTTGGTCATGGAATATCCCTGCCTTTTCTAGCCTGCGGTAGGCTTTAGTGGAACGGCCGTTCAGGACTCGCCGGTCACCACGCCGTTCGCCTCGTCTACTTTCTGCTGGTAGATGGGGGTGTATTCCGCAATCGCCTGCGGAATGCTCTGTCCCGCGCCGATGGCCTGGCAGATCTCGAAGGCGCCGCCCACGGCGGAATCGTAGCTGTTGATCGGATACAGCTTATGGGAAAGCTCCTCATACAGCGCCAGGTGCTCTTCCGGATAGGAGGCATAGTTTTCGGCGTTGTTGGCCGCCTCGGCGTTAATCAGCATGTCGATCAGGATACCTGCGTGATACGGTGCGTCGCAGCCGTTCCCCATCGCGTAGCCGAAGGCGGTCATAGGGGTCAGCCCGTCCGGATTGTTCGGCCCGGATGCCATCGGCACCACCCCGTATTCGAAGTCGCACAGGCCGTATTCCTTCGCCTCGATGATGTTCTGTTCCGTCCATTTGAAGTCCGCCAGCATGGCCGCCGAACCGCTGTAAAAGGTAGACCAGGGGTTGGATTCCCAGCCCTGCCACTGGCTGGTATACCAGGCGTCCTGAATCACCTCCAGCGAGGTCAGAAGGTTGGGGTCGTTGATATTCAGGGTGTACTGATAATTGTCGTCCAGCTTAACCATGGAGGTGGCGTTCGCGCCGAAAAAGAGGTACGGATAGTTGCAGGCCAGGCCCCAGCGCTTCCCGCTGTTGTCGCTGTATGTCAGCTCCTTGGCGATCCGGGTGAGGGAATCGAAATTCCAGTCGCCCGCCTCATACAGCTCCTGCGGGCTGTCAATGCCTTCGTTTTCAAAGATTTCCTTGTTATAAAAAACCACACAGGGATCCGGTTCCGTCACGGCGACATAGTAATTGCCGTCGTAGCAGAAGACGGTGTCCATGGTTTCCTTGTGCAGGTTGGGATTGCTCATGTCGATATACTCCTGCAGGGGCTGGTTGATCCCCCGCAGCGCGTACATGGGGTTGTTGTTCGCGCTGTCCTGGAAAACATCGATCGGGTCGTTGCTGGCCGCGCTGGTGCGCAGCCTGACCATCCAGTTGTCGATCGAGGCGGTAACCAGTTCGAGCTGGATTTCGGGATATTTCTCCTGAAATTCCTTCAGGACCTGATTTTCGAATCGGGTATCGTCCTGATAGTCGAACGCCGGGAGCATAAACGTCAGCTTTTTCCCCTTTTCCGCCTGCAGGGACGACGCCCCGGATTCCGTTCCCGGGCCGTCGCCGCCGCTGCAGGCCGTCAGACAGACGGAGGCCGCCAGCAGAGAGGCCAGCGCCGCCGTCAGGCGGATAACGATGGAAGTTTTCATAGGCGATTTTCCTTTCTTGTCGTTCACCGGCAGAGGACCGGCCGAATCAGCCGACGATGCCGCTGCGCTCCACGCCTTCCGTAAAATACCGCTGGAGGAACACATACGCCAGCACCAGCGGCACCACGGTCAGCAGGCACCCGCAGGCGAGCACCGGCTCCTTCATCAGCCCCAGCTCCTGCCCGGTCATCCCGCCCATTCCCTGCAGCCCCTGGCTGTACGTTCCCAGGAGCTGGCTCATCGTGGTCAGGCTGACGGACAGCGGAAATTCCGTGCGGAAAAAGATGGCGGACAGATAATAGTCGTTGTAGTACCAGACGATGGAGAACACCAGAACCGTGGCGATCAGGGGCAGCGTGTTGGGCACCATCACCCGCAGGAAGGTTTTCAAGGAGCCGCAGCCGTCGATCATGGCGGCTTCTTCCAACTCGACCGGCATGTTCCGGAAAAACTGGCGGATGATAAAAATGCACAGCCCGGACCGGATGCCCATGCCGAACGCCGCCAGCAGGTAGAACACCGCCGGCGTGTCGATCAGGTTCAGCGTCAGGGGGGAGCCGGTGAACAGCCCGACCAGGGAGCCGATTCCGAAAAAGTTGAACTGCTGCATGTTTACAAACAACGGGATGATATAGGTCTGCACGGGCACGATGATCGTGAAGATCAGCAGCCCGAACAGCAGCCCCCGGCAGGGAAAGCGGAACCGCGCGAAGCCGTATCCCGCGAGGAGCGACGCGGCCAGCTGGAGCAGCACGCCGGGGACCAGAATCATCAGGGTTTTCAGCAGCGCCTGGGGATAGTCGAGCACGCGGAAGGCGGTCTTCATCGCCTGCAGGCTGAATTCCTGGGGAATCCAGACCACCGCAGGATTATAAATGTCTTCCCGGGATTTGAAGCTGGAGGACAGGATGAACAGCAGGGGATACAGCATGACGAAGCAGAGCCCCGTCAGCAGGACCGCCTTGCCCAATCCCCGCACCAACCGCTCCGCCCGGACAAACGACCTGGCCGCCCGCTCGGAAGAGGATCCGAAGGGAAAGCGGCGCAGGGAAAACGGCGGCTTGACCATAGTTGCCCATCCCTTTCACGATTTAGGATTTTCCGGCCGCCCGGGACGGGATGCAGGAGCGCCCGCGGGCGCTCCTGCATCCCTTCCCGGTTTTACGGCAGAAGCGGGCGGTGGTCAACGCTGCCGCCGGCGGGTGACCAGCAGCGCCGTCAGACCGAGCGCCGCCAGGGGAAGCACGGCGAGGGGCAGCGCCGCGCCGGTTTCCGGAGAAGGCGTCGGCTCCGCAGGGGCGGAAGGCTCGCCGGCCGGCTCCGTGGGTTTCTCCGAGCCGGTGGGAGGGGTGGTCGGCTGTTCACCGCTCTCATACGGAACGTAGACCTCCTCGAAGGTCCGCAGCGCGTAGTCGGCCGCCGTATGCTCCGTCGTCTCATCGGCGACCTCATACCGGTAATCGATGCGGGTGTTGTTGTCCACGCCGACGTAGTCATTGGCCCACAGATACAGGCCGCCGGTTCCGTCGGAAGGGGGATTGGTGCCGGGCTTGTAGGTCGCACCGTCGGTCAGCAGGGTGTCGGTTTCAAAGCTGTACACCACGTTCCCGTTTTTGTCCAGCACCGCAAAATCCGCCAGGGAGTATTTGCCGGTGGCGCCCCAGCTGCAGAAGAACTGGGGATACCAGCCCATTTTCCCCTCGCCGGCCGCCTCTTCGTACGTGAAGGTGATGGGGGTGCCGTCCCCGTTCAGGAGGGGGACCCAGCCGTCGGTGTCCGCAATCAGCCCGTGGTAGGTGCCGAGGGGGTTGCCGATCAGGAAGGCGGCGTTCTGTGCTCTTACCTCCGCGTCGGCGGTCAGCTGGGAGGCGTTGACCGCAAAGTCCTCCACCTTTACCATGCCCCGCATGGTAAAGGGGCCGTCCTCGGGGTTGTAAACGGTGGTGGGCGGATTGTTGACATTCAGGTGCAGATAGGCGAAGCTTTCCGGATACGCCGAGGTCTCGCCTTCCGCGTTGGCCGGGATATCCATGGTCAGCACCCGGTTGGGAATATACTCCCCGCTTTTCGCCGTGGTCACCGTGATGGCGGTCTTCGATCTGTCGATCTGCGGGCTCCACATCAGGCTGGGCTCGCTGCTCATCCGCCGGGAGAAGTCGGTGATTGCCGAAAAGCAGGGGTCGTTGGCCAGGGAATACACGATCGTATCGTCTTTGTCCGCGATCACGAGGTCCGCGATCTGGAAGGTGCCTTTTGCGTTGGTCATCACGAATTCCACCGTCACGTCGCAGTATACGTCGTCATCCGCAGAGGGGTCGATGGCCTCGAGCGCCAGATGGGGGCCGTCCGGCATGGTCATGTCAACCCAGCCGTCGGTGTCCGCGGTCCAGGAGCAAAGTTCCACGGTCTTATACTGCTCCTGGCTGCTGCCGGCGGTGTAGTAGCCGTATTTCGCCCGCACCGAAATGCCGGCCTCCCGGCTGCCGTCCACAGCTTCCAGCCCGTCAATGTTCATGCGCGCCCACAGATGATAGGGGCCGTTGGGCTCTCCCTGCGCGCCCAGCTGATACGGCAGGGCGGTCAGGTTCAGGGCGGCGGTGGGAGCCGACTCGTTCACGATGGTGAAGGCCCGGTTGGGGCTGTACGCCTCCGGCTCTTCCGCGGCGGAAGACAAGGCCGTAAGGCTGCCCAGAAGGGCCACCGATGAGAGAACCGCCAGGATACGTTTCATGCGATGCCATTTCATTCCGAACACTCCTTGCTGTTTTATTTGTCAGGACCGTTTGTCCTTGGGTCCGTGGAAAAGAGGGCGCCGCTTATTCCCCGTCGGGGCCGTCTGCCGGCGGCGCCGCGCCGCCGTCCTTTTTCATCCAGGGCAGCTTCTTCAGGGCAAAGAGTACCCCGAAGGCGCCGCCGGCCAGGATCACGACCGCGCCGATGACAATACCGGCGATCGCCCCGGCGCCCAGGCCGCCCGACGAGGGCTGCGTGCCCTGGGTGGTCAGGCCGCCGACCGGCGTTTCCTCCGAAGGGGAGGAGGCGGTGGATTCCGGAGAGGAGGAGGTGTCGGTGGGACCGCTCTCTCCGCCGGTCGTCGTGTCGCCGGGCTCTGCCGAGGTGGTGGTCTCCGCGGCCGGCGCCTGCGTGGACGGCGGGTCGGTGGGATCGGGGTCGGTGACGGGCGACGTAGTGGGCGGAGCGGTGGGCGGGGTGGTGGCCGGCGCCTCTCCGCCGTCGCTCTCCTCGATCATGTATTCGGCGCTGCCGTCCCCGAAGGTCTCCCCATACAGCGTGTTGGTGCTCAGGTCGCGCACGTCGTTGCCGGTTTCGAGGCTGCTGTCGTCATCCCAGGAATACACCACGCTGCCGGCGGCGTTCAGAATCCGGAAGTTCCGAAAATGGACGACGGCGTCGCCGTAATAAACCCCGAACTGCAGGAGACCGAAATCCTCCAGCGCTCCGCTGATCAGCACCTTGTCGATGTTGTCAAAGGTAATATACCGGCCGTTTTCATCCGTCATCTCTATCCAGCCGTCCGTTTTGCGCGTCCAGGTGTTCTGCCAGACCACCATCTGCGAAGAATCCCGCCCGTCCGCGATGTTGACGAATATGTTCCCGTCCGATTTGGTGCGGGTAAAGCTGTCGATCTTCATTTCGCAGCGAACCGTGAACGGCCCGCCGGACCCGAAGGTCCGGGCATACAGAGGGATCCGGAGAAAGGGGTTGATGTCGCTGTTGGTGGTCAGCGTGATCTCCTTGGCGGCCGCCGCCGAAGCGGAAAGCCCGCCGAAGCAGGAGATCAGCATGCCCAGCAGCAGGAGCACTGCCGCCCATTTTTGAAGCCTTGCTTTCCTTGCCATGAGAATCCTTCCTTTCACTGTGTGATATATGAGATCAAACCGCCGGGAACGGTTTGGGACCGCCGGGCCGGGGGGGCCTGCCGCTCATTCGATCGCGTATTGGACGCGCCGGCCGGCCAGGATATTCACCAGCCCGACCAGCAGGAGAACGATCACAAAATAGACGAGCCCCAGCGTGGCGCTGTATTCGTATTGGCCCAGCGAGAAATACTCGCTGATCATCCGCATGATCCGGTTTCCGTAGTCGGTGAAGGAGTCGATAATGGAATAGATCAGCACGACCAGCACGGTCGGCGCGATCATGGGAAAGGTGATTTTCCACAGCTTTTCCCAGGCGGACGCGCCTTCGATGTCGGCCGCCTCATAGGCGCTGGAGCCGATGTGGTTGACGGCCGCCAGCAGCAGAAGGATCTGCACGCCGGATTTCCACAGGATATCGAAAAAGCCGTTGATTACCCGTTCCACCAGATCGGCGAGGCTCTGCGGGAAATGCAGCTGCTCGACAAAGTAGGAAAAGGAGGGGGCGGCGAACATATACGCCTCCTGCTCCCCGGAAACCGCCGCGTTCATCAGCACCTGCTCCTTGAGGATGGTGATAACCACGCCGGAGGCGATGATCACCGGAAAGAAGAAGATGGCGCGCACCAGCGTCCGCCCCGGGAAGGGCCGGCGCAGCAGCATGGCGCTCAGCAGGCTGAAGAGGACGATAACCGGCACCTGATACAGCACATTCAGCACGGAGGACGACAGATTGGTGATAAAATTGGGATCCTGCGTGAACAGGTAGAGGAAATTGGCGAAGCCTACCGGCCGGAACCGGTCGCCCTGCGCGGTCAGCGTCACCTTGCAGAAGGCATAGACCGCCGACTGAACCATGGGAACCAGGAAAAAGAAAACGGCGCCGATCAGCCAGGGAAGGATAAACAGGAGCCCGTGTATCGCCCGCCGGCGTTGGATCCGGCTGGAAAAAAGGCCCCGCCGCGCGCCCTTTCGCCCGCCTGGCGCGGGCCGTATTTTCGGTTTCATATCACTGCATACCCTCCGGCTTCCACGGTGACCGACCCGTCCGCATAATCGGCGTCCCCGTAATTGACATAAATCCTCACGCCGTTGTCGAACACCGTCTCCCGCACTTCCCCGGTCAGGCGCGTGTGGGAGACGATCCGGCGGCCGGCCACCCGCGACAGGATCGGCTCGGCCTCCCGGTACAGGGCGGCGGCCTCCTCGGCCCAGTCGCCGAACAGGGCGCCGAGCAGAGAGGCGCCGCCGGCCTCTGCCTCCTCCGGCAGGCGGTAAACGAACCGGAACTTAATTCCCACCCCGGTTTCCAGAGCCTGAAGCAGCCCCTGCCGCGGGTCGCTCATCTGGTTCAGGCTGGGGGTGCTCATGTCCACATATTCATGCAGGGCGATCTGGTAAAACGGTACGCCGGCCGTCTCGATGGAATATCCGCTGGTATACAGCGGCGTGTCCGTGACCACGTCCGCATAGGGAAGGGCATATCCGCAGGCGGCGGAGAGAAGCAGTTTTCCCTTCGCCTGCCGCAGCGACTCCAGCAAGGCCGCCCATTCCCTGTCGGCGGTATCCCGCCTGACGGATTTTCCGCTGAAATCGGAATAGAGCTTCCGGCCGAGCGTGACGGGGGCAAACCCGGTGAACGCTTCCTCCCCGGCCGCCGCGATCACCTGGTCCACGGCTTTCCGGATGCCGGTCAGCCGCAGGAGGGTATAGGATTCGGTGGTGACCGCCTGATGGTCCTGAAGGGTGTAGGAGAACTGGAGCGAGGGGTTTTTCCTCATCGACGCGGCCGCGTCCGCCGTGCGCCGGAAGCCCCAGCGGTCCTTGACAAGGTCGGTGAAGTTAAAGTCCAGATACAGGGGGATGCCGGCCTCCTGCAAGTCGGAAAGGGCGCGCCGGAAATCCGCCCGGCCGCCGAGCCGCCCCTCCGGCTGGATACCGGTGGGGATGGCGGCTCCGTCGCCGTCCTTGTTCCACCACCGGTAATGGACGGTCGTCTTCTCCACGCCCAGCTCCCGCAGGCGGGCGGTGATTGCCTGCACGTCCTCGTAGGCGGTCAGCGCCGTCATGCGGTCCACCGGAAAGCCGAGGAAACTCTGCTGCGTCATCACGCCCCCGAGCAGCTCCATATACAGGGGCACGTCCCCGCCGGCCTGCTTTTCCGGCCGGCCGCGCATCAGCCACTCCCCGTAGAGGTGCGCCATGCCGACATAATCCGCCTCTTCCCCCTGTAGGAAGAGGTATCGGACGCTGAACCGTTCCGCGTCCGGCGGCGCCTGCTCCAGCACACGGACCGTCTGGTTTTTCTGGGCGATGGCGACCATCTCGGAATCCCGGTACAGGAACTGCGCAAAGACATTGCTGTAGCTGCACCGCTTTCCGCTGACCGAAGCGTTGACCACCGCCCGGCCCGCGCCTTCGGTGATGATGCCCAGCAGGGCCGTCTCCCCGTTCTTCAGGCCGAAAACCGGCAGGCAGGCGGTTTCCTCCAGGGCGTCAAGCTGCATTTTCGTGGCCGCCGGCTCCCGGCCGTATACATACTGACGGTAATCCTCCGCCGCGGCGTCGGCCTTCTTCCATTCAATCAGCGCGCCGCTCCCGTCGGGGACCAAGAGGTATCCGTCGGCGCCGGCCGGCGCCGCGCCGAAATAGGGCAGGAGGGAGATGGCGGTCAGCTGATAAGCTTCGTTTGCCTCTTCCACGCCGTCCAGCCGGACGGATACCTCCAGCGCGCCGCCGTCCAGCGTGATTTCCAGCGGGATGGTGAAGCCCTCTTTGGGAAAGTGGAAAACCAGGAGGACGCCGTCATCGATCTTCCGGCAGGAGAGGCCGCCCTGGTTCACCGAGGCCGCCTGTCCGTTTACCGTGCTGATGTTTCCCAGCTTGTCGGCATACTCGACCTGCAGCAGCGATTCCATCGCGATTTTGGTTCCGCCTCTGGCCAGCGGGTCCTCGCCGTATCCGGCGGGCGTGCTGGTCCAGTCCGTGCCGCCGGCCGTGACCAGAATGCGCCCTTCGGCCGTGTCCACCGCCAGGGAGAGGCGGCCGTTTTCCGCCGCCGGCCGGTATCCCGCCGCGACGGGCATCGCCTCCCCGTCCGGGAGGGAAGCGGAGGCCGGCGGCTCTTCCGCCCGCGTAAACAGTCCGGCGGCCCCGCCGGCCAGCAGCAGCGCCAGCAGCAGCGCGGCATTCCGTTTTCCATGCATCCGTCTTTTTTTCACCGCTTGCCCTCCTTACCGCATTCGAAGCTCCGTGATGACGCTGCCGACAAATTCCACCAGCTGCGACAGGATGGTGTAACAGACCGCGCAGACAATCAGGACGGCCACCATGCCGAGCACGGTGAGCACCGCCGTCCAGACGGTCCGCCCCAGCGAATACATATGGACCTCCTTGAGCGCCGTCAGCAGGCCGACCCCGGTCCAGGCATAGACAATCCACTGCGCCATCTGCAAAAACATGGCCTCCTCCGTGGTGAGCAGATTGCTCAGAAGAAGGATTACCGCCGTCCCCAGAATATAGGGAAGCAGGGCGTAGGCGCTGTAATTGGTGATTTCCCGGAGCGTGCCCTTGCCGTCCATGATGGTGGTAATACCCCAGTTGCACACAACGAAGGCGAAAAACACACCAAGGGAGGAGGCCAGCGTAAACAGGAGATGGAAGGAATTGGGCCGGGCCTCGCTGAAGGCGAAGCCGGTGAGCTGCTGCCGCAGGATGGAAGCCGCGGCGAGCAGGAGAAGAATCACGCCGGCCGCCGGAAGCGAATCCTGCCGGCGCTCCTTCAGGTCCGCATACCCTGCGATGGGATGGAACATGCAGTAAAGGGGATACCCGGACCGGCGGATCCGCTGGTCGTACAGGCTCTTCCGGTGCCGGCGGCGATATAGCAGCGTCCCGATGAGGAGCGCCGCCAGCAGAACCAGACCCGCCATGAACAGCCCGAAGTGTTCCTGCAGCCAGGCGTTGCGGTATTCGCTGAACGCCTGTGAATACAGTTCCCGCTCATAGGCTTTCCGATAGCAGGCGGCGGCGGTTTCATACTGCTCCATCCCCTCGTATGCCTTGCCCAGCCCCCGGTTGGCGAGGGCGTACGTTCCGTCCTGCCGCAGCACGGAACGCCAGGGCTCCATCGCTTCCTGGTATTTGCCGTCCGCGCACAGAAGGGTAGCGGCGCGGATGTTTCTGGCAAAGTCCGTCGGCCGGAAGACGATGACCCGTCCGGTCTGGTTGTCCAGCAGCAGCAGCTTATCCCCCAGCGCCTGGACGGCCGCCGGACCCATGGCCAGCCCCTTTTGGGAGCCTTTCCCGCCGAAGGCATACAGCAGGTTGCCGTCTTCGTCGTACTGCAGAAGCCGCCCGCTCCCGCTGTCCAGAATGGTGATAAATCCGTCCGGGTCCACGGTGATGTCCGCCAGCTGGAGAGTGACCCCGCTGTCCCCGAACACGTTTTCCGGCAGGATGTTCGTCCCCTGGGCATTGAGCTTTTTCACCTGCCCGGACTGCACGTCGTTCCCCCGCCGGATGGTGTAAATAAAGTCGCCGTCACCCAGGCAGAAATTGACGAATTCGGCCGGCACGCTCCGCTTCATCCGGGCTGCCTGGCTTTCGGTGAGCACGCTTTTCCAAAACTGATTGAGCAGGGTCTGCAGGGAGAGCGTGACCCTTTCGCTGCCGTAGAAGCCAAGGAACTGTCCTCCCTCATCGTAGAGCAGCGCCCCCTGGTAGCAGTTGGCGGAGATGACGTAGACGATCCCCGACGAGTCCACGACGGCGTTTACCGGGGAGAACAGAAAATCCTCCGGCAGGACCCGGCTGTCCGGCTGCCCCAGGGTGCGGAGCAGCCGCAGGGACAGGTCAAAGACGAGGACGCCGGCTTTTTTGTCCGCAATTAATATCTGTTCGAATTTTTCGCTCACAAACAGGCCGGCAGGCTCCTGCAGGGATATCGGCCCGCCCTGCGCGTCGGCCGGCGTCAGCTCCGATTCCAGGGTCATGTCCTTTCCCAGCACCAGCAACCGGTTGTTGCCGGCGTCCAGGACCCATACCCGCCCGTCGGAGGTAACCGCCAGGTCGGTGGGGAGGGACAGGGCGCCGCAGCCAAGCTCTTCCCCGGTAATCACCCGGTCCGGCAAATAGCTCTGGGCGGTTTCCACAGCGGTGTTCCAGGGGTCGTAGCGATAGCTGAAATACGGCGCTTCCTCCCTCAGGGCCGCCGCGTTCAGCGAGAGGGCCGCCCCCAGCAGGAGCGCTGCGGCGATCTGCCGGCTCTGCCGGCCGGGCAACCTAATAGCCATTCGCTTTCCCGCCTCCTTCTTATCGTTTTTCCCGCCTACTTCAGTCCGGAGGTGCTCATGGTCTCAATTACCCGGCTCTGCGAACAGAGGAACAGCAGGATCGGGGGAATCATCAGCAGCAGGGCCGCGGCGGCGGTGACCCCGGTGCGCACCACGCCGCCGGCCGCGATGGTGGCCATCACGGCCGGCAGCGGCTTGAGCGATTCGTTGTAAATGAAGCCGCCGCCGTTGCTGTTCCAGAGAGTCTGGAAAGAGAAGATCATCAGCGTCAGCCAGGCGGGGCGGACGTTCGGCATCACGATGCTCCAGAATATCCGGATCTCCCTGGCGCCGTCGATGCGGGCGGCCTCAAGCATCTCGTCCGGGATTTTGTTCATGAAATTCATCATTAGATACAGTCCGAGCGAGCTCTGAAAGGCCGGAAGGATCACCGCCCAGTACGTGTCGATCATGCGGCTGACGCTTAACACGATGTACTGGGGAATATAGGTTACCGAGGCGGTGAACAGCAGGGAGAGCACAATTGTCTGGGAAATGGCCTTCTGCCCGAAAAAGCGGTGCTTGGCCATGGGATAGGCGGCCATACTGGCCAGCAGGATATGGCCCGCCGTCCCCGCCAGGGTGAGAAAGAGGCTGTTGAACAGGTAGCGGGACAGCGGCACCCAGAAATCCGCCATCAGGTTGCTCAGCCAGATAAAATTGCTGAGCGTGGGGCGGCGGACAAAGAGACGGGGCGGGAAGACCAGGATTTCATTCGCCGGCTTAAAGGCGGTGATGGCGGCATATACGCCCGGCAGAAGGAAAAAGAGGCCGAAAAGCGCCAGGAAGAGGAACATCAGGATGTTGCCGCCGACCGAGCGGCCCGTGCGGGTTTTCATGGACGCGTCTCCTCCTTTCCCTCACTCCGTGCGGAATTTTCTCAGCAGGCCGGAAATCATAAAATTCGACAAAAACATCAGCGCAAACAGAAAAACGGCAATGGTGCAGGCATAACCCATTTCAAACCGGGTGGTGCCGACATCCATGATATAGGTCACCACGGTGTCTGCGCTGTACTGGGAGGTGGGGAAGCCCACCAGGGTGGTGATGACCGTGCTTACGCCGAAGGACGCGCCGATCTGCATTACCGCGCTGAAAAGCAGCTGGGAGGACATGGAGGGGAGGGTGATGTGCCAGAGCTCCTGCCAGCGGTTGTGGATGCCGTCGATCGCCCCGGCTTCAAAAAGGCTTCGGTCCATGCTCTGGAAGCCGGCGATAAAGGCGAGAAAACCGGTGCCCAGGCTCATCCAGAGCTGGACGACCATCAGGGAGCCCATGATGTAGTTCTGATCCACCAGCCAGCCGACCGGCTCCTGAATCAGATTCATCTGGAGCAGCAGGCCGTTGATTACGCCGTAACTGTCGCCCGAGAGCAGGAACGCCCAGACAAAATAGATGTTTCCGGCCAGGACGGGCATATAGAACACCGCCGTCAGGACCGTGCGCAGCAGCCTGCCGGTTTCATTGATGAGCCAGGCGAAGAGGAACGAAAGAACATAGCTGACCGGGCCGGTCAGAAAGGCGAACAGCAGCGTGTTCTTCACCACAGTGTAAAAAATCGGGTCGCCCAGCAGCATCCGCTGGTAATTCTGCCAGCCGACAAAGCGCGGGGCCTCCAGCATGTTGAAGCTGGTGAAGCTCAGGCCGACGGCCGAGAGAATGGGGATCACGGTCAGGAACACGAACAGCAGCATGAAGGGGGCCATCAGCAGGTAGCTGTCCCGGCTGCGCCGGATCTGTTCCCGGACGGAAAGACGGCCCGCGGACCCGGGGACCGTCTGCTTTTTTCGCGGCATAATCTCCCTCCCTCAGTGGCTGAGTCCCAGCTCCCGCCGTTTGCGGGCGATTTCCTGGTTGATGTTCCGGTTTTCCTTTTCAAAAACCTCCCGGGGGTTTTTGCCGTCGTACAGCACCGCCCGGAAGGCGTTGTCGATGCTGCGGGATACGTAGTAGCTGCCGGGGATTTCGGGAAGCTCCACCACCTGGCTCCGCTGGGCGGAAAGCATGGCCAGCTCCTCCTCGGTCCACGGCTGCCGGGAAAAGGCGTCCAAATTGGCGGTGGCGTACCGGCCGCCCGGCCCCAGAACGTTTTCCACCGACGTGCAGAAACGGTTCTGCGTCTCGTCGCTCGTCCACCAGTCCACAAACCGGTAGCAGCTTTCCGGGGAATCGGCTTTTTTGAAAATCACGGCGGCGGTGCCGGCGCCGGCTTCCCGGGTGCTGACCGTGCCGTCCGGCTGGACCGTTCCCGGCACCGGCGCCATCCCCCACAGCCCCCGGAGCTCCTTGGCGGCTACGCTCAGGGTGTTGAACATCTCATAGGAAGCGATCCCGATCGGCATTTCTCCGGTGGAAAAGCGGGTGTAAAAGTCATAGACCAGATCAAAGCCGTATTTGGTGTAAAAGTCGCACCACTGACGGAACGCGGACGCCGCGGCTTCGGAATCCAGGGCGGTGGCCGTATAATCCTCCTTGTAGAAGGCGCCGCCGTTTTGAAGGAGAAGGGTGGCGAAGAGATCCTTGGCCCCCAGCCCGTTATCCACCGCCGCCGCTGCCGATATGACGGCGTAGGGCAGCCCGATCGTCATATGGCTGCGCTGCAGCCGGGGGACAATTTCCATCAGGTCGTCCCAGGTCGCCGGCGGCTCCACGCCTATCTGAGCCAGAATGTCCTTGCGGTAAAAGAGCATGTAAAAGGTTTGTGTGCAGGGGATGGCGTAGGTTTTGCCCTGATATTGATAGGGAACGAGCGCCGTTTCGGCAAACCGGCCTTCCATCTCTTCGAACCCCTCGTAGGAATCGAAGTCGAGCAGGGCGTTGCGGCAGGCCAGGTTCACGGGCTGGCCCCGCGCCATGCCGATCGCCACGTCCGGCCCGCGCCCGGCGAGGGCGGCTTCAATAAAGCCGGACTGGACGATGCTGAGATTGACCGAAATCCCGGTTTCGGGGGTGAACGAATCGTCCACCATATCCTTGATAACCTGGATCTGATCCCGGCCGATGTTGGCCCAGACCGTGATGCTCTCGCCGGAGGACGCGCCCCCTACCGTGCTGTAGTCCTCCACAAAGGAGGCGAAAAAGGTGCGGAAGAAATGGACCACCTGCGCCCAGAAGCCGGCCCGGGGGGAGGGCAGCTCGCAGTCCGCGGAGTGGACGATCAGATAGTCCATCTCCAGCGGCTGGCTGGCCCGGTCGTACAGCCAGGTGGAAAGCGCGCTGATCCCCTCCCGAAAGCTGGATATCCGGTCGGGGATGGAGCGGGGGTTCCCGATCATGTTTTCCAGGCGGCGGGCCATTCCCAGGATGTCCTCGCTCTGGCCCGCCTCCTCACCCTCCTGCCGCTCCAGCTCGGCGCAGGCGGCGTACAGCAGGTCCGCCTGGGCCTGGAAATCCTCCAGCAGGCCGGGAATCTCCTGATCCAGGTAATAATCCCGGTACGGGTCCGGCGAGGTGCCGGTGATCATCACAATCTGGGTATACAGCTGGTTGAGGGCGTACACCGCTTCGTCCACCATCCGCATGGCGTCTGCCGCCGGCCCCAGGCTTACCTCCAGCTGCAGCTCGTTTTCCCCCTCCCGCAGATAGACCGGAACAGGGGCGCCGTTCTCGTCCGAGATCGTCTGCCGCTCCCAGTCCACGCCGTAGGGGAAAGCGGCGTTTTGGAAGGCGGCGCTCGGAATCTCCCCGTTGACGCGGATGTCCCGGTAGGAGGTCACGCCGATGGCTTCCGCCTGCCGGTATTTGATCGTCAGATAATACAAGCCGTCCGCGGGGACATCCGTAATGCGGTAGGAGATCCACATGCCCGGTTCGCTCCACGTACCCTTGCCAATGGTGTTGCGTCGGATGCGCACGGCGTCGTAGGGTTCGGTTGCCGGGCTGGTGCGGTCGTAAGTCGGATAGAGGGTGGAGGCCGACTTCTCCCAGGCCGCTTCCGCCTGGATCACCTGGCAGAAGCCTTCCGCTTCCCGCAGGCCCGCCTGTGCGTATTCCCGGCGCGCCTCGTCGTCCGGCTTTACCGTTTCGGGGACCGCCAGCGTCAGAGCGCGCACACGGACCGCGCCGCGGGTGCAGGTCAGCCGGAGGGTGTGCTCGCCTTCCTCCAGGCTGAGGCTGAGCGGCCGTCCGGTCAGCCCGGAGGTATCCGGCAGCCGGCGCTCCTGCCAGCGGTCCACTTCCTGCTGCTCGGGGATCCGGTCGTCCCCCTTGCTGTTGCGCTCGATCGGGCCGGCGTCCCGGTAAACCAGGCTCAGCTCGTAGCCGGCGAGCTCCGTATATGGCACGGCCCCGTCCAGCTCGATGCGGATTTGCGGGGGACGGCCGTTTTCCGAAAGGGCGGCATAGGAAAGCACCAGCTCGTATACCGCCCCGGTTTCCACCGAAAAGGACCATTCCATACAGGCGTCTTCCGCCAGGGAGAGGCCCTCCGCCGTGCCGGCGGCCGGGGACGGCGACGCGTCCTCCGCCTCCAGAACCAGCGGGGCGGAAGCCGCCGGCAGGCCGGTAGCCTCCGCCCAATAGGCGGAAAAGCCGCCGGCACGGCTTCCTGCGCCGGCGTTCTCCTCCGCCGCATCCGCCCGCGCGGCCGCGGGGAACGCGGCGGGAAGCGTGGCGAGAAGCAGGGCGGGAAGTAGGGCGGGAAGCAGGGATAACGTGCAAAGCCCGGTCATGAACCTCCGCCGCATAGTGTCTTTCTCCTTTCCTGAACCGCTTGTTTGTGCCGATCGGGTTCCGCCGTCCGGAGCCGGGGGCCTATTTCCACGCCGCGGCGTGTTCCGGGGACGGCTCTTTCCGGGCCGGGAGCCGGTCCAGGCAAAGGCGGACAGCGCCCAGGCAGCCGGCATTCATCCCCAGCCGCCCCGTTTCAATCACGGGGGACAGGCAGCGCGTACGCAGCTCCTGCTCCAGAAAAGGGAGGAAGGAACGGAACCACACGGTGAGATCGCCGCCGAACAGGATCCGGCGCGGCTTTTCCCTGCGTACGGCGGCTTCCACCAGTTCCGCCAGGTCGGCGGAAAAGCGGCGGAGCACCCCGACAACCCGGGGATCGCCCCGGCGGAAACAGTCCTCATACTCTTCCAGGCAGGCGCTCCGCCCGAGGGCTTCCTCCAGCGCGCGGGAAAAGGCCGGCAGGGACAGGCCCGCCCTTTCGATTCCCCACTCGTCGGCGTAATACACGCCCCGGAGCCTCTGCCGGTCGAACACGGCCGCCTGCGGTTCCGTGTCCAGTTCAAGCAGCACGGTCTTTTTTCCGTCCCTGGCGGCGCCCAGCCAGTGTTCGCCGAGCAGGGCGGCGGCCGTGCTGTTTTCCGCATAAACCGGCACGTCCAGAAGGCCCTTCGCCACGTCCCGCAGATCGGTTCCCAAAAACCCGGGCAGCGCCGTGCGGGAGATCAGCCCGCTGTGCGGGTCGATCCGGCCGGGACATACGATGCCCACGGCACGAACGTCCGTGTTCTCCTGTGCCAGCATGTTGATGACCGAGCGGATATTCTGCATCCGGGAAAGGACGCCGTCCTCCGCCTCCGCCGCGATGCGCGCGGCGTTCAGCACCCGGCCGCCGGAGCTGCATGCCAGCCCCCGGATTTCCTGCCTTCCGCAGTGAATGCCAATAATCCTCATAGTTGCCTCGTTTCTCTCGCCAGCGGCGGATTTCCTGCTTCTCTTTTTGTTCTCTTTTCCCGGCCGGTCCGGGCGGCGCCTACCCCTGTCCCGGTGTTTCCGGCGGTCCCGGCGATCCCGGCGGTTCCGCCCCCTCCTCCTGCTGCCGCAGCCTTTTCCGGTACTCGGAGGGGGAGACGCCGAAATGATTGCTGAACGCCTTGCTGAAGCTGCTGAGGGTTTTGTATTTCAGGAGCACGGCGATCTCCTTGCTCGGCATTCCCATCTTCAGGAAGCTGACCGCCTTGTCAAACCGCTTTTCGTTGTAATAGGTTTGCAGCGACCGCCCGGTCACGCGGGTAAACAGGCGGGAGATATAGGTGTAGCTGTAGCCCACCTGACTGCCGATCTCCTGCAGGCAGTCAATCGCGCAGACATTGGCGTCGATGTAGTGGATGACGGAATAAACCAGCTGGCTGTGCCGGTCCGACTCGCTCCCGGACAGATACCGCTGCGGCTTCTTTTGGGTAAAGGCGCGGTAAGCCAGCAGAAGGATCTCGTAAATCCGGCAGCGGATGATTTCCTTTGTCACGGCGTCCTTTCCCATCATTTCATCAAAGATGCCGGAAAAGACGGCGCTGATCTCGAAGATGTCGTCCGCCAGGGGACGGCC
Source organism: Candidatus Avimonas caecicola (assembly GCA_904419875.1). Taxonomy (GTDB): domain Bacteria; phylum Bacillota; class Clostridia; order Oscillospirales; family Acutalibacteraceae; genus Avimonas; species Avimonas caecicola. The sequence goes on along the minus strand of CAJFTG010000002.1, from coordinate 11,150 downwards.
GCATTCGTCAAAAGCCCGTTTCACCGTTTTCCAGGTGGCATCCAGATAGGTCCGGTCAAAATCGAAGCCCAGATAGAAATAACGGATGGGCTCCACCATGTCCGAGCGGATCCGGTGGTTTTCCTTCGGCCGGTTGAGAAAAAGCTGGCCCTTGTGGATGGGATATTCGCCGCCGCTGCCGGCAATCAGTCCCCGGCCGCCAACCACGCAGGTGATTTCGTAGCAATACTGCTGATGGTCCTTTACCACATAGCCCGGATCACAGCCGATGTCGCCGATCTGCCAGAGCAGAACCGGCCCGTAGGAGACGGGCTCGGTAATATATTCGTTGTCAAAGTGGAATTTCAGCCCGCGGAGCAAGCGCGACCCCCCATTTCTCACGGCGCATCGGTGCCCTCTCCGGCTTTATGCATCGCCGGCGGAAAGGTCCTCGGCGATGCGTTGCGGCCGGCGTTTCCGCCCTCCCCCGGATCTCCCCGGGTGTTCCCGGGCTAACGGACGGCCTCTCTTCCCATGCGGAAATCCAGCGCAGGCGGCGGCTGCACCGTTTCGTCGAAGGGCTCGCCGCGGCGCAGGCATTTCTGCTCTTCGATGTAATACCACAGCGAGGTCAGCGAGAGCTCGCCCTCGCGGATTACGGGCACGACCAGGCCGCCGTCCTCATACAGAATCCGTTCCGCCTTCTCCAGCTCGCCCTGATGGGCCAGTGCGCCGGCGAGATAGAATTTCAGCTTTCCGTCCTCCCGCAGGGCCGGAGACAGCCTTGCGTACCGCTCGACAATCTGTGCGTACCGCCCATCCTCCTGCAGCAGGCGGAATCCGTCCCGCGCCAGGGACAGGTCCTCCGGCCTGAGGTCCATCGCCCGCAGAATCCAGGACACTCCCGACGGGATATCCCCCTGGGCATACCGGCACGAGGCCATTGCATAGGCGCCCCAGCAGGTCGGCTGCAGCGCTTCGGAACGCTTCAGGCAGGACTCCGCCCGCGCGTATTCCTCCCGGCACAGATACAGCAGCCCTTCCATGTAATGGGCCAGCCAGTTGCCCTCGTCTTTTTCGCGGGCTTCCCGAACCGGACGGAGCCAGGCGTCATGGGACTGGTAGGAAGCCGGCGGCTTTTCCGGTTCGGCGGAGGGGAACCGCCCGGTTTCGAGCAAAACGACCCAGGGGGACTGCGCGTCGTCCGGCTCGCCGAAATCCAGGTGCTCCGGGAGAGGGGGTTCGCCCGCCAGCTTCCGCCGCCGGTTCTCCAGCGCGCCGAAGCCCGAGCCCCTTAGCAGCAGCTCGCCTTTCCGCAGCGCATATCCCGTGCGCGGGGTTTCCAGACAGGCTTCCAGCGCCTGCTCGCTCATCGTCCGTTCCAGGCAGGCCGCCGCCTCGGCGCGCGCCTCGTCCCAGCCGCCGTGTACCCTCCGGGGCGCGGCGTTCATCGCGCCGTAGCCTTCCACCCATTCCCAGGCGCAGCCCGGCGGCATCGGGAGGCATTCGTACTGCGTACGGCCCAGGCCGGCCTGGATTTCGGCGTAATCGCCCGCGCGGTCGGTCAGGAACCGCTGCCAGGTGTGCCCGCCCTCACCCTGCCCCCAGACAAAGAGCTTGCGCCCCTTCAGCCGCCGGGTGGAGGTCTGGACCAGGCCATAGCCGTCCTTGTCCAGACAGGCGATATATGGACGCCGCCCCTCCGGGATACGGTAAAAATAGTCCATGGAGCATTCCGTGTTCACCGGATAGGTCACATCCCGGCCGCCGCGCAGGGGAATCGGCGTTTTGGCGACCACGTCCCAGTAGCTGTAATAGGCGTTCTCCGCCGGAACCACCACCCGCCGGCCGGCGCTCTCCGGGACGGCGATGTTGCTCCACCAGTACATGGGGATGGTTTTGTCATGCGGGTTGACGATCCGCATCCGGCAGATCAGCAGGGGGGAACCCTCCGGCAGGCTGAAGTCCATCTGAAAGGGCACGCCGCGCAGCCGCTCGAACTCGTACATCCGCAGGATCGGGCAGCCGGTCTCGTCCTCCAGCCGCGCGGTGAACAAAGGCGCGCAGGTGAACGGGCTGTGGCCGATCATGCCGATATTCCACTCCACCCCGCCGCTGAACCAGGCGTTCCGGAGCGCAAGGTTGCAGTACCGGATCCCGTCGTTTACATACAGGAGCTCCTTTCCCGCCCGCTTGTCGAACAGGGACCAGAGCCGGCCGCCGAGCTCCGGAAGGAAGGTGGCCTTCAGGCAGTCGTTTTCCAGCACGGCGGCACGGAACCGGCGCGGCTCCAGCGCCCGGTCATAGCGGTCCTGCTGGTTGTACGGGAAGATGCTGCGGATTGTTCCGATGTCGAAGAAGATTTCGTCGTCCTCGTCCAGGCGGGCCTTTTTCTCGGTCTGCACATTGATGACCGGGAGAACCGAAGGCAGATCGCTTTCCCCTCCCAAATGGGCGCAGCGGAGCGTGATCTCCTCGAAAGACAGCGTTGTCATGATGCAGAGCCTCCTCGGTCGGCCGGGGCTTCCTGCCGGCCGGTTTCTTCCGGATACGCGGTGCGGTAGCCGGCGATTGCTTCTTTGGCGCGCTGCCACAGGGCCAGCTGGTTTTCCGCCCGCCGCCGTTCGTCTCCGTTCAGCTGCGGGAGCAGCGCCTGCACGGCCGACAGCGTCCGGTCCACCCGGCAGACCGCTTCAGGCGTGTACAGCTCGTACGGCTCCGGCATATGCCAGGCGAGGCCCTTGGCGTGGCAGTCCTGGCTGATGTCCGCCAGGCAGCTGTAATAGGCGAACATGGCGTCCGCCGCCGGGCCGAACAGCTTTTTGCACGCGTCCATCAGGATCTGCGAGGCGGTCTGCCGGCCGTCCCACATCCCCCTGGCCGCCACATACCAGAGCGGCCAGCGCAGGGGATAGCTTGCCTCGGTGTCGTGAAAGGCCTCCGCCGGCCCCTGGTCGTAATACACGTACTCCGCCCCCAGCTCCCGCTCAAAGCAGAGCTGGTTCCGGGTCGCCACATCCCCCTGGACCCAGGGCAGGTCCTTCCAGACGGGGTTGGCCGCGGCCGGGCAGTACCAGTCCCATACCGCCGTATGGCGGCAGTCCGTCCTCTCGATCCATTTCCGCGCGTTCTCCAGAAACGGGAGGGTATAATAGGTATGGCCGAAATCGTATTCATACCGGACGTGATAGCCGCAGTCCGGCCCGCTGTCCACGGCGTGAAACATGCAGGATTCCTTGCAGAACATGAGCGTCACGTTTTTGTGCAGGGGCATTTTCCGCCGGGGCGGATCGTATGTAGGGAAATAAATGAAGAACATGAGCCGCTTATCCGGATGCCGTTCTTCCAGCCCCCGGGCGACCTGATTGACAAACCAGACCATTGTTTCGCCCGGCGTCCCCAGCCGGCGGCATTCCTCGCACTCGCAGAAGCCCTTGAAATAGCCGTCGTTGGCGGAGAGCGCCGCCTGGGTGCAGGAAGGGTTTTCCGTAAAATACGCGTCGATCTTCCGGATGGTTTCCTGAACCACTTCCGGATTGGAGTAGCACATCTGCCACCATTCGATATAGGGATTCCGCTTCCCATCCACCAGGCAGTACCATTCGGGATGAGCCGCAAAATACTGTTCCCGCGGGAACAGCCGGTAATAGGCGTGGTCGATCTGCGTGTCGCACCCTCCCATATACCACCGCAGCGCCAGGTCCCGGTTCCGGCGGGATACATGGGTTTGCCGGCAGGTAAAGCGGGGCGTCTGCTCGATGTTCAGATAACCCACGGAAAGCGTCTTTTTCCGCGGAATCACCTGCCACAGCTCTTCGGGGCCGTACCAGCCGCAGCCGAGCCGCTCCAGCAGCATGGTCGCCGCGAACTGCGTGCCGGTGAAAGCGCCGTCGTCGTTGCCGAGCACGATCAGGAAGTTCCCCTTCCGGCAGAGAATCACCCGCTCGTTTTCCGGGTATCCGTGCGGCGCGGGATACCCCAGCGCGACGGTTTCCCGGGACTCGCCCACCAGAATCCGTGCGCCCTCGAACGCGGTCCCGGCCTCGATCAGCGGCAGACGCGCGCCGCTCATCTGTTCGATCGTGTCGCGCAGGTCTTCCGCTGCCAGCCGCGCCTTTTCCGTCGGATTTTCCGCCAGAACCAGCGCCGCGCATGCCGCGCCGTCCTGCACCAGAGGCAAATCGGGATAAACCGAACTGCGGTTGCCCACCATGTTGTAACCCCTCCGTATTTATCAGAGTATCTAAAAACGCGTTTTCTGTTTGGGTCGGCATCAGCATAGCATACAAACAGAGCCGGCCACAATGCCAATCAGCGCTTCTGTTATCTATTCACAACCAGCAGAACGGAAAGTGACAACTTTGCGTTTTTACCGTACTTTTCCGCCGGATATCCCCTCCGGAATCGCAAGCCGACCGGCAGGGACGGCCGCGGGCTCAGGGCCGTTTCCCTTGTGCAAAAAACGCCTCCGCAGGCGGCGGGCCTGCGGAGGCGCTGGAAAAAGAGCGGCGGGGAAGGGCATTGACCAACTCTTTTGTTCAATACGGGCGAGCAGAAAAAAGGAGGGGAAGGGGAAAGAAAAGCCGTTGCTGTGCGGGTTGCTCGCCGCGCGGGAGCCGCCGGCGAAAAGGAGCTGCCTCAAGCGCCGGCGTACGGCGATACGCTCCTGCTGCCACAGGCAGAACGAAAAGGCTTCCGCCTTTGGCCGGGCGGGGCAAAAAGCGGGCGGCCGCTTGTCACAAACGGCCGCCCGCAGGTGTACAGGTACGTAAATATGTATATAGGTATATGGAAAGGAGAGACAAAAGGGGACAAGAGGAAGCGGAAAGATCGCGCTGACAGCCGCGCCGGGCAATAAAATAGCGGGTGGCAGTTCATCGCGAATTGCCGCCCGCCGCGGGATGGGGGTACAAAGAAGATACCCGCGCCAAACGGCGGACCCCGGGTTCAGAACAAATGTCCGTTTTCGTTTTCACATGGACATTTTCTGATTTTTGCTTTTTTATGCCCCAATGCCGCCGCAAAGAGAAACGGCGCAAATACAATTTACAGCATGGAAAAAGAGGCCGGATTTAAGGGCGGTGTTGTAAGGACACCCGTAGGGGCGGCTAATAGCCGCCCGCGGGCGCATAGTATGCGCCCCTGCAAAGTGCTTTCTTGTCTTAACGCCCTATTGGGCGCCTTGTTTTTGCGTTTCCAATCCCGGCCTCCGTTCCCATGGCGGAGAAGGAGGGATTCGAACCCACGGGCCCGGTTATGGGCTTACTCGATTTCGAGTGATACCGGGATTTTGGATGTTCGCGGATTTTATTAGAACTTAAATGACGATAGTGGATGCCCGCAGCCCGCATGGTTGCGGGCTTTTTCGCGGTTACAGGGGAGAAAAGCGGGGAGTTTCCGATGTCGCTGGCGGGTGCGGGATGGCCCAGAGTTCTAACGAAATTCCAACCGAACTGGTTAGAACTGCGGTTAGAAAAGGGCAATTTTCGGCAGAAAAAGGACCCATTTGGCAGTGCAAAATGCGGGCCGGTTCTGCCGTGCTAGTGCCGGAGTCATGTCGATTTCAGCTTAAAACAATCGCTTCCCATCCGAAATATCGATCCCCAGCTCTTTGGCCGCGCTGGTTTGCTTGAACGGATTGATTTTCTCCACGACGCCGTCACGCCTAAAAAACGAGCCGGTACTTTTGAACCAGAACGTCATATTCGCTTCGGCGCATTGCTCGCGGATATTGAGCACCCAGTCATAATCGCATACGCGGGCATCCCGCCCCGTTTCGCCGCCGACGGTAACATGCTGTACGCCATGCAGATAGGGCGTTAAATCGATGGCTTCCAGAAGCGGGGTTCAGGCGATAAACCACCGCTTGATGGGATAGGATAAAAACAGCGGCAGCCTGTGATCGGCCAATTCCTGATTTTCGACTGTGCAGCCGATATTCACATTGTCATAGCCTTCGCCCCAATCCTCTGGCAGCGATACGAGAAACCGGTCGATGCGCTTTGTTAGAATCAAGAAATCGATGTCCGTCCGTTCCCGGATCATCGCCCAGACCTCTCCCCGCCACTCATCTGCTTCGGGAAGAAAAAAGTCGGTCGCAAAACAAGTGGCGAGGATTTTATTTCCCTTAATGTTATACTCGCCGTTCGGCTTTTTCCGGACAGGCCAATCGAATTTGTCGATTTTTTCTATCGTGCTTTGACCGTAACGCTTAGCGTGCGGCCCGTAAAAATAGCAGTTGGTGCATATTTTCCACTATATATAAAGTTTTGCGGTTTATAACCGCAAAACTTATTTCAGGAGAAAACGCTGCTGTCATCACACAAAAAATCCGCCAGCGCGGCGATCTTGTCATACAACAGTACAAATTTCTTCCCGATCCGTTCGTTCGCGTGATAATGCCCGAAAAACCAAACCTTGAAATCGCACAGCTCTTTGACGCGGTCAAGATAATCGGTCAGGCGGTCGTGCCTGTAAAAGCCCCTGCTGACAATATCCTGCACGGAGGATGGAGCGCAGTGCGAGAGGATGCAGTCCACTTGATACTGGTATTTTTCGAGATTGCGCAGTCCCTCTTCCTGCTGTTCTTCCGAAGGCAGTTCTTCCGCCCACCACGAAACGCGGTTGACGCGGTACAGCGCCTTCTCCCGGTCGAGCCTTTTGCGTTTGGTTACAAAATCCGGATCGTCCGGCTCGAGGATACCGGCGTCGATATCGTGGGAGGACGCGCCGCCGAACGTAAAGAAGCGCACGCCGTCGATCTCAAAAACCTGTCCGCGCATCAGATGAAAGATATTATCCGCAATCCTTTGTACTTTTCCGCCGTGCCATTCGGTGACAGGATATGCGGACAGCCGGTCATAGTTCTCGTGATTGCCGTCGATAAAAAGTGTGGTAAACGGCTTTTGGGAAAGCCATTTCCGCCAGTATTTTTCCCGATTGGAATCGTCCCAGATGCCGCCGAAGTCGCCGCAGACGATCAAATAGTCGCCGGGGCCGCCGGAAAAATGCTTGCTCCCGAGCCGCTCAAATTCGCCGTGCGTATCGCCGGTGACATAGACCATACGCTCCGCCTCCTCACGCCATACATTTGGTATGTTCGCCGATAACGACAGTTTCTGATTTTGCGCTCATTCTATTTCCTGCACCCGGCCGACCTGCCCGTCCTCCAGCATCACCTTGATGCCGTGGGGATGGTGAGGGCTTTTGGTCAAAATCCGCGCCACCACGCCCTCGGTCAGCTTACCGGTGGGCTGGTCTTTTTTGAGTACGATTTTCACCTTCGCGCCGATTTTGATATAAGCTCTGTTCTGTCCGTTCATAAACACTTACCGGCATTTCCTGTTTTCATATATCATACCACATCTGCATAATCCTCACAATGTCAAGCAAGGAATATCGTCCAAATTATGTTTTTATATTAAAACAGCCGAAAAACCATCTTGACTCAAGTTGGATTTCCGGCTATACTAAAGTAGAGAAGTCATGTATCCGAAACAGGCTGAATATAGACGTTTCCGCGAAAAAGCAAGCGCGGTCTGTGCGAAAGGTTGGTAGTTTGAAAGAAAGGCGGACGCCTTTCTTTCAAACGGGTTTTGTGCCTTTCCGGCTTAAACAGCCAGAATTTCGGCTTCGCCGAAACCGGCACAACTCCCCAGTCTCTGGAAAGGAATGAGTTGTTATCATGAGATATATCCGCAGGGCGATGGAAGACACCTTCCTGCGCCTGTCCAAAGAATTCCCGGCCCTGCTGCTGACCGGTCCCCGGCAGGTGGGCAAGACCACTATGCTGCAGAAGCTGGCCGAGGAGGAAAACACCGGGAGGGAATACGTCACGCTGGACGATCTGACCGAACGGGAAATGGCGAAAAACGACCCCAAGATGTTCCTGCAAATTCACAAGCCTCCCGTGTTTATCGACGAGGTGCAGTACGCACCCGAGCTTTTCACCTATATCAAAATCCACATCGATCAAAACCATACTCCGGGAGATTTCTGGCTGACCGGCTCGCAGGTGTTTAAACTCATGGACGGCGTGCAGGAGTCGCTGGCGGGACGGGTCTGCCTGCTGCATATGTCCTCCCTGTCGCAGGCGGAAATCTGCGGCGCGGTCACCGAACCCTTTGTGCTGGACTTCGACAAGCTGTCCCTGCGAATGCGGGAGCGGAAAGCCATCGATACCCCCGCCATATACCAGCGGATTTTTGGCGGCGGCATGCCCGCCCTTATCAGCGGGCAGTACACCGACCGCCGGATGGTGTATTCCGGTTATGTCAGCACCTATATCGACCGGGATGTAAAAGAAATCTCCGGCACGATTGATTCCCTTAAGTTCATGAGCTTTGTCACGGCCGCAGCAGCATTGGCAGGCCAGATGCTCAACTATAAGACCATCGCGGACACCGCCGGTATTGACATGGTATCGGCGAAAAATTGGCTGGGTATTCTGGAGCGGCTGGGCATCATTTTTTACCTGCATCCCTACTCCAACAATATGCTGAAGCGTATGGTGACCAAGCCGAAGCTTTACTTTTATGACAGCGGGCTGGTGGCCTATCTCACCAAATGGAGCGACAGCGACACGCTGATGAATGGCGCGATGAGCGGCGCGATTCTGGAAAATTTCGTGGTCTCCGAGGTCGTCAAGAGCTACCTCAACTGCGGCTTGGAGCCGTTCATTTACTACTACCGCGACAAGGACACCAAGGAGATCGACATCCTGCTGGAGGACAGCGGCAGGCTGTACCCCATGGAAATCAAGAAAACCGCCATGCCGGATAAGCGCCTGACCCGCGTGTTCGGCGTGATCGACAAGGCGACGCTCGAACGCGGCACCGGCGCGGTGCTCTGCACGACGGACCGGCTGTCAGCCTTCGACAGTGAGAATTTGATTGTGCCTGTGTGGGGGATATAATCGAAAAAACAAAGGACTGACGCCGCTCAAAAGCTGGCGCCTGTCCCTTATCCGTGTGCTTCATCTTCTTAAAGCCTACGCTACCAAATTAGCTCACCTTTCAGCACCGCCGAGTCATAAGGCTCGAGATCGACCGGCGTGGTCAACCCCCTTATTGTCAGAGTATGCTTCAGATGGTTGATGATTTTAATCTGCTTCACGTTGCAGTCGTAGAATTCAATCCGATACGGATAGTTATAAAACCGGACGTTGATACAGTCAGCGGTTAACGGGCCGATCAGCACGGTATCTACGTGCATACCAAGGTGATGAAAAATATCCAAAGCTTGCGGTTCCTGACCGTCCCCAAGCCATAGGGCCTCCCGAATCTTTTCGTCCTCCGAGCAGATATCCAGCACCAGCGTGCCGTTAAATACTGGCTCAGGCCTCATGGCTTTTCCCTCCATCTATCCTTAATTTTTCCGGCCCGTCCAGCCACAGCTGCAGCACCGTCTTGTTTGTTTCGGTGTCCCGCTCGGTCAGTGCATACAGCAGCGAATTCGTCACGCCTTGAAGGAACCCAGCCATGGCGGTGGTCACCTGAAACCGCTGGCGGATCAGCAGGTTGAGTTTTTCCATCTGGTCCTCGCTTCCGAGAATGTTGCTGGTCTTCCGGTATCGTTCATGCAGCGAGACAATATCAACTTCCCGGCGGATGGCCTCCGTTCCCTCATCAGTGAACGCAGGAATCGCATAGCCGAGAAAGGTATCCGCGAGACCGATACAGTAAAGGTTTACCTTGGTCACATGCTCCTGAAACGGAAGCAGGTGCGTATCGATGTATTCCTTTACCGATTCGTACAATGAATGCTCCTTTTCCACCGGTTCGCCCCGTGTGAGCTTGTTGCAGAGGTGAAGCAGCTCGCCAGATAGCTGGAAGCCGCTGTCCGCAGCCTCATAGGCCAGCGTGCTGTTAATAGCGGTCAGCAGGTCGTGCAGGTACTTGTCCAGCAGATATCCCCGCTTGCCGAGCTGGCTGCGGATGGCCCTTGCTAGTTCACAAATCTCCTCCAGCGTATTGCGCAAATGCGCCTGCTGCGGTTTCCCGATAATCCCTTCGTAATCGTAATAGATGTTCATGTTATCCCGACCTACCGATCCTCCTTTCTTGCCCCTTGCACACGCTTGATGATCTCACTTGTTTGGCACACGACTTTTCTTAACAATAAAGCTGTTCATGGTGCCGAGCGAACCTCCGGTTCGCGTACGGTTGTGCAGGGTGCTCATCTCACCTTGTCGCAGGGCTGTTGTGTTCCAGCACAGCAGCCTGCCATGACGTTTTTTATTGCTCCATGGTTTCCACAGCGCGGGAAACCTCCCCGTCGTGTGTTAGTAACGCTCTGAAACGGGGAAAAGGCAAGTCATTTCTGCGGAATCGGCCAAATCCTCTAAATGGCGCAGCAGGCGGGCCTGTTCTTCCTCCGACAGACTGAGAAAGCGCAGGAAAAACGCCTTCTCAATGCTGGTGGCAGGCGTATCCTTGCCCAGCAGGAAATCCACCGACACGCCGTACAGCTTGGCTATGTTCGCCAGCGTCTCGTACTCCGGTCGCGTTCTTCCGGTTTCATAATAAGCGTAGGTGCTGCGATTGATATGCAGCCGCTCGGCCACCTCCCGCTGCGCCCAGCCGTTGGCGCGGCGCAGAAGCCGCAGCATGTCACGAAACGCATTTTTCACAGGTACCACCTCCCAAGTTGGATGGTATGGTAACTCTGTTCCAGACGGTTAGCAAGTCATTTCTGAAAAATATTTTTCCGCTCAAACTTCTTACTTTTCGCCATGAAAAGCGAGGGGGAAAATACCAAAATAATAAGTATGCCCATAAAAATCAATTTTATACTGGAAATTATTAACAACCGCTTTTTTCTGTGTTATACTTACTCCAACATAAAAATTGAATACACATATTTCGCAAAAACCTTAACATAAACAGATTGGGCGCTTTGGCGCACTGTCTCGTTATGTAAAGGTTTTTTATTGTCTCCGGTGAAATACATAGCCGACAGAAAAGAAAAGGGAGCACAACTGCTCTTCGCTGGTAGTGTCAATAGTTTTGCGCAAATTGGTTTGCAGGCTCTGGTGTGAATGAAGTCAGAGCAATGGAGACTTTCCCAATGGTAGCCTCCAGATGCTTCATATTCATGTACTTCTTGTTGCCCCACTGGGTACCGGCTACATGGCGCAGCCGGGCACAGACCAACATCAAAGCAGAGTTACC
>CAJFTG010000001.1 GCA_904419875.1 Candidatus Avimonas caecicola | reverse complement strand
TCCCGTGGACGGTGCGTCCCGTGGACGGTGCGTCCCGTGGACGGTGCGTCCCGTGGACGGTGCGTCCCGTGGACGGTGCGTCCCGTGGACGGTGCGTCCTCTGCGTCCAATGGCTTCCCGCCGGAAGGGCGGCTCCCGTTTGCCTGTTTGCCCGGCCGAAAGACGGCCCGCATCCGCCGCTTTCCGGCTTCGCAACCTCCGGTTGCGCGCTGCGCCGGGGGAGGAAACCGGCGGATGGTGGCCGCCGGCCGCCTTTCCTGATAGGATAGTGTCAGACGGCGGCAGAAAACGGAATGACGCAGAGCGCTCTGCACGGTTCCGGAAGCGGGCCGCCGGCATTCCCCATAGTCGGGAAGGAAAGGACGGAGAGATACCATGAATATCGCCATTGCCGACCGGCTGGTGCGGCTGCGCAGTGCAAGGGGCTGGACACAGGAGGAGCTGGCGGAGAAGCTGGATGTCAGCCGGCAGGCGGTTTCCAAATGGGAGCGGGCCGAGGCGTCCCCGGACATCGACAAGCTGATCGCCCTGTCCCGCCTTTATGGCGTCACGCTGGACGAATTGCTGGAAACCGGTATAGCAGCGGCCGACACGCCGGAGGGGAACGGGCCGCCTTCCGGTGCGCAGGAAAAGCCCGCCGGGGAGGACGCGGCGCCGGAGTGGGTGCAGGACGGCGTGACCGCCGTCCTGCTGGGAGACGGGGGAGAGGAGCTGGCGGCCCTGGCCGGGGAGGATGCACCGGAGTTCCTTCCGACGGGCCGCCGTTCGGCGGAGTGGATGGTGAACCGCTTCCCGTACCCCGTTCTGGTCGCGCTGGTTTATGTGGCCCTCGGCTTTGCCGGCGGCTGGTGGCACCCTGCCTGGCTTTTGTTCCTCACCATCCCGCTGTATTACCTGGCCGGGCCGGGAATCGATAAAGCGCGGGAGGCGCCGGGCGTTTGGGGAAGCATCCATGCGTTTCTGCTCTCATCCGGTCTGCTCCCGGTACTGATTGCCTCGCTTTATCTGGCCATGGGCGTGCTGTGGGGTTGGTGGCACCCGGGCTGGTGTGTTTTCCTGCTGCTCCCCCTGTTCTACTGCCTGCCGGAGCCGTCCGGACGGCCCTGACGCGGGCTTTCACGGCGGCGCGGGTACGGCCGCGTCGGACAGAAAGAGCGCCGAAGCGGTCTGCGCCGTGAAGGCGGCGGCATACAGGCCGGCCCGCGGCGGCGCGGGCGGATGGCTATGCTCCGGGCGGAAACCACGCGGCCGGTGAGGGGTGTGGGGGATTACTGCGGACTTTCTGGAAAATATACTGGCCGGCATCCTCGAATGGCTGATCAACCGGTTGCCCGCGCTGCGGCGGTTGTCCTCCCCAAAATGGGCAAGAGGGCGGAATATCCTCCTTGGGATTGTACGGGCTGTCTTCCTCTGCGCCCTTTTTCTGCCTCCTGTTTTATCTCCTGTTTACTCCTGTTCAGCATCCTGCACAGCCTCCTGTTCGTGGCGCCGGGCGGTCTGCCCGTCCGGCTGGCCCGCCTGTTCTCCTGGTCTTGCCGTCCACACAGCCGCATATACGCGCGGGGAAAGCCCGCCGGCTCAGACGGCGGGAGCCGAGCCTGCCCGGCGGGATTGCTTCTTTCTGCCGCGCGGATGCCGGCCCGCCGGTCATGCTGCGAGGGAAAAGGGGGCAATCGGCAACGGGCCGCCAGCGTCCGGCCAAAAACGCGGGCCATGGCGCGCTTCTGAGCGGACGCCGGCGGCGGGGTGGTATTTTCGCCGCGGCGGGTGTATAATGGAGTATATGGATTTTGGAAAATACAAAAACTGGCGGGCGAAAGGATGACTGCGACGATGAAACTGCTGGTGCTCAACGGGCCGAACCTCAACCTGCTCGGGCTGCGGGAGCCGGGAGTGTACGGTTCCGACAGCTACGAGGATATCTGCAAACAGATCGCCGGACGGGCGGAAAAGCTGCAAATCGAGGTGGATTTTGACCAGTCCAACAGCGAGGGCGGCCTGATCGACCGCCTGCACGCCTGTATGGGCGTGTACGACGGCGTGATCCTCAACGCCGGGGCCTATACCCACTACAGCTATGCGATCCGGGATGCGATCGCGGCGATCCGCCTGCCGGTGATCGAGGTGCATCTGTCCAACATCCACGCGCGGGAGGAGTTCCGCCACACCTCGGTGATCGCGCCGGCCTGCCGGGGGCAGATAGCCGGCTTTGGCCCGGCGAGCTATCTGCTGGCGCTGGAGGCGTTTGCCGAAATCGCCGGAAGGCTTTGAGGCCGGCGCTTTCTGCCGTCGTCCGCTCCGGCGCCGGGGCGATGCAGCCCGCCCGGATTGCCGCGCTGCTTCGTTCCCTTCCCGGCGGGGGACGGCCGCCGGATCAGCTCCGGCGCGAGCTGGCCTCGTCCCTGTGCTTCGGGGTATTCCTTCCCGCGGCGGGGGGCGGGGAACGGCAGGTCGGCTATGCCCGGGTGGTTGTCGACAGCGCCGGGACCTATCATCTGGGAGACGTGGTGATCGACGAGGCGTTCCGGGGCCGGGGGCTGGGAACGGCGCTGGTCCGGGCCGTCGTATCGGACGAACGGCTGCGGCGGCGCTTCGGCACGCTGGAAACGGAAAACGCTCACCGCCTGTATGAAAAGGCGGGGTTTGAGCGGTGCGGCCGGGAACGGATGCACCGCCGCCCGCACGGAGGATGTGCAGAGAAAAGCGGAGAAAAAGGAGATGTTGGCAATGCGGCCGATTGAACGGCTGATGGAAAAAATCCCGGCGGATGCGGATGCCGCGCTGGTGGCCAGCGGGCATAACCGCCGGTATCTGACCGGCTTCCCCTCCAGCGCCGGGCTGGTGCTGGCCACCAGGGAAACCGCGCTGTTTCTGACCGACTTCCGGTACATTGAGGCGGCCCGCCGTACGGTACGGGGGATGGAATGCGTGGAATATGCCTCGCTGTCCGCGACCCTGCCGGAGCTGGCGAAACGCCTTGGCCTGCGCTGCGTCCTGACCGAGGACGAAGGGATGACCGTGGCGGAATACCGCCGCTTTTCAGGGATGCTTCCCGGCGTGGAGCTGCGGGGCGGCGTGCTTGACGGCCTGCTTGGCGAGCTGCGGCTGGTGAAATCCCCGGAGGAGCTGGCCAAGATCAAGGAGGCGCAGGCCCTGACGGAGTACGGCTTCGAGCATATCCTGCCCTTCATCCGCCCCGGCCGGACCGAACGGGAGGTGGCGCTGGAGCTGGAGTTCCTCATCCGCCGGCAGGGGACGGAAGGGGTGGCCTTCGATTTTATCGTGGTGTCGGGGGCGAATTCCTCGCTTCCGCACGGCGTGCCGGGGGAGAAGGCTATCGAACGGGGCGATTTTGTGACCATGGATTTCGGCGCGCGGGTGGACGGCTGGCATTCGGACATGACCCGCACCGTGGCGGTCGGCTCCTGCTCGGATGAGCAGCGGCGGGTGTACGACACGGTGCTGCGGGCGCAGCGTGCGGCGCTGTCCGTCCTGCGGGCGGGGCTGCGCTGTGCGCAGGGGGACGCCGCCGCGCGGGACGTGATTGCGCAGGCGGGCTATGGCGAGCATTTCGGCCACGCGACAGGGCACGGGGTCGGGGTGGAAATCCACGAGGAGCCGCGGCTTTCCCCCCGCAGCGGCGGGGAAACCCTGCGCGCGGGAAGCGTGGTCACGGTGGAGCCGGGGATCTATCTGCCCGGCCGCTTCGGCGTGCGGATAGAGGATATGGCAAGCATCACAGAGACGGGCTGTGAAAATCTGACAAAATCGCCGAAAGAGCTGCTGGTGCTGTAGTCCGGATGAAATTCCTCTTGCAAAACCTGCCCGGATGCGGTAAAATTAAAGACGACTTTGCAGTTCATCCGCCCGCTGCGCCGGCGCGGCTTGCAAATGGATTCGTGAGTGAAAGCATATGGAGGTAGAACAATGGTTTCAGCAGGGGATTTCCGCAACGGCGTTACCTTTGAAATGGACGGGAACGTATATCAGATTATCGAATTCCAGCACGTGAAGCCGGGCAAGGGCGCGGCGTTCGTCCGCACCAAGATCCGCAACGTGATCGCCGGTTCGGTGGTGGAAAAAACCTTCAACCCGACGGATAAATTTCCCACCGCGTATGTTGAGCGCAAGGAGATGGAATACTCTTACAGCGACGGGGACCTGTATTATTTCATGGATCCGGAAACCTACGAGCTGGTGCCGATCGGCAAGGATATCCTTTCGGACAATTTCAAGTTTGTCAAGGAGAACATGGTGTGCCGCATCGCGTCCTACAAGGGCAAGGTCTTCGGGGTGGAGCCGCCGAACTTCGTGGAGCTTCAGGTGACCAAGACCGACCCGGGCTTCAAGGGCGACACGGCCACCAACGCGACCAAGCCCGCGACGCTGGAGACCGGCGCGGAAATCCGCGTGCCTCTGTTTATCGACGAGGGCGAGATGATCCGCATCGACACCCGCACCGGCGAATACATGGAAAGAGCGTAAGACAGGCTTTGCAGCAGAAACGGGCGCCGCGCCGAAAGGGGCGCCGCTGCGCCGGTGATATCCCGAAATGTGGTAAGGAGGACGGACAAGATGACCGTTACGGAAAAGGTATCGTATCTCAAGGGCCTGGCCGAAGGGCTGGGGGTGGACGATTCCACCAAGGAAGGCAAGGTGCTCAGGGCGATAATCGACGTGCTGGACGATATGGCTTCCGATCTCGCCAGTCTGGAGGACTACACCGAGGAGCTGACCGAGCAGGTGGACGCGATCGACGAGGATCTTGACTCCCTGGAGAGCGACTTCTATGAGGAGGACGAGGACGGCTGCGGCTGCGGCTGCGAGGACGGCGAGTTCTACGATATTACCTGTCCGAACTGCGAAGAGGAGTTCAGCGTGGACGAGGAGACCCTTCTGGAAGGGTCGATCGAGTGCCCGAACTGCGGTGAAAAGCTGGAGTTCGATATCGAAGACTGCGATTGTGACGACGGCGAATGCGGATGCGGCTGTCATCACGACGGCGAAGAAAAGTAAAATTTCGCAGCCGGCGGGCCGTTCAGCTTTGCAGCGCGGGAAATTGGAGAAAAACGCCGACCGGCACAGCCGGCCGGCGTTTTTTGCGCACGGTCGAAATACGGAAAGACGGCCGGCGCCGGACTGACACCGGGTCGACAGGAAAGGAGAGCGTGAAAATACACGGCAGGCTATGGACAGCAATGAGAGAGAGTTACGCTTCCTGCCGGGGGAGCTTCCCGTTCCCGGCAGGAGACGGAAGGATGGCCGGCTGATTGTATGCAGGCCGGACAGGGAGGAGGAGCGCTCCGCTCTGGGCCGCTTGTGGGACGGCGGGTTCCGCGCGTGCCCGGAGTATCTGGGGCTGGACGGGCAGGGCGGCGCGTACTATGCGCTGCCGCCCGGGCAGAGGGCGGACGAAGGAGCGGAATTTTCCGAAAAGCAGTTTTTGTCCTTTATGCGGCTGCTCCGCCGCATGCATGACGCCGGCGCGCAGGAGAAGGGGGAGCGGGTGATCTGCCACCGCGCCCTGTCGCCGGAGCATGTTCTGTTCGATCCGCCGCACGGCCATCTGGGCAGCCTGCCCTGCGCCATCGTGGATTGGGATGCCTGCTATTACGGACGCCGCTGGGAGGACGTGGTGTATGTTTGCTGGCGTTGGCTGGGAATCGGCAGCCCGGCGAGGGATGACGGCAAAATCCTGCGCCAGATCGATAAGGGGCTGGACGCCTATTCCGGCGGGGACGAGGCGCTGAGCCGGGAGGTGCGGGAGGATTTTGACGGCCGCATCTGCGCCCGGATGGAGTCGGTGGCGTTTGAGGCGGAGCTGCGGGGCGAGAACCTTCCGGCTCTGCGGCGCCGGGTAACCGATGGACAGCAGTGGGTTTTCCGCCACCGGCCGGCGCTGCGCGCCATGATTTTGCCGGACAGGCCGGCATGGTAAGACGCGGGCCGGTTCTGCTGGCGGAGAAAAGCCGGGAATATCCGGCGGTGTTCTCCCCAAAACCCAACTTCAAGTCAAGGATTTTCCTGCCGCCCCGCCCTTGCTGCGCGGCGGACGCGAGGCCGTTCCGGCATGCCGGAACGGCCTCGCGCGCTCTTTCTGCCCGGCCCGGCAAACACCGGCCATTCCCGTTTTACCGTTTTGCCCAGCGCAGCTCCACCGTATGCCAGCGGGACTCGATCTCCTGATACAGTTGGTCGAAGGACCTTGCGTCGACCAGCGCAAAAAGGGCCCCGGTCAATCGGATCCCGCCGCGGTTGCTGTTTCCGATCTTTTGGTAAAAGCAGGTGGGCACGGAGGAAGACGAGACAATGTGGAAAGCGTCGATGACGTATTGGAACCCGTAGGCAATAGTTGCTTCGACAAGCCGGTCCTCTGTGATTTCTCCGGCATTGTAGCGGCGGCACGCCTCCAAAAACGAACTGCTTTTCCCGGTGGACTGGCGGTCAAACCGTTTGAGATGCAGACAAACCGCGTTGGCGTAGGGCAGCGCGAGGGCGGAAGGCGGGACGGTTGTTTTCCGAATTTTGGCGAAGTACAGCAGGGCTTCGGCAAAGGCGAATTTGTAGGTTGCGGAGTTCCTCCCATGGAACAGGATGTTGTGCCAATCCCGATAATTCGGCGACTCTTCCAGCTCCTCGGGGGACGCCACGGTTTCAAGAAAGACTCTGTGCTCGAACCCTCCCCGGTTGTTTTGCTTTTCCTGCGCCAGCCGGGCCAATGTGTCGGGCGATATGCCGGCGTCTTTCAGATTGGCCTGAAAGACTTCCCACAGGTCGACGAGCTCCTCCCGGCTTCCCGATTCGGCAAATTCCATCGCCTCCTCGACCAGCTTCTCGCGCAGGACGGTCCGATATTCGTCTTCCCCCAGATAGCGAAAACGGGGCTCCAAGCCGCTGTTCCGGATGAGCTCCGGGACCTTGTCCCGCACCAACTTGTAATAGCTTTTCATCCTTTGCGCCTCCTTTCGATGCTCGTTATGAATATGACAGCTTTTGGGGCAGCCGGACAGCGAGCGCATGCACCATGCCCGCCACATACCGGGCGTACTCCTGCTGAAAATCCGTGCGGAAATACCGGCTTAACGTTTGCTTGGCTTCTTTTTCGGGCAAGCCCAGCACCCGGGGACTTGATTTCCTGCCATAGCTGGGCATAGTGGGCACGCTGCTCCAGGTCATCGCTGTCTTCCACCTGCTTTTGGAGCTCTTTGGGCATTGCTTCCATATCGAAATCATAGGACAGCAGCGTCCCGTATCCGCCAAAGTTCTCGTTATCCAGCGGGCAGGAGGCGGGCACGGTGATCTCTTTTCCATACATTGTTCGGATATAATGCAGGATCATAAGAAGCACGGTGATGCGCTGCTGGCCGTCGTTGATCCGAACAGAAGGTGGTTTTTCCGGGATACCAGCACGACTGTCCCCAGCAGCTTCGGCGTGCGGCGTATATCTTCCAGCAGATGCCTGAGGGTGCCGGAATCCCATCGCATTTCACTCTGAAAATAAGGAATTCGGTAACGCCGGTCTTTCGGAAGGCGAAGGATGGTGTCCGGCAGAGACTCGCCGTTTACCACAATGTCGGAAGAGACGGCGTATTCCACAGGAGCAAGGAAATGCTTGAGCGCAATAATCACACTGTTGTCATTCCTGTTCCTGCCTCCCTGCCGATGAGCGGAGCTCGTTCGTCTGAGCATAGAAGGAAAGGGTCAAAAACAGGCTGTTCCACAGGTTTTTCGACTTTCCGATCGCCGTGGGGCTGTTGCCCAGCTCCTGGGAGCTGGCCATCACGTATTCGGCGATCTTGGCGCTGTTCTCCTTCCACGCCTGCAGCGGAGGCACGGCCCAGTAATAGGTACCGTCGTCCTCATGAATCCGTACCAGGGCCCGGAAGCTTCCCACCACCGGATAGAGGATGCCGCGGGGGATGCTGTACCGCAGGGGGGCGTCCGAAAAAAGCGCGTTGGGGCGGCTTTTGGCGTCGTAGTTGGAATACCCTTTTGCTCCGTACCGCTTGGCAATGGCGCTGGTCCCTTCGGTAAAATGGCATTCGACATAATCCCACAGCTCCAGAATATCCGGGATAATGGGGCGCATGCTGGCAATCACCTTATCCCGCTCTTTCCGGCAGTCTTCATCGCTCGCTTCGTCCGGCAGGCCCATTTGCAGGAACCGGCGCAGGCAGACCTCGCGGCCGCTGAAGGACTGGATGGGGGCAAGGTCCATGTTATTGATCGGATACAGCGTTTGATTGAACATATTGATAATTCCGATGATCTCCCGGATGTCGATGGGGTTGCTTTTTTGGCGCATCTGGTTCTGTCGGAATTCGATCCGCTGGTAGTAGTCGTTTCCCTGTATGGGATGGCTTCGGAAGATCTCTTTCAGGAGTTCAAAGCTGTTTTTGAGCTCTTCCAGGCTTTTGGTGTTCACGGCAACGCTGTTGTTTCTGGCTTCCGCCAAATCCTCCGGCGCCGTTACGCCGACAATCACTTCGAACTCCACGTATTGTTCCGGCAGCTCCGGGGAAGCCGCCTTTTGGGCCAGAATAATCTTCAGCGTGTGGCCGCCGTCGATGTTCCCATGGACCTGGGGATTCTCGAAGGTGATGTGGGCCAGCCCGCTTCGGTTGTCGTAAACGACCTTGCTGGCGGAGAGCAGGATGCCCCGGTTCCACAAATGGAACGACTTGTTGTCCTCCAGCAGAGAGCCCCGGATGGCTCTTGCCACGTTGGTCTCCAGATTTTGGTCGCGGGGGTTGGTGTCCATCCAGTTTTCCAGCTCCGCCGGCACGTCGCGCACATCCACGTAAAAGCGGTACTTGTCCGGCCGCCCCTGGCTCCCTTTCGGGTCATACGGGTCCTTGAAGTGCTTGAACTCTTTGGCAGGAACGGTTAATGTTTCCATGTGTTTATACCTCCTTAAAATGAAAAAACGTTCCTGCTGTCAGCAGAAACGTAAAAGAAGATATCGAAAAAAACCGTGGGATGGCTCACCACAGCGTCTTTTTCCCGACCGTATTCGCTTCTTCCCTACTACTGCAACAGCAAGTGTAGCAACCGGCTAGGTGCAGGCCAAAGCCCGCATCAGCGCTTACGTTGTGTAACTGCATCCTATCAGAGCTGGTGAATTTTGTCAAGGGAATTGGCGAAAAACAGAATATTATCTAAATATGTCGAATTTTATTTGGCAAATATACCATACAAACCTTGCGGTTGCCCAGCGTCCGGCTTCGGCCTCCTCCTGCTGTTTGGGCCCCGGGGCGCCGGCGTGGAAAACACCGCATACGGGCCAGGGGACGCTGCCCCGGCGTCCGGGGGTGGAGGGGGAGGGGGACGGGGACGGATAACGGCGCGCGGAACGTCGGCTGCACCACGGTTTCCGCCGGAAAGCAGGCCCCGCGGCTATATTTCGGCGGCGCGGGCTTTCGCTTTTCCGCCGATTTTCTGCTCAAACCGGTTTTTCCGGCCGCTCTCCGGCACCGCGGTGGGATATTTCCCGCTGAAGCAGGCGCAGCAGAAGCCGACGCCCGGCGGCGTCCCGATCAGCTCGTGCAGCCGGTCCAGCGGCAGATAGCCCAGGCTGTCCGCTCCGATCAGCTCCCGGATTTCGTCCAGGGAATGATGGCAGGCGATCAGCAGATCCTGCGAGTCGATGTCGGTTCCGTAGTAGCAGGGGTTGAGAAAGGGCGGGGCGGAGATACGCACGTGGATTTCCCGCGCGCCGGCGTCCCGCAGCAGCTTTACGATGCGCGCGCTGGTGGTGCCGCGCACAATGGAATCGTCCACCATAACGACCGATTTTCCCCGCACCGTTTCCTCAATGGGATTCAGTTTGATTTTGACCTTGTCCTCCCGTGCCTTCTGGCCGGGGGCGATGAAGGTGCGGGCGATGTAGCGGTTTTTGATAAAGCCGACGCCGTACGGGATGCCGGCCGCGCCGGCATATCCCAGCGCGGCGTCGATGCCGGAATCGGGGACGCCGATCACCACGTCGGCCTCCGCCGGGCTGGTCTGCGCCAGGATGGCGCCGGCGGTTTTCCGCGCGTGATGGACGCTGACGCCGTCGACCACCGAATCCGGGCGGGCAAAATAGATGTGCTCGAAAATGCAGGTGGTCTTCGGCCGTTTCCCGCAGTGGCTGCGGATGGAGCGGATGCCGTCCCGGCTGAAAACCAGGATTTCTCCCGGCTCCAGGTCGCGGATGAAGGCGGCCCCCACCGCGTCGAGGGCGCAGCTTTCGGAGGCGAGGATATAATCCCCCTCGGCGGTCTGCCCATAGCAGAGCGGCCGGAAACCGTTTTCGTCCCGCACGGCGATCAGCTTGGCGGGGGACATCACGATCAGGGAATAAGCCCCCTCGATGACTTCCATCGCCCGGTCGATCGCTTCCTCTATGGAGGAGGAGCGGATCCGCTCCTTGGTGATGATGTAGGAGATCACCTCCGTGTCGCTGGTGGTGTGGAAGATGGAGCCCTCCATCTCCAGACGGTCCCGCAGCTGCTGCGAGTTGACCAGGTTGCCGTTGTGCGCCAGGGCCATGCGGCCCTTGCGGTGGTTGACGACGATGGGCTGCGCGTTCAGGCGGCCTCCGCCGCCGGTGGTGCCGTAGCGGACATGGCCGACCGCCATATTGCCGGGCCCCAGCTTTTCCAGCACGGACGGGCTGAACACTTCGCCGGCCAGCCCAACGTCCTTGTAATGCTGAAAAAGCCCGTCGTCGTTCACGGCGATGCCGCAGCTTTCCTGCCCGCGGTGCTGGAGGGCATACAAGCCGTAATAGACGGTGGAAGCGACGTCCTTTGCGCCGCCGGGGCAGAACACGCCGAACACGCCGCATTCTTCGTGAAGACCGCTCATGCACAGACCTCCCTGGGCCCGCCGGTATCCGGCGGCATCCTAACTGTCATAGGTTTTGATAATGCTTTCGGCGATTGCCCGCCGCTTCACGCAGGCGTCCATCGCCCGCTTTTCGATGGTGCGGTGCGCTTCCGGCTCGCTCATTTTCAGGTGCTCCATCAGCAGGAGCTTCGCCCGGTTGACCAGCCGGATTTCCTCCATTTTGCTTTGAAGGGAGGAGGTCTTTTCCTCCAGCGCGCGCAGCCGCCGGCGGGTTGCCACCAGCAGCTTGAGCGCCTGGTATACCAGCGGCCGGCTGACCGGCCTGGCCAGGGTCAGGATGCCGTAGTTCTCCACCTTCAGGCTGACGGCGTCCAGCTGCTCGGCCTTGACAAAAAGCAGAACGCCGCAGCCTTTTGACGCTGCGTCCACGGCGAAATCCATGCCGAAATCGTCGCTTAACGGGGTGTTGATCAGGAGAATGTCAATCTCCCTGTCCACCAGGAGCCGCTTTGCCTCCCCGACGGTGGAGACGGATAGCACAGGGCCGAAGCCGTTTGGCTGGAGCAGCTCGGCAAAAAATGAAACGGCCTTCTGGCCGGAGGACACAATCAAAACGCTGCAGGCGGTTTTCTCCGGGGAATGGGGGGCCGCATACGCCACGGGAAGCCTCTCCTTTCTGTTTTGGTTTTCCCGGGCCGTTTTCCCGGGAAGGAGAGAGCGCTACGCCAGGATTTCCGGCATATGCCGCCGGATCAGTTCGCTTTCCCCGGCCAGCGTCTGCGCCTCCGCCAGGGAAGCGGGCAGCCGCTCCAGCCCGGCGGTCACCGATTCGTCCGCCGTGAACAGGTTGCCGTCGATCGGCGCGGGCAGGGGAAGCCGGCTCCGCACGCCGTCCAGGCCCGCATAGATCAGCAGCGCGTAGGCGAGATAGGGGTTGGCGGTCGGATCGGGGGAGCGCAGCTCGAAGCGCTCGTATTCGCCCTTCGCCGCCGGCACCCGGATCAGGGGGGAACGGTTTTGGGAGGACCAGGTGACATAGCGGGGGGCCTTTTTCTCACCCAGCCGCCGGTAAGACTCCTCGGTGGGATTCAGAAAGGCGGTGATCTCCCGGATATGCCGAAGGACGCCGGCCATGAAGGCGTCCCTGTCCGCCCGGCCGCCGGGGCTTTGGATGGACATGTTGATGTGCAGGCCGTTGCCGCTCTGATGAACCAGCGGCTTTGGGGAGAAGCAGGCCCACAGGCCGTTCTGCATGGCGATGGTTTTCACCACCGCCGGAAAGGTCACGGCGTTGTCCGCCGCGCTCAGGGCTTCGCTGTACCGGAAGTCGATCTCGTTCTGCCCCGGTCCCTCCTCATGATGGGAGCTTTCCGGGCGGATACCCATGCTTTCCAGCGTCAGGCAGATGTCCCTGCGCACGTTTTCCCCCTTGTCATCCGGGGCGATGTCCATATATCCGGCGTCGTCAAAGGGAATCTTCGTCGGTTTCCCGTTTTCATCGGTCTGAAAAAGGTAAAACTCAAATTCCGCGCCGAAGGAGCAGACGACGCCATCCTCGGCGGCCGCGGCGACCGCCTTTTTCAGCAGCCTCCGGCTGTCCTTCGGGAAGGGCGTGCCGTCCGGGCGCCGGATGTCGCAGAACATCCGCACCACCCGGCCGTGGGAGGGCCGCCAGGGCAGGACGGAGAGGGTGGACGGGTCCGGGAACAGGAACAGGTCGGATTTTGACTCGTCCCCGAATCCCGGGATGGCGGAAGCATCGAAGGAGATGCCGTGCTCGAACGCCCGTTCCAGCTCCTCCGGCATGATGGCGATGTTTTTTTGGTTCCCGGTCAGGTCGCAGAACGCCAGCCGGATGAATTTGACGTCCTCTTCCCGGCAGTAGGTCAGTACCTCGCTGTAAGAATACATGGCATGTCTCCCTTTCCGTACCGTATTGGAATGCCGACAAAAAAGACGCTCACCGGTCTTCCCAAGGGACACTCCTCCCCGCCAGACACGATGAACGCCATTGCTCATACCCTGTTTGCATCGTGTCTATCATACCTCCCCGGCGCGGGTTTGTCAATGAAAATCTTCCCCCTGTTTTCCACTGCTTCCACCGGCTCCCACCTGCTCCCACCGGCTCCCACCGGCTTCCCATCATTTCCGTATCCTGCCCGTTCCCATTCTTTCCAGCCTATACCCCTCCCGGTTGCTTCTGTCGCCCTCTGCCGGATGCGGGTGGGTGAAACCAAGTCTGCCGTTCCCGCCTGTGCCCGCCCGCCTTGATTCAGGCGGCAGAATGGTGTAGACTGTAAACCGCAGAAAAAGAGGAAGGCGGAGGGCGCTTTGACGGGAAAGGCGGCCGGAAGCCGCCGGGAAAATTACGGTCGGCACGGGGGTGCGTATGGGCACATGGCTGCGGTTATTGAAACGGAGCGGCTTCTTTTGAGAGAGATGACACAGGATGATTGGCAGGACCTGGCCTGGATTTTGCAGGGCCCGGAAGTCATGTATGCTTACGGGCACGGGTTTTCCTCCGGCGATGTGAAGGCGCAGCTTGACCGCCGGGGAGGTACCGGCAATACGGGCTTGGCCTGCGGGCCGCCGTGCGAAAAGCGGACGACGTCATGGCCGGGCAGGCCGGGCTTACCATGCAGCCGTACAGGGGCACAGAGACGCTGGAAACCGGAAATCGGCTGTTTGCTGATAAAGAAATGCTGGCATCGCGGATATGCCGGAGAGGCTGTTCCGGGCTGTAAGATGTAAGAAGTTTGCGTTTGAGCGGTTGGGCAGGGAGGCGGCACAGGCGATTATAAAGGCGGACATTAACGCCTCTGTCCGGGTGGCGGAAAGCGCCGGCATACCATAAAGAGGACGAATTTTTTGACCGCTGTTGCCACGGCGGCAGGCTCCATTTCCTGTATGCGGCCTGTACGCCGCATACAGGCCGCATCCCTCCGGCGGGCGGGACGGGGATGGGGCGGCGCAGGACAGGCCGGCGGCCGGCAAAGGCGGCGAACAACCGCGTCCCCCCAGGCGGAGCGCGCCGCCCGCCTGGAGGCCGTGGACGCAGCGCCGCCCGGCACGGCCGGCGCTTTTTGGACGGCGGCCTCCCGCCTGCCGCCCGTATCCGGATCGGGCGGCTCCAGAATTTCCCCGAAAAAATTTTCCAACGGGGGTTGACAAACGGAAAAACAGGGTGTATTCTTAGACACGAAAGAACGGCAACGGTGTCGCAGAAAATCTGCAGCACCGTTGTTTTTTTGTCCGGCCGGTTTTTGCGGGCGCCCGGGGCGTTCCGTCCCGGAGCGGGCGGGCGCCGGCCCGGGGAGGCCGTTCCATATTGCTGAAAAGCGGCAAAGGCGTCGCGGAAACGGAAGATTCCGTTTTCCCGCCTCTGCCGCTTTATTTTTTGAAAAGGGGTCATCGGTATGAACACGATCACCAGCCTGTTCGGCACCAACGTCTTCAGCGATTCCGTGATGCGGGAGCGGCTTCCAAAGGAAACCTACAAGCAGCTTCAGCGCACCATCAAGGAGGGGAAGCACCTGGATAACGCGGTGGCGAACGTGGTTGCCAACGCCATGAAGGACTGGGCCATTGAAAAAGGCGCCACCCACTTCACCCACTGGTTCCAGCCGATGACCGGCATCACCGCGGAAAAGCACGACAGCTTTATCACCCCCACCGACGACGGCCGGGTGATTCTGGAGTTTTCGGGCCGGGAGCTGATTCAGGGCGAGCCGGACGCCTCCTCCTTCCCCTCCGGCGGGCTGCGCGCCACCTTTGAGGCGCGGGGCTATACGGCCTGGGACCCCACCTCCTACGCGTTTATCAAGGGCAGCACCCTGTGCATCCCCACCGCCTTCTGCTCCTACGGCGGGGAGGCGCTGGACAAGAAAACCCCGCTGCTCCGTTCCATGGAGGCGATCAACCGCCAGGCGCTACGGGTGCTGAAGCTCTTCGGCGACACGGCGACCACGGCGGTAAAGACCACCGTGGGCCCGGAGCAGGAATATTTCCTGGTGGAGAAGGAAATGTTCGACAGACGCCCCGACCTGATTTATACCGGCAGGACGCTGTTCGGCGCCAGGCCGCCGAAGGGCCAGGAGCTGGACGACCACTATTTCGGCACCATCAAGACCCGGGTAGCCGAATTCATGGAGGACCTGAACCGGGAGCTGTGGAAGCTGGGGGTGCTGGCCAAGACCGAGCACAACGAGGTGGCTCCCGCCCAGCATGAGCTGGCGCCCATCTTCTCCACCACCAACATCGCCACCGACCACAATCAGCTGACCATGGAGCTGATGCAGCGCATTGCCAAAAAGCACGGGCTGGTCTGCCTGCTGCATGAGAAGCCCTTTGCCGGGGTAAACGGCTCCGGCAAGCACAACAACTGGTCCATCTCCACCAACACCGGCAAAAACCTGCTGGACCCGGGAGACACGCCGCACGAGAACGCACAGTTCCTGTTGTTCCTGTGCGCGGTCATCCAGGCGGTGGACGATTATCAGGACCTGCTGCGTATCTCGGTGGCCTCGGCGGGCAACGACCACCGTCTGGGCGCCAACGAGGCGCCGCCCGCGATCGTGTCGATGTTCCTCGGCAGCGAGCTGACCGAGATCCTCGATTCCATTGAGCGGGGCGAGGAGTACGGCACCAGGGAGAAGGAGCTGTGGAAGGTCGGGGTCCATATCCTGCCCCGCTTCCCGAAGGATACCACCGACCGGAACCGCACCTCGCCGTTCGCCTTCACCGGCAACAAGTTCGAGTTCCGGATGCTTGGCTCGAGCGACTCCATCTCGGGCGCGAACATCGTGCTGAACACGGCGGTCGCGGAAAGCCTGAGGCAGTATGCGGACCTTCTGGAGCAGGGAGGCGACTTCAACGAAGCCCTGCACGAGCTGATCCGCGCAACTATCCGAAAGCATAAACGGATTATTTTCAACGGCAACGGGTACGACGAGCAGTGGGTGGCGGAGGCCGAGCGGCGCGGTCTGCTCAACCTGAAGACCACGCCCGACTGCCTGCCCTATTTCGTCAAGCCGAAGAACATAAAGCTGTTTGCGGAGCACCGGGTGTTCACCGAGGCGGAAATCCGCGCGCGGTATGAAATCCTGCTGGAAAATTACAGCAAAATCCTCAACATCGAGGCGGTTACCATGCTCGACATGGCCAACAAGGACCTGCTGCCCGCCTACTCCGCCTATACCCGGCAGCTGGGGGAGACCATCACCGCCAAGAAGGCGGCGGCGCCGGATGTGGACTGCAGCTATGAGGAAGAGAGACTCCGCCAGGTTTCCGGCCTGGTCGGCGACATGTACCGGAAGACCAGGGCGCTGGAGGAAACCCTGCTGGAGCTGGTCCATCGGGAGGCCGGCGAACTGGAAAGGGCGCAGTATTACCGCACCCAGGTTTTCGGGGCGATGAACGAGCTGCGGATCACGGCGGACGAGGTGGAGAGCGTGACCGACCGGAAGTGCTATCCTTATCCGAACTACGGTGATCTCCTCTTCGGCGTTAGGTAAAAATTGATATTTCTTTCGTCCGTAACAGAGCAAAGCAACGGCGTTTTGGTCCTGGACGGTCCGCCGGCTTTGTCCTGGCGGAACCAGGGCCGCGCCGAAAGAAAGGATGCGGTCCAAATGGCAGACAATGTGATGGAGCTGTTCGGCGATGTCAATACCATGTGGGTTCTGATCGCCGCGGCGTTGGTGTTCCTGATGCAGGCCGGTTTTGCTATGGTGGAAACCGGCTTCACCCGGGCGAAAAACGCCGGCAACATCATCATGAAGAACCTGATGGATTTTGCCATCGGCACCCCCCTGTACTGGCTGGTGGGCTTCGGCATCATGTTCGGAACCCAAAGCGCCGTTTTCGGCGGCATTGATTTTTTCACCTCCGGCGACTATACGGCGATCCTGCCGGAAGGCGTCAGCTTCTATGCTTACTTCATTTTTCAGACCGTTTTCTGCGCCACCGCCGCCACCATCGTGTCCGGCGCGATGGCCGAACGGACCAAATTCGTCAGCTACTGCATTTACAGCGCCGTCATCAGCCTGCTGATCTACCCGATTTCCGGCCACTGGATCTGGGGAGGGGGCTGGCTGGCGCAGCTTGGATTCCATGATTTCGCCGGTTCCACGGCGGTCCATCTGGTGGGCGGCATCTCCGCCCTGATCGGCGCCGCGATGCTCGGCCCCCGCATCGGGAAGTACGGCAGGGACGGCAAGCCGCGCGCCATTCCCGGGCACAGCATCCCCCTGGGCGCGCTCGGCGTGTTCATCCTCTGGTTCTGCTGGTTCGGGTTCAACGGCGGTTCTACCGTGTCGATGACGGACGGCAACGCCGCCCTGGCGGGCAAAATCTTCTTCAACACCAACCTGGCGGCCGCGACGGCGACGGTTGCGGTCATGCTGATCACCTGGGTTCGCTACAAAAAGCCGGACGTTTCCATGACCCTGAACGGTTCCCTGGCCGGACTGGTGGCCATCACCGCCGGCTGCGACCTGGTCAACCCCTGGGCGGCCGCCCTGATCGGTTTGATCGCCGGCTTTGCGGTGGTCTTCGGCATCGAGCTTGTCGATAAGGTTCTCAAGGTGGACGACCCGGTCGGCGCGGTCGGCGTTCACGGCGTCAACGGGGCGCTTGGCACCATCCTCACCGGCGTGTTCGCTTCCAACGAATCCCTGGAGGCGATGGGGATGTCGCGGCTGCATTTCTTCGGGGTGGAGGTCCTGGGCGTGGTTTCCACCGTCGCCTGGGTCGGGATCACCATGAGCGTCGTGTTCCTGCTGATAAAAAAGACGGTGGGGCTGCGGGTCACGGCCGAGGAGGAAATCGCCGGCCTGGATCTGCCCGAGCACGGGCTGGTCAGCGCTTATGCGGATTTCATGCCCTCCGTTCCCACAACGGACGTTTCCGGCGTGCCGGCGGCAGAGCCGACAGGCGCGGTGCCGGTGGACGAGGCGGTGCCCGTACAGCTGAAGGAGTCGCCGCGCGGCGCCGTGACGGCCTCCGATGCGAAGATCACCAAGATCGAGCTTCTTTTCAAGCAGGAGCGCTTTGAAGCGTTGAAAAACGCGATGAGGGAAATTGGCATCACCGGCATGACGGTAACTCACGTGCTGGGCTGCGGCGTGCAGAAGGGCAAGCCGGAGTACTACCGCGGGGTGGAGCAGGAGATCGACCTGCTGCCGAAGGTGCAGATGGAAATTGTCGTCAGCAAGGTCCCGGTACGCGCCGTGATTGAAACGGCGAAAAGGGTGCTGTACACCGGCCATATCGGCGACGGCAAGATCTTTGTCTACGATGTGGAAAACGTGGTGAAGGTACGTACCGGGGAGGAAGGCTACGCGGCGCTGCAGGATGTGGAATAAGCGGCGCCCGAAGGGCAAGACGGTGAAAGCGCATCCCCTCAGCGACATATGATCCGCCCGCGGCGAACGACCGCAGCCTCCGGAAATTTCCGGTTCCGGAGGCTGCGGCCTTGCCGCATGACGGCGGCGCCCGGAAGAGCAGGGAAGTATCCACGTATCCACGAATCCGGGGATGCGTGTACTCGTGTATGCGTGTATGCGGGCATCCGGGCGTTCCGGCGCTCCAGACGTCCCGGGTGTCCGGAAGCCGCACATACTTAAAACAGGCCCTCCGCTCCGAAAGCGGTCGGCCCCGAAAGGACAGGATGGAAATGGAACGACAGCAAAGCGGACTCTACCAGGCTTCGTTTGAGCACGATGCCTGCGGGATCGGCGCGGTCATCAATATAAAGGGGGAAAAGAGCCGCCGGGTGGTGGACAACGCCCTGAAAATCGTTGAAAAGCTGGAGCACCGCGCGGGAAAGGACGCCACCGGCGAGGTGGGGGACGGCGTGGGCGTCATGCTGCAGGTGCCCCATCCCTTTTTTGAGGCGGCCGCCCGGGAGCAGGGCGTTTTTCTCGGCAGGGAGCGGGAATACGGCGTGGGCATGTTCTTTTTTCCGCAGGACCGGCTGCTTTGCACCCAGGCGCAGAAAATGTTCGAGATTATTGTGAAAAAGGAGGGACTGACCTTCGGCTTCTGGCGGGAGGTGCCGGTGCGGCCGGAAATCCTGGGGAAAAAGGCCCGGGACTGTATGCCGAGAATTTATCAGTGCTTTATTAAAAAGCCGAAGGAGCTGCCCGCCGGCATCGATTTCGACCGGCGGCTCTATGTGGTTCGCCGCACCTTTGAGCAGAGCGGCAACGACACCTACGTCGTCTCCCTTTCCAGCCGGACGATTGTATACAAGGGGATGTTTCTGGTCGACCAGCTGCGGGAATTCTACCCGGATTTGCAGGACGAGCGCTGCGTGTCGGCCATGGCGCTGGTTCACTCCCGCTTTTCCACCAACACCGTGCCGAGCTGGGAGCGGGCCCATCCCAACCGCTTCCTGCTTCACAACGGGGAGATCAACACCATCCGCGGCAACGTGGACCGGATGCTCGCCCGGGAGGAGACCATGACCTCCCCCTGCCTTCAGGCGGATATGGACAAGATCTTTCCGGTGGTGGACGACCGTGGCTCCGATTCCGCCATCCTGGACAACGCCATTGAATTTCTGGTGATGAACGGGATGGAGCTGCCCATGGCCATGATGATCGCCATTCCGGAGCCGTGGAACAGCGAGGAGAATATATCGCGGGAGAAAAAGGATTTTTACCGCTATTACGCGACCATGATGGAGCCGTGGGACGGCCCGGCCTCTATCCTGTTTTCGGACGGGGACGTGGTGGGGGCGACCCTGGACCGCAACGGCCTGCGTCCCTCCCGCTACTATGTGACGGACGACGATACCCTCATCCTGTCCTCCGAGGTGGGGGTGCTGGACATTCCGCCGGAGAAAATCGTGTGCAAATCCCGCCTGGAGCCGGGCCGGATGCTGGTGGTGGATATGGCGCAGGGCCGCATCATCGCCGACGAGGAGCTGAAGGCCGCCTATGCCCGCCGCCAGCCCTACGGCGAGTGGCTGGACCGGAACATGGTGCGCCTTTCGGCGCTGAAGGTCCCCAACCACAGGGTGGAAACCTGCCCGCAGCCGCTGCGGGATAAGCTGTACAAGGCTTTCGGCTACACGTACGAGGATTTGAAAAACGCGATTCTGCCCATGGCGCGGGACGGAAACGAGCAGACGGCCTCCATGGGCATCGACATCCCCATCGCCGTGCTGTCGGATAAGCACCAGCCCTTGTTCAACTATTTCAAGCAGGGCTTTGCGCAGGTGACCAACCCGCCCATCGACGCCATCCGGGAGGAGATCGTCACCGACACCACGGTCTACGCCGGGTCGGAGGGCAACCTCCTGCAGGAAAAGCCGGAGAACTGCGCGGTGCTCCAGATCAACCATCCCATCCTGACCGGCGTGGATATGCTCAAAATCAAGGCGCTGGACCGTCCGGGGCTGAAAACCGCCGTGGTTTCCCTGCTCTACTTTAAAAACACCCCGGTGGAACGGGCGCTGGACCGTCTGTTCGTCCAGGTGGACAAGGCGTATAAGAACGGGGCGAACATCATTGTCCTGTCCGACCGCGGGGTGGACGAAAACCATGTGGCTATCCCGTCCCTGCTGGCGGTGTCGGCCATGGAGCAGTACCTGATCCGCACCAAAAAGCGCACCGCCGTTTCCATCATCCTGGAGAGCGGGGAACCGCGGGACGTGCACCATTTCGCCACCCTTCTGGGCTACGGCGCCATTGCGGTCAATCCCTATCTGGCGCATGAGGCGATCGCGGAGCTTATCGACACCAACATGCTGGATAAGGACCTGTACGTGGCCATCGAGGACTACAACAGGGCCGTCCTCGGCGGGGTGGTGAAGATCGCCTCCAAAATGGGGATTTCCACCCTCCAGTCCTATCAATCGGCCCAGATTTTCGAAGCGATCGGCATTAAAAAAAGCGTGATCGACCGGTATTTCACCAACACCGTCAGCCGGGTGGAGGGCATCGGCCTGGAGGAGATTGATCAGGATATCCATGTCCGCCACTCCCACGCCTTCGACCCTCTCGGGCTCGGCCTGGACACCACGCTGGATTCCTCCGGCAGCTACAACCTGCGCAGCGGGCGGGACAAGGACGACCATCTGTATTCTCCCGAGGTCATCGTGGCGCTGCAGCAGGCGACGCGCAGCGGGGATTACCGGCGGTTCAAGGAATACACCGCCATGGTGGACGATGAGACCCGGCCCCACACCCTGCGCGGGCTGCTCGATTTTGTGTTTGACGAAAACGGCGGGGTTCCGCTGGACGAGGTGGAGCCGGTGGAGAGCATTGTCCGACGGTTCAAAACCGGGGCGATGTCCTATGGCTCCATTTCGGAGGAGGCGCACAAATGCATGGCCCTGGCCATGAACCGGCTGGGCGGCAGGTCCAATTCCGGCGAAGGCGGGGAGCTGCCGGAGCGGCTTTCCTCCGAATACGGCAGCGCCATCAAACAGGTGGCTTCCGGACGGTTCGGCGTCACCAGCGAATACCTGGTGTCCGCCCGGGAAATTCAGATCAAGATGGCGCAGGGCGCCAAGCCGGGGGAGGGCGGCCATCTGCCGGGGAAAAAGGTATATCCGTGGATCGCCAAGACCCGCTATTCCACCCCGGGCGTCTCCCTGATCTCCCCGCCGCCCCATCACGACATCTATTCCATTGAGGACCTGGCGCAACTGATCTACGACCTGAAAAACGCCAACGACCGGGCGGATATCTCCGTCAAACTGGTATCGGAGGCGGGGGTCGGCACCATTGCGGCGGGCGTCGCCAAGGCGGGGGCGAGCGTGGTGCTGATCTCCGGCTATGACGGCGGCACCGGCGCCGCGCCGCGCAGCTCCATCCACAACGCCGGCATGCCCTGGGAGCTGGGGCTGGCCGAGGCGCATCAGACCCTGATGAAAAACGGTTTGCGTTCCCGGGTCCGCATTGAGACCGACGGCAAGCTGATGAGCGGTCGGGATGTGGCGATCGCCTGTATGCTGGGGGCGGAGGAATTCGGCTTTGCGACCGCGCCGCTGGTGACGATGGGCTGCATGATGATGCGGGTATGCAATCTGGACACCTGTCCCTTCGGCATTGCCACCCAGAACCCGGAGCTGAGGAAGCGCTTTACCGGCAGGCCGGAGTATATCATCCATTTCATGCGCTTTATTGCCGAGGAACTGCGGGAAATCCTGGCCCGTCTGGGCGTGCGCACGGTGGAGGAGCTGGTGGGACGGACCGACCTGCTCAGAAAGCGGGAAAATTCCGCCGCCCCCCGGGGAGCGCTGGTGGACCTGTCCCGGCTTCTCGCCCGCCCTTATGAGGGCACCTGCCATTACCGGCCGGAGGACGCCTACGATTTCGCGCTGGAAAAGACGGTGGACGAGCGGGTGATCCTGCCGGGGCTGGAGGAAAGCCTCCGCAGCGGCACCCCGGGCGAGGTGGAACTGCACGTTTCCAGCACCGACCGCGCGGTCGGCACCCGTTTCGGGTCCGAGGTGACCCGCCGGTTCGGCAGCACGCTGGACGACGATACCTTCCGCATCCGCTGCTTCGGCGGCGGCGGGCAGTCCTTCGGCGCGTTCCTGCCCAAGGGCGTCACTATCCGGCTTTCCGGCGACAGCAACGACTATTTCGGCAAGGGGCTTTCCGGCGGCAAGCTGATCGTCGCCCCTCCGGCGGGAAGCCGCTTCAAGGCGGAGGAAAATATCCTCATCGGCAATGTGGCGCTTTACGGCGCGACGGCCGGCAAGGCCTTCATCAACGGCATCGCCGGCGAACGGTTCTGCGTGCGCAATTCCGGCGCTCTGGCGGTAGCGGAGGGCGTGGGGGACCACGGCTGCGAATACATGACCGGCGGCACCGCCGTCATCCTGGGGCCGACCGGAAAGAATTTTGCGGCCGGCATGAGCGGCGGGGTCGCTTATGTGCTGGACAGCCGCCACGACCTGTACCGCAAGGTCAACAAGGCGATGGTTTCGATCGAACCGCTGACCGAGCGGCATGACCTGGAGGAGCTGCGGGAGGTGCTGACGGAGCATTACCAATGCACCGGCTCCGCCCTGGCGGAAAGGATCCTGGCGGATTTCGACGCGTATGCCTCTCAGTTCAAAAAGATTCTGCCCAACGATTACCGGCGGATGCTCGAGGCCATCTCCTCCCTGGAGAAGCGGGGCATGTCCCGGGACGAGGCGCAGATTGAAGCCTTTTATCAAAACACACGGAGGTAAGCCGACATGGGAAAGCCAACCGGTTTTATGGAATACCGTCGGGACGAAACGCCGACGAGAAGCCCACTTGAGCGCATCCGAGACTTTGAGGAATTTCACGGGTCCCTGTCCGAAGAGGAGCGCCGCCGGCAGGGCGCCCGCTGCATGAACTGCGGCGTCCCCTTCTGCCAGTCGGGCATGACGTTGCACGGCATGGCCACGGGCTGCCCGCTGCACAACCTCATCCCCGAGTGGAACGACGAGGTGTACCGCGGAAACGGCCGCCATGCCCTGGCACGCCTGCTGAAGACCAACAGCTTCCCGGAATTCACCGGCCGCGTCTGCCCGGCGCTGTGCGAGGTCGCCTGCCTGTGCGGGGTGAACGACCGCCCCGTGACCATCAAGGAAAACGAGCTCTCAATCATTGAGCAGGGCTTCGCCGAGGGGTATATGCAGCCGCAGCCCCCCGCGATCCGCACCGGGAAGAGGGTGGCGGTGATCGGTTCCGGTCCCGCCGGGCTCGCCTGCGCGGACCGGCTGAACAAGCGGGGCCACCGGGTGACGGTGTATGAAAAGAATGACCGCGTGGGAGGCCTTCTCCGGTACGGTATCCCCAACATGAAGCTGGACAAGGCGGTGATCGACCGCCGCGTGGAGCTGATGAAGGCGGAAGGAGTGCGCTTCCTGACCGGCGTGGATGTCGGGAGGGACGTAACGTCCGGGACGCTGCGGGAGCAGTTCGACGCCGTCGTGCTCTGCTGCGGCGCGGAGCAGCCGCGGGATATCCGGGCCGAAGGCCGGGAAGGGGCTGAAGGCGTGTATTTTGCGGTGGATTTCCTCACCCGCAACACCAGAAGCTACCTCGATTCCCGCTTTAAGGACGGGAATTTTGTGAACGCCAGGGACAAAAACGTCGTGGTGGTCGGCGGCGGCGACACCGGCAACGACTGCGTGGGGACGGTGATCCGCCACGGGTGCCGGTCGGTCGTCCAGCTGGAGCTGATGCCCAAGCCGCCCGCCGAACGCGGCGCCGACAACCCTTGGCCGGAGTATCCCCGCGTCTGCAAAACCGATTACGGCCAGGAGGAGGCCGCCGCCGTGTTTGGGGAGGATCCGCGGCGATACGGCACCACCGTCGGCCGGGTGGTTACCGACCAGGCGGGTCGGGTTTCCGCCGTGGAAACCGTCCGCATGGCCTTTGATAAGGAACGCCGGTATGTCCCGCAGCCCGGCAGTGAGGAGACGATTCCCTGCGAGCTGCTGATTATCGCCGCCGGGTTTACCGGCTGCCGGGAGTATGTGCCCGACGCTTTCGGCGTGGCGCTCTCACCCCGCCATACGGTGGAGACCGTGCCGGAGGGCTACGCGACCAGCGTCCCCGGCGTCTTTGCGGCGGGGGACGCCCGCCGGGGCCAGTCGCTGGTGGTCTGGGCCATAGCGGAAGGCCGGGAGTGCGCCAAGGAGGTTGACGTTTACCTCAACGGATATTCCAACATGTAATCCGGGATCCGCCTCATGGATGAACAAACGGAAGGGGGGAGCGCCGTACGGCGCTCCCCCCTTCCGTTTGTTCACAAGCCGGCGGTCAAAAGGGACGCCCCTTCCCTTTCGTGTTTCGCCCGCCGGCCGGTTCTCGGGGCCCATGGAGCCCGAACTGCCGGGAGCGCAAAACCAAACCGGGAAAACGGGAAGCCCGGCGGCCCCGACCGCCAAAGAGGCCGCGCCGGCGGACAGACCGTTCTCAGTGAGAGGCATATCCGCCGGCTTTTTATTCTTCGAACCCCCCGGAAAGCCGGTGGCGGAATCCCGAAAACGTTTTGGTTTCCCGCATTGAGCGGAGCGGGCTGCGGATAAAAAAGCCGACAGATCAGCAGAAATATCCGTTAAGTGCGGGAATCGCCCGTTTACGGGCGGCTGGGCACTTGAGGCAGGTGAAAAATTTTTAATGCCGGCCGGTTATAGGCCCCTTCCGGGGCTTTTTCTGGCCACACGCTTACGACGGCGGTTATGACTGGCCGGCGGTGCGCCGCCGCCCCGCTTTGGGCCCAGCCAACGGCTTCCGGCGTTAACGGGGCGGGGGAAGGAAAAAAGGGAAGAAAAGAGAAGGAGGAAAGAGGGGGAGGCGTATGGCAGAGGCCGCGGCCCGGGTTTAACCGAACCGCGTGTCCGGTCCGCTCCCTTTTACGTCTCCATCTCCCCTTGCCGCCTTCCTCTGTCCATGCCGGAGCGGCCGGCCGGTTTGTGGATTTTGCGAAAAACGGAAAACGCAGGAAACAAAAGAAAACAAAAGGGGTTGACAGGAAAAAGCGAAATGATATAATAATAAACGACAATAAACGAAGGCGGTGTGGATGCCTTGATGCCAGTGAAAAACAAAGCTGCCCGGGGGGCGGCACGGCTTACCGATTTGTCCGCGCTTCCGGTTCTGGACGACAGCGTCCGGGTCGGCTACGAGGGCAGCATTTCCAAACAGGGGGATAACGCCGACTGGGACTGGGGACTTTATGTCGATGAGCACGGCGAATGGGTGCTGATGGAGGTGGACGGCCCCGGCTGCCTGTTCAACTTTACCCAGCATCGGTATCCGACCAGCGAGACGCCGGTGTTCCGCTTCTATTTCGATCACGCGGCCGAGCCGCAGTTTTCGATTACGCCGGCGGAGTTCGGGACAAAGGCGCCGTTCCTGCGGCCGCTCGCGGACCAGTATATCGGGCCGGAGGACAACGGCCGCGGCCCGATCCGGGTGGTGCGCAGCTTTGTGCCGATGGAATTTGTCAGCCACTGCAAAATCACCTCTTCGGTCAGGCTGGAGGGGGCGGAGAAGGCCAAGGGCCAGGGTGGCTGGGGGCATGTCACCTATCAGCTGTACGACGATGCCGAGGGGCTGCGCACCTTTGACCCCGCCGAGGACCTGACGGCGCTGGCCGGACGGTACACCGCCGGTCTGCCGTTCGCCGGTTCCCCTGCGGTGCGGGGGGGCTTCCGCCTGGCCGGCGGCGAAGCCAGGACGCTGTTTTCGCAGGATGGGGCGGGGACGGTAACCGGCATCCGGCTGGTGATGGAAGGCTTTTCGCCGGAGCGGCTGAGCGAACTGTGGATCCGGATATCCTTCGACGGCTTTTCGCAGCCGTTTGTCGAGGCTCCCTTCGGCGCCTTTTTCGGCTGTGAATACGGACAGACGCCGGCGGCGATCCGCACGGCGCTGCTTACCTGCGATTTTTCCGGGGAGGCGGCGGTGTTTGAAAACCGTTTCCCCATGCCGTATTTCCGTTCGGTCCGCCTTGAAGTGGAGAACCGCGGGAAAGCCTCCGTCGATTTTTCCGAGGCGGTCGTATACGCGGACGGCCCGTGCTGCGACCCGGCCTCCTGCGGCTATTTCACCTCTTCGCCCTATTATCCGCCGACGCCGAACCGCCCCGGCGAAAACAGCGTGATCGCCGACCTTTCCGGCAGCGGGCACATGGTGTACGGGGTGCTGACCGGCCGCGGCATCACGGACGGCTGCGGCTGCGAGGGGGACGTGCGGGTTTTCATCGACGGCGGCCGTTCGCCGGCGGTGGAAAGCGACGGCAGCGAGAGCTGGGCGTCCTACGGCTGGGGGTTTGTCACCCCTCCGCAGCACAACCCCTTCAGCGCTTACAACGGCGCGCCGGGGGTGAACAGCGACTGGTCGGAGCTCCGCCTGACCTTTACCGACAGCTATCCCTTCCGCCGCCGCCTCCGCTTCGAGCTGGAGCACGGGGAACAGAACAACGGGGGCGGCTGCCATTCCGGGCAGGTGTTCGCCTATATGCGGCCGGACCGCCGCCCGTCCATGGCCCTGTGCGGAGAGTTCGGACCCGGGCGGCCCGGCTATATCACCGACGGCCGGGTTCAGGAGCTTCGCGACCGGTTTGAAAACGGCGTCCATGAGCGCTACGAGACGTTTGCGTGCGTCGAGGGGATGACCGGGTCGTCGCTGCGGGCGGTTATCCCTCCGGACAGCCGCGGCCTGCTGCTGGAGCGGGTGTCACGGCAGGATCGGGGCCCGATGGAGGCGCTGGTATCGGTTGACGGCGCGGATGTCCCGCAGCGCTGGCTGTATGCGGACGGCAATCCCTGTTACCGCCTGCTGGAGGATGCTTTCCTGGTCCCGGAGCGTTTTGTCCGGGGGAAGCAGCGGGTGGAAATCCGCATCCGGCCGCTCACCGAAAGCTGGAATGAATGCCAGTACCGCGTTTATGCCCTGACCGGCGGCGCGGACGGCTGTACGGGGAAAGGAAGGATCGAATAATGAAATCGGAAAAACTCTCTGTCGCCCTGATCGGCGCCGGCCGCGCCGGCATGATCCATGCGCGCAATTTCCGTGCGGGCGTACCGTACGCGCGGCTCGCCGCGGTGGCCGACCCTGCGGAGGGGGCCGCGGCCGCGGCCGGAAAGGAACTGGAAATCGACCGCTGCGTCACCGACTACCGTGAGCTGCTGGCGGATGAAACGATTGACGCGGTAATCATTGTCACGCCCACCAAATACCATTGTGAGATCGCCGTCGCCGCTGCAAAGGCAGGGAAGCACATCCTGTGCGAAAAACCGATGGCGATGACGGTGGAGGAATGCAATGAAATGGACCGCGCCGCGAAGGAAAACGGCGTCAAGCTTCAGCTGGCGTTCATGCGGCGCTTCGACGCTTCCTTTGTCAAGGCCAAGCGGCTGGTGGAGGAAGGCGCGATCGGGGATGTGGTGATGGTCCGCTCCAACACCCGCGGGCCGAGCATCCCCAAGCCGTGGATGTACGATATCCGCAAGAGCAACGGCCCGCTCGCGGAGGTGAACAGCCACGATATCGATACCCTGCGCTGGTTTACCGGCAGCGATTTCGTCTCGCTGTATGCGATCGGCGGCAATTACCGCTGTCCCGACGCCAGGGAGGATTTCCCGGACTTTTATGACAACGTGGTGCTCAACGGTTCGTTCGCCAACGGCTGCCAGGGGTTGATCGACGGCGCGCAGGGGGTGCTGTACGGGTACGACGCGCGGGCCGAAATCCTCGGCACCAAGGGGTGCATTTATCTCGGCCAGACCAGGGAGGACGCCGTGACCCTGTGCTCCTCGAACATGCTCCGGTCGGAGGAATACATGAACAGTTGGAAATACCTGTTCCGCGACGCGTATCTGGAGGAGGACAAGGCGTTCGCCCGGGCGATTCTGGAGGACAGCGACCCGCCGGTCACCGCCTACGACGGCAAGATGGCGGTGCTCACCGTGAACGCCGGCAACCTGTCTATCCGGGAAAAACGGATTGTCCGTATTGACGGCGACCGGCTGATGTAATACAGTGAAGGAGGAAGCGCGCCATGCTGGCAGCAAAAATGTACGGGGCGGGGGACATCCGCCTGGA
Organism: Candidatus Avimonas caecicola; assembly: GCA_904419875.1. Classification (GTDB taxonomy): domain Bacteria; phylum Bacillota; class Clostridia; order Oscillospirales; family Acutalibacteraceae; genus Avimonas; species Avimonas caecicola. The sequence continues at coordinate 79,097 of CAJFTG010000001.1, read as the reverse complement.
GGAAATCCCCGTTCCTGAAATCGGCGGGCAGGAAATCCTGCTCCGGGTCCGGGCGGCCGCCATCTGCGGGACCGACGTGCGGATGTTTGTCAACGGGGCCAAGGGAATTGACGGGCAGCACCCCTGCATCCTGGGCCATGAGGTCGCGGGGGTGATCGAGAAGGTTGGCGCCGGGGTCGCCGGTTATACGGTAGGCCAGCGGGTGGCGGTGGCGCCCAACATGGGCTGCGGCATCTGCGACAGCTGTGTGCGCGGCGACGGCCATCTCTGCCCGGAGTATAAGGCGCTCGGCATCAACCTCAACGGGGCCTTTGCCGAATACTGCGTCATCCCGGAAGCGGCGGTGCGGGGCGGCAACGTCGCCGTGCTGGACGACGCGGTCTCCTTTGAGGAGGCGGCGGTGAACGAGCCCTTGTCCTGCGTGTGCAACGGCTTTGAGCGGGCGGACATCCGCCCGGGAGATTTTGTCCTGATTTTCGGCGCCGGGCCGATCGGCATTATGCATGCGGCGCTGGCGCGCATGGCCGGAGCGGGCCGGGTGTTCGTCAGCGACGTGCTGGAATCCCGCCTGGAGGCGGTGAAGGCGCTGTATCCGGAGGTGGTCACCCTGCCGGATCGGGTCGGGGAGGAAATCGCCCGGCAGACCGGCGGAAGGGGATGCGACGTGGTGATTACCGCCTGCCCGGTCCCCGCGGTGCAGACCCAGGCGCTGGAGCTGGCCGCGGTGAACGGCCGGGTAATCTTCTTCGGCGGCGTCCCGGCCGGCCGGCAGCCGGTGCCGCTTGATACCAACCTCATCCATTACAAGCAGCTCATCGTCTCCGGCACCACGCGGGCCAGCCTTGCGCAGTACCGGAAGACCCTCGGCTACATCACCGCGGGCGTGCTGGACGTGCGGCCGCTGATTACGGCGCGGCTGCCGCTGGCCGAAATCCTCCGGGGCCTGGAAATGGCGCGGAAAGGCGAGGGGCTGAAAACCGTCGTAACCATGCCGTAGGAACGGCCGCGCACGCGTTGCGCGGATGAAAAAAGAAAATCCCCGGGCCGCACCGGGGGAAAGGAGCGCAGCATGCGTCAGCCGCTGTTTATTGGAATCGACATCGGCACGCAGGGCACCAAGGCGGTGCTGTGCGACCGGAACGGCCGGATACTGGCCGATGCATTTGAAGCGTCCCGGCTGGTCCGGCCGGGGGACGGCAGCGTGTACGAGGAGCCGGATCGCGTGTTTTCCTCGGTGCTTCATACCATCCGCGCGGTGGCCGGACAGGCGGACCGGGCGGGGGGCGTGGTTGCCGCCGTGGGCATGGATTCCCAAATGGCGGGAATCGTCGGCGTCGGGCCGGATTTTGAGGCGGTGACGCCGCTGGATTCCTGGCTGGATACCCGCTGTGCGCCGTATACGGAGGCCATCCGCCGGCAGGCGGAGGAGGAGGCGATCCGTTCCAGCGGCGGGCCGGTCATCAATGCGCACGCTTCCAAGCTTCTCTGGTGGAAGGGGGAGCGCCCGGATGTCTATGCCCGCGCCGCCAAGTTCGTCATGCCCAACGGCTATGTCGCCGGAAAGCTGTGCGGCCTGCGGGCGGACGAAGCGTTCATGGATTATACCTTTCTGCATTTCAACAGCTTTTCCGATAACGCCGGCCGGCGGTTTAACAGCGAGCTGCTGCGCCGCTTCGGCGTTGCGGAGGAAAAGCTGCCCCGCATCGTCTCCCCGCAGGAGGTGGTCGGCGTTGTTCGCGATGCGTATGCCGACGCCTGCGGGCTGCCGCACGGGGTGAAGGTGGTCGCGGGCTGCGGCGACACCGCGGCGTCCAGCCTTGGAGCCGGGGTAACCCGCGCGGGGCTGGCCTACGACGTGGCCGGCACCGCGTCGGTCTTTGCCTGCGGCACCGACCGCTTTGCACCGGATGTCCGGCATAAGACCATCCTCTTTGCCCGCAGCGTTCTCGAGGGACTGTACATACCCCTTGCCTATATCAGCGGGGGCGGCATCTGCCTGAAATGGTTTGCTTCGCTGTGCGGGAAAAGCCTGCGGGAGCTGGACGGGCTGGCCGAGCGGGAGGCCCCCGGCTGCGGCGGCATCACCTTTATCCCGCATTTTTCGGGCCGGACCTGCCCGCTGGACAACGATGTCAGCGGCGCGTTCCTCGGATTGCGCGGCTCCCCCTATCCCGGCCTGCTGTACCGCAGCATCCTGGAGTCTGTGGCCTATGAGTACCAAAGCTATCTGGGGATTCTCCGGGAGAACGGCTGCATCACGGAGCTGGAAACGGTCCGCGGGGCGGGAGGGGGCGCGAAGAGCGCGGTGTTCGCCCAAATCAAGGCGGATGTGCTCGGCGTGGACTATCAGGCGCTCAAAAACGGCGACACGGCGCCGCCGGCCTGCGCGCTGATCGCCGCGTGCGGCTGCGGCTATGCGGACCGTCCGCTGGCGGAACTCTGCGCCGCTTACCCGGAGGAAGGGGCCTTGACCCGGGCGGACGGGGCCAGGTCTGCGGCGTATGCGCAGGGGGCGGCGCGCTACCGGCGGCGGCTGGAACAGATCGGCGCGCTCTGCCGGGACTGAACGCCCCGCGGAAACGGGGAAGGTAGACGGCAGGAAGCGGCGGGAAAAGGCAGGAAAAGGCAGGGAACAAAAGGGAAGGGAAGGGAACGGCATGGCAGCGGAGCCGATGTTTGCGGAGGAACGGCAGAACCGGATTCTCCAGCTTCTGCGCAAGCAGAAAAAACTGCTTGTGAACGAGCTGTGCGAGACGTTCGGGGTATCCCCGGCCACCATCCGCAACGATTTGAACGAGCTGGAAAAGCAGGGGCTTCTCCGGCGCACTCACGGCGGGGCGATCGCCGGAACCAAGATCAATTTCGAGCCGACCTCGGTGGAAAAGGACGTGGCCAACCGGGAACGGAAAATCGCTATCGGCCGGGCGGCGGCGGAGCTGGTGGAGGACGGGGACACCATCGCGGTGGACACCGGCACCACCACCTATTACTTTGCCCGGGCGCTCGCCGGCAAAAAGAAGCTGACGGTCGTTACTCCCGACCTGGCGATCGCCCGGACGCTGGAGGACAGCGAAGGGGTGTCGGTCATCCTGGCCGGCGGGCAGGTGCGCCGGGGCTTTTCCTGCACGGTGGGGGCGATCGCCAACAGCGTGCTGCAATCCCTGGCGGTGGATAAGGCGTTTCTGGCGACCAACTCGGTCAATGCCGCCGGGGAACTCTGCACGCCGGACATCGAGCAGGCTGCGGTGAAGAAAAACCTGATGAAAATGGGCAACCAGGTCATCCTGCTCTGCGACAGCTCCAAATTCGGCACGCAGAGCTTCGCCAAGTTCGGCGAGCTCAGGGACCTGGATGCGGTGGTCACCGACCGGCAGGCCGACCCGGAGGTGCTGCAGAAGCTGCGGGCGATGGAAATTGTGGTGGAGACGGTTTGAAGCGCCGCCTGCCGCCTGAACCGGTTTTACGGAGAAAGGACGGATAACGGATGAATCGCGTGGGTATTTACTATGCCTTTTGGGAGCGGGAATGGTCGGCGGATTTCCTGCCCTACGTCAAAAAGGTGAAGAAGCTCGGCTTTGACACGCTGGAGGTGGCCGCCGGGGCCCTGCCTGAAATGACCGCCGCCGCCCGCCGCGCCCTGCGGGAGGAGGCGGAGGCGGAAGGGATTCAGCTGACCTGCTGCATGGGGCTTGACCCGGCGCACGACGTATCCTCTCCCGACGAGTCGGTGCGGCGCGAAGGGGTGAAATACGTCGGCACGGTTCTGGACTGCATCCACGAGATCGGCAGCCACGTTTTTTCGGGCATCAACTATGCGTACTGGCCCATCCGGATCGCGGCGGATTACGATTACAAGATGGCGGCGCGGGAGCGCTCGCTGGTTTCGCTGCGGGAGATTCTCAAAAAGGCGGAGGATTACGGCATCGCCTACTGCCTGGAGGTTGTCAACCGGTTTGAGCAGTGCATCCTCAACTGCGCGGCGGAGGGGGTGGCCTACCTCAGGGAGCTGGAGAGCCCGGCGGCCAAGCTGCTGCTCGATACCTTCCATATGAACATTGAGGAGGATTCCCTCGGCGACGCGATCCGGTCGGCCAAAGGGGTGCTGGGCCATTTCCATATCGGCGAGTGCAACCGCAAAACACCCGGCACCGGCCGGATGCCTTGGCGGGAAATCTTTTCGGCGCTGCGCGACATCGATTATACCGGCGCGGTGGTGATGGAGCCGTTTATCCGCATGGGCGGCCAGGTTGGGAAGGATATCAAGATATTCCGTGACATCGGCGGCGGCGCGGACGACGCGGAAATGGACCGGCTGGCGGCGGAGGCTGCCGCGTTTGTCCGGCGCGGGCTTGAGGGCTGAACGGGCGGAACGTTTTGAGAAATATGGATAAAGGAGAGAACGGCAATGAAGAAAATACGGGTCGGGCTGCTGACCATGTCCGACGGGCGCATTTACCTGCACGAGGAATATAAGCAGCTCAATTTCGACAAGCAGCACGCCATCGCGGCGGCGCTGACCGAAACCGGCCTTTTCGAGGTGGTGGAGGGAACCCGCATCCTCAATTCCAACACCGTGGCGAAGGAGGAGGCCGTCCGTCTGCGGGAAAGCGGGGTGGAGGTCACCATCTTCAACTATACCATCTGGTGCTATCCCCAGTTTACGGTGGTGGCGCAGAACTTTGCGCCCGGGCCCTACCTGCTGTTTTCCAATCTGCACCCGTCCCAATGCGGGATGGTCGGGATGCTTGCCGCGGCCGGGTCGCTTGACCAGCTCGGCGTCAAATACGCCCGGCTGTGGGGGGACATCGCGGACGAAGCGGTCAAGGGCAGGATGGTGTCCTTCCTCAAAGCGGCGGCGGCGGTGTCCCGGCTCCGGGGGCTGACCTTCGGCAATTTCGGCGGCCGTCCGCTGGGGATGTATACCGCCGTGGCCAATCTCGAGCAGTGGCAGAAGCAGTTCGGCATCGATGTGGAGAACATCGAGCAGGACGACATCATCCGCGCCGGCGACGCCGCCGACGCGGCCGAAGTGGAGCGCGGGTTTGACTGGCTGACCCGGTATGTGGGGAAGATCGCCTACGACGGCAGCGTGCTCACCCCGGAAAAGCTGAAGACGCAGATCCGCTCCTATCTGGGCCTGCGCCGGATCATTGAGGAGCGGGGGCTTGACTTTGTCGGCATCAAGGCGCACGGCGACCTCACCGACCGCTACTGCACCATGGATGTGGCCGAGGCGCTGCTCAACGACCCTTACGACTGGGACGGCCCGAAGGAACCGACCGTCGCTGCGACCGAAAGCGACATGGACGGCGCGCTGACCATGCAGATCTTCAAGCATCTGACCGGCATGCCGGTGCTGTTTGCGGATGTGCGGCATTACGACGCGGCGCACGACGTGTGGTTCTTTTCCAATTCCGGCACCCATGCCACCTATTTCGCCGGCGCGTCCATGGACCCGGCGGTCAACCTGCGGGAGGTTTCCCTCCTGCCGGAAACCGATGATTACCCGGCCGGCGGCGCGTCGGTCCATCACTTTGCCAAAGCCGGCAGGGTCACCCTGGCCCGCCTCGCCCGGAAGAACGGCGGCTATTACCTGACCATCGTCCCCGGCGAATTCGTCAGCTTCCCCCGGGAGGAAATGCTCGCCATGGGCGCGACGACCACCCCCTCTTGGCCCTGCGCCTTTACCCGGCTTCGGGTGTCGGCGGACGAGTTCATCCGCCGCTTCCCCTGCAACCATATCCATGGGGTGTACGGAGATTGTGTGCAGGACCTGGTCCAGGTGGCGGAATTGATGGACATTCCCTATCAGATTTTTGAATAAAAGGAGACGGACAATATGAAAACCAACCTTACCCCGGAAGCGCTGGCCCGGTATTTTGATCAGACCCTGCTGAAAGCCTACGTTACCGAAGCGGATTTTGAAGCCTTCTGCCGGCAGAGCGACGAATACGGCTTTGCCATGGTCGCCATCAATTCCGCGCCGGTGAAGTTCTGCAAAAACATCCTCCGGGATAGCAAGGTGCACGTCGGCGCGGCGATCGGCTTCCCGCTTGGCCAGACCACGATCGAGGACAAGGTGTTTGAAACGCGGCAGGCGATTGCGGACGGCGCGGACGAAATCGATTATGTGGTCAACCTCGTCAAGCTCAAGAGCGGCGACCTCGCCTATGTGGAGGAGGAGATGCGCCAGATCGTGGGAATCTGCCGGGAGCATGGGAAGATTTCGAAGGTGATTTTTGAAAACTGCTACCTGACCGACGAGGAGAAAAAGACGCTGTGCCGGATCGCCCTGAAGGTCAGGCCCGATTTTATCAAGACCAGCACCGGCTTCGGTACCCCCGCGCCGGGCGTCGCGGTCGGCGCCACGGCGGAGGATGTGCGGCTGATGAAGTCCATGGTCGGCGACGCCGTCAAGGTGAAGGCGGCCGGCGGCGTCCGCACCCTGGACGAGGCCCTGGCCATGATTGAGGCGGGGGCCGAGCGCATCGGCACCAGCGCGGGCGTGACCATCGTCGAGGAACTGAAGGCGCGGCTGGCCGGCAAATAACCGCCGGGTTCGGGCGGTCCGGTCCGCCGGCGCGGCAAAAGCCGCCCGGCGGGCTGCACCGTTTTATGCTTGGGAAGGAGGAATCCGGCGGCGGCCGCCGGAGCAACGGCTATGAATGGACAATCGCTTGACCAAAAGGAGAAGGCCCTCTGGGCGCCTGCTCCCGCGCCGTTCGAAGGGCCGGCGGTGACGCTGGAACCCTGTCCCGGCGGAACGCTGCCGGCCGACGGCGTTCGGGTGCTTTCGCTCGACGGCGCCGGATGGGAGATGATCGACGGCGGCACGGTGGCTGAACGCACCGACCCGGCGGCCGTCTGGGACGGCGCGCTGCCGGCGCGGATCCCGAACACCGTGCATACCATCCTGTATGAGAACGGGGTCATCCCCGACCCGCTGTTTGGAAAGAACGACAAGCTCGCGCGGGAGAACAGCTACAAAACGTGGTGGTTCCGGCGGGAATTTGAGGTGGACGGCGATTTCGCCGCCCCTCGCCTCTGTTTCGACGGGGTGTGCTACAATGCGGTATTCTGGCTGAACGGCCATTTCCTGGGCGGGCATATCGGCATGTTCGGCGGCCCGGAATTCCCAGTCGGCGGGCTGTTGAAAAAGCACAATGTCCTGATTGTCAAGGTGGAGAACGCGCCGGCGGACCCCCGCCCGTATTCCGCCTATGCCGACCACGACGAGGGCTGGAAATACGGCGTGGTGGTCAACTGCGTTTACGGCTGGCATTACGCCTGCATCCCTTCCCGCGGCATCTGGGCCCCGGTTTCCATCCGGGAAACGCCGCGCCTTGCCGCCGAACGGCCGCTGATTGTCACCAGCGATTACCGCACCGGCCGGCTGACCGTCTGCATCCGGCTGGCCGGCCGGGGACAGGGGCGGGTGCGCATACAGGTGAAGCCGCACAATTTTGCCGGCGAGAGCCAGCATTTCGCCGCCCTGTTTACGGCGCGGGATGACGCTACGGTATTGCGCTATACCTTTACCGTGAACGACGCCCGGCTGTGGTGGCCCAACGGCTATGGCGGCCAGCCGCTGTACGAGGTCGTCACCGCCGTGGAGCCACAGGGGGATCTCACGCAGGTGTTTCGCGAGGTGACCGGTATCCGCCAGGTCGATATGCAGCCCCTGCCGCAGGGGCCGCGGGAAGACCTGTACAACTGGACGCTGACGGTCAACGGCCGCCCCCTCTTTGTCAAGGGGACCAACTGGTGCACCACCGACGCGCTGCTCCGTTTCCCCGACGGGCGGTACGACCGGTTCCTTTCCCTCGCCAAGGCGCAGAATCTGCAGTTCCTGCGGGCCTGGGGCGGCGGCATGCCCGAAAGCGATTACTTTTACCAAAAATGTGACGAGCTGGGGCTGATGGTGTCGCAGGAATGGCCCACCTGCTGGGACAGCCAGAAGCTGCAGCCGATGGAGGCGCTGGTGGAAACGGCGCGTATCCACACAGTGCGGCTGCGCAACCACCCGAGTCTGGTCCAATGGGCGGGCGGCAATGAATCGGCGCAGGCCGACGGCCCGGCGATGGAGGCGCTCGCGCGGATCGCCTTTGAGCTGGACGGCACCCGCCCGTTCCACCGCACGTCTCCTTACGGCGGATCGCTGCACAGCTACAGCACCTTCTGGGAGATGGAGGAGATGGACGCGGCGCTGAACCTCCGCGCGCCGTTTATCGGGGAGTTCGGCATGGCCTCCTGCCCCAACCGGGAGAGCGTGTACCGGTACATCCCGGAGGAGGAGCGGCACCTCTGGGACCCGGAGGCGAAGACCGCCTTCAACTACCACACCCCCCGCTTCAACGAATTCCGCTGGCCGGAAAATTACAACGACATGGACCATCTTCTCCGCCGGGCGGAGGAGTTCGGGGAGATCCGCAGCATTGACGATTTCATTTTCGGCACCCAGATGGCGCAGTCCACCGCCATACGGCACACGCTGGAGGCGGCCCGCGCCGACTGGCCGCAGGCAGCGGGAATCTGTTATTACAAGCTGACCGACGTATACCCCGCCTGTTCCTGGTCCACGCTGGATTATTACGGCGTGCAGAAAACCTCCTATTATGTGCTGCAGCAGGCTTACGCGCCGCTGCACGCGATGCTGGTCATCCGCTCCATCCACGCGGCGGCCGCCTATCCGGTCGTACTGCTTGACGACAACGGGGCCGCTGCGGGAAAGCCGTGCGAGATTGTGGTCCGCGTGTTCGACGGCGCGCTCCGCCTCCTTCATCAGGAGGTTCACGCGGCCGTCCCCTCCGGCGCGGTCACGGCGGCCGGGGAGGTCCGGCTGTCCGCCGGGCAGGCGGCGCAGGCGCCTCTTTTCCTCCATGTGCGTCTGCGGGTGGAAGGCGTGGAACAGGACGACACCTTCTATTGGCAGAATTACCGGGAAAAGCCGGGCTGCCTGAAGACGCTGCCTCCAACCTCCCTGGAAGCGAAGCCGTGCGGCGGGGGACGGGTGGAGATCATCAATACCGGCGCCGTGCCCGCGGCGGGCGTGCTGGTGGAATGCCCCGCGCACGACACGTCGTTCACCTGCGACAGCGGCATGTTCTGGCTGGACGCGGGGGAAAGCCGCATCGTCTCCGTCAGCCATACCGGGGGGCTGCGGCTGTCCGCCTTCAACGTTCCGCCGGCCGGGTGCTGAAACGGCTGACGCCGGCCGGAAGGGGAGACGGCGGGGAAAGGGTTCCTTTCTCCAGAAGCTGCCGGATTCCCTTCCATAAAACGCATAATGAAAAAATCGGCCTCCTGCTGTAAAATACAAGCAGGAGGTCAATTTTTGGGGCAGAATCGGTCGGAAAATGAAAATCCATGTGCCGGCGGGGCGGAAAACGCCGCCGTTATTTCCAGATGTGGATATTGCTGTAGGCGCTGCGGTATTTCGAAGGAGAGATGCCGTATTTCTGCTTGAAGATCGTGATGAAATGGCTCAGGGAGGAAAAGCCCAGCTCCACCGAAATCGACAGGATGTCCTTTGTGGTGGAGGTCAGCAGGTTGGCCGCATACTGCAGGCGCAGGTTGTTGACATATTTCACCGGCGTGGTGCCCATCTCCTTTTTCATCAGCCGGCAGAGATGGCCGTGGCTGAACCCGGAAATGCGCACCAGCGCGGGCACCCCCTCCTCTATATTCTCCGGCGTGTTCATCATTGCCAGGACCGAAAGCAGGAAGTTTTCGGAGTGGAGGTTCTGCTGTTCGTAGTCCGCCAGAAAAACCATCAGCACGTCGATCAGCAGGGTTTTAAGCTGGACGACCAGGCTGTTTTTCGACGGGCTTACGTTGAGCATGGTGTGCTTTTTCTTGAGGGAAGAGATCTGCGCCGCGTTCAGGGTGATGGTGGGCGGTTCCTTTCCCTCCAGCAGCCGGTCGGTGAGCGGGCTGTCAAAGAAACGGACGGCGTTATCGAAATGCAGGGTGCGGAAGCTGACGTTGATCATATCGCATTCCCCCGCCTCGGCAATGCGGTATTTGTGGCAGTCGTCCGGCCGGATAAACACGGCGTCGCCGGTGCGCAGCAGGGTGGTTTTGCCGTTGACAATGTGGTAAATCTCGCCCGCGGTGATGATGAAATATTCGTAGTAATTGTGCGCGTGCATTTCGGTCAGGACGCTCCGGTTGTTCAAAAAACGATAAGCCATCCCGATTTCCATATCCATGTAATCACTGTCGTGAATGACGGAGTGCATTTGCATACCTCCCAAAATAATTTCTAAAAATTAACATGGTGCAAATATTAGCAAAGGAAGAGGGCTTAAAAACGTACGAAAGCGCGCCGGAATTATCGGAATTATTGGATAGAAAACAATCCTCTTCTTTGATATTACAAAGGGACGTTGAAAAAGTCAATAATTTCTTTCCAATAATTCGCGGTATTTCTTTGCGGATGCCGACGGAGAGGTGAAAAATGGAAATTGGTCTGCGATTTTCGCATTTATTTTGATTTTTTAATCCATTCTTTTCGGTATGACGGCACAATGTTAAAAAAACAAAAGTATTTACCCGGCGGCCCGTGCTACAATGAAGACGAAATCCAGAGGGATAATGTTAAGGTATGGGAGCAGATCGGTATGTTCGAAGAAAACAAGGCTATGGTGTTGGCGCGGTATGAGCACCTGCTCCGGAAGAAAAATGAAAAAAGCGCGTTCTATAACGGGATTTTTGATCGTTATGTGAATCCGGTGCTCACCCGCGATCATATCCCGCCCGCGTGGAAATATGACTTCGACGAGCAGAGCAATCCGTATTTCATGGAGCGCCTGGGAATCAACGCGGTGTTCAATTCCGGCGCGCTGTACAGAAACGGGAAATACTACCTGGTCGCCCGGGTGGAAGGGGTTGACCGCAAATCCTTTTTTGCCGTGGCGGAAAGCGACAACGGGGTGGACGGCTTCCGCTTCTGGGATTATCCGGTGGACCTTCCGGACACCTGCCCGGAGGAAACCAACGTGTACGACATGCGGATTACGCCGCATGAGGACGGCTGGCTGTACGGCGTATTCTGCAGCGAAAGCAAGGACACCGCTTCCTCCAGTCTGGCCGCCGCCCGGGCTTCCACCGGCATTGTCCGCACAAGGGACCTGATCCACTGGGAACGGCTGGACAACCTGCGCACCGCGTCCTCCTCTCATCAGCGCAACTGTGTCCTGCATCCGGAGTTCATCGACGGGAAATATGCCTTTTACACCCGCCCGCAGGACGATTTCATCGAGGCGGGCGCCGGCGGAGGCATCTGCCTGGGGCTGTGCGACGACATCGAGCATCCCTTTATCGGGGAGGAACGCCAGTTGAGCTGCCGGCGGTATCACACCATCTGCGAGGCCAAGAACGGCGCCGGCGCCGTTCCGATCAAAACCGAGGCGGGCTGGATACATATCGCGCACGGCGTGCGCAACACGGCGGCGGGGCTGCGGTACGTGCTGTATGCCTTCGCTACGTCGCTGGAGGATCCGTTCCGGGTGATCGCGGAGCCGGGCGGCTATCTTCTCGCTCCGTTCGGCGAGGAGAGGACGGGCGATGTGCCCAATGTGCTGTTTACCAACGGCGCGGCGGTCAATGAAAAGGGCGAGGTCTTTATCTACTACGCCTCGTCCGACACGAGGATGCATGTCGCGACCACTACCACCGCCAGGCTGGTCGATTATGTCTTCCACACCCCGCAGGATGCGCTGCGTTCCGCCGACTGCGTGCGGCAGCGCCGCGCGCTGATCGACAAAAATCTGGGAAAGCGATGAGGTGCCGTTATGTTTGAGCTTTATCGAAACGAAAACGCCGATCTGGAGCTCCGGGTGGAGGGAAACAGACTGTACAACAGGCGGGGGGAAGCGGTTCTGCTGACCGGCGTGAACTGCTCCTCGCTCGAATGGATGTGCAACCCCGACAAGCTGGTGCGCACGGTGCAGGTCGCCCTGGACGACTGGCATGCCAATACCATCCGCCTGCCGCTGTCGCAGGACAAATGGTTCGGCTTCGGCGGCGACCAGCGCGGGGAGGATGAATCGGGCGAGCGCTACCGGGCGATGGTGGACAAGATCGTGGAGGAGGTCGCCGCACGGAAAAAATACGTGATCCTCGACCTGCACCGCAGCAACTGCGGTTCCTGGGGCGAGTTCATCAGCGGCAATATGCCGGATATGAATTCCCTGGTGTTCTGGAAGAACATCGCCCTGCGCTTCAAAAACCACCCGAATGTGCTGTTCGGTATCTTCAACGAGCCGTTCAAGGTTTCCTGGGAATGCTGGCGTGACGGCGGCGAGGTAACGGTCGAATACGCGCCGCAGAACGTCGGCAACCAGATCATGCGGGACGAGTCCGGGGAGCCGGAGCTGCAGCGCATCACCTATCAGGTGCCGGGCCTGCAGGAAATGGTCCGCACCGTGCGCGCCGTGGGCGCGAAAAACATCGCGATCGTCGCCGGCCTCGACTGGGGCTATGAGCTGGACGGCGTGGCGAAGGGCTATGTCATCGACGACTGCGGGGGCAACGGCCTGATGCTCGACTCGCACGAGTATCCCTGGAAGCGGCTGGACAACTGGGACGAGCTGGTCACCGTAGTGGCCGACCGTTATCCAATTCTCATCGGCGAATGCGGCCACTATGGCGAGGATGTGGAGGTCTATGAAGGGCCGCAGAGGGAGCCCAGCCATGTCTGGGTGCCGCGCTTGCTTGATTGGGTGGAAAAGAACGGATACCACATCACCGCCTGGGATTTCCACGACACCGCCGGCCCGTCCCTTATCAAAAATCTGGAGGATTTCGAACCGACGCCGTTCTGGGGCGTGTATTTCAAGGAATTTTTGAAAAAACGCAACGGGTAAACAGGTATATAGGTAAACGGGTAATTGACTTTAAGGGAGATAGCCGGTATGAGAATACGACAGTTTGGATATAGGTTCGCGGCCGGGCTCCTGGCATTGCTCCTCATGGCTTCGGCTTCCGCCATTCCGGCCTTCGCCGATTCGGAATCCCCGCAGGAGGCGCCTCCTGCGGAAGCGGTTTCCTCCGACAAGGAAACCGCTTCCGGGGGTATACCCGGCTATAATGAATATTATTCGGCCCATGCCGGCGAAGCCCGGCCGGAAAATTCTCTGGCGCTGTCCGTCGGGGATTTTGCCGACCCGACCGTGCGGGAGGAGGATGGGCGGGACGGCGTCCTGCTCGGCGCCGAAGCCAAAAGCGTTTCGCTTGCGTTCCGCGTGGAGCAGGCGGGGGTTTACCGTCTCGCCCTGGATTATTACAGCCTTCCCGGCAAGTCGAAGGAAATCGTCTTCGGGCTGATGGTCGACGGCGCGTATCCCTTTACAGAGGCGGAAAAAATCACCCTTTCCCGCATCTATCGGGACGAGGGGGAGATCGAGCAGGATTCCCAGGGAAATGAACTGCGGCCGAGCCAGGAAGAGGTTCCCGCCTGGAGCACCCGCAGGCTGATGAACACCGACGGCTATTACGACGACCCCTATGCGTTTTATTTCACCGCCGGCGAGCACACCCTCACCTTTACCTATTATCAGGAGTCCATGCTGATCGGCGGGGTGACGCTGGAGCCGGAGGAAACGCTTCCATCCTATGAAAGCTACAGCGCCGGCGCCGAGGAGGCATCGGCCTACATCCAGCTTTATGAAGCGGAGAGGGCCTATCAGAAATCCAGCTCCATGCTGTATCCGACGTATGACCGCTCCAGCGTCGCGACCAGCCCCAGCCACTATTCCAAGATCCGGTACAACACCATCGGCCAGTCCAACTGGGGACAGCAGGGACAGTGGATCAGCTGGGAAATCGAGGTGCCGCAGGACGGGTGGTACGCCATCTCCTTTAAGGCGAGGCAGAATTATCAGCAGGGCATCCAGTCATACCGCACCCTTTACATAGACGGGGAGATCCCCTTCGAAGAGGTGAAGAATATCGCGTTTCCCTACCGGATGAATTGGTATATGGAAACGCTGGGCGACGGGGAAACCCCGTATCTGTTTTATCTGACGGAGGGACGGCATGAGCTCAAGCTCGAGGTGCCGGCCGGCCCGATGGGCGAGGTGCTCCGGAACCTCAACGAGGCGGTGCTCGACCTCAACAGCATATACCGCAGCATCATCATGATTACCGGCACGTCTCCCGACCGGTACCGGACTTTTTACCTGATGGATGAAATCCCGGGCCTGGAGCAGGAGATTGTGGATGCCAAAGCGGTGCTGGACGATCTTTACCGGCAGGTCATTGAAATCACCGGCACGGGCGGTTCGGAGGCGTCGGTCATTGCGGAAATGAGCGCGATGCTTCAGCAGTTCCTGGATAAGCCGCTGAACATCCCCAACCGGATTTCCCGCTTTAAAACCAACCTGGAATCGCTGGGCTCGCTGATCTTGACCTTCAGCTCGCAGCCGCTGGAGCTCGATTACATCGTTGTTTCCGCGCAGGAAGAGCTGCCGAGCGTCGGCGCCGGCTTCTGGGCGGAGCTCCAGTACGGCGTGCAGGGCTTTATCGCCTCCTTTGTCGAGGATTACAATTCCATCAGCAGCTCGGCCGACAGCGACGGGACGGCCGTCCGTTCCACCATTGAGGTGTGGGTTTCCAGCGGCCGCGACCAGGCGCAGCTCCTCAAGAATCTGATCGACAATGATTTTACCCCGAACACCGGCATTGACGTGCAGATGAGCATTGTTTCCACCGCGGCGACCACCTCCGCCTCCACGCTGGTGCAGGCCACCCTGGCGGGACAGGGCCCGGATATCGCCCTTTTCACGCCGCGGGACACGCCGGTCAACCTTGCCATGCGGGGCGCCTTGGCGGAGCTTTCTTCTCTGGAAGGGTTCGACGAGATCTACGACAATTTCCAGGAATCCGCCTGGATTCCCTATATTTATGAGGGCGGCGTCTACGCCGTCCCGGAAACCCAGAATTTCGACATGCTGTTCTACCGCACCGACATTTTCGGGGAGCTGGGGCTGGAGCCGCCGGAAACCTGGGAGGAGTTCTATGCGGCGGTCGAGGTGCTGCAGAAGAACAACCTCGGCGTGGGCGTGCTGGAGACCAATACGGCGAACGCCGGCCTTTCCTCCGGTATTTCCTTTTTCGACAAAATCCTGCTTCAAAACGGCGGCACTTATTACACCGACGACCTGACCCGGACGGCGTTCGACACGCAGGCGGCGTACACCGCGTTTGAAACCTGGACCCAGCTGTATACCGAATACGGGCTGGACCGCACCTTCGACTTTTACAACCGGTTCCGCACCGGCGAAATGCCGATGGGGATTATGACGTACACGACGTACAATCAGCTCACGGCGGCCGCTCCGGAAATCCGGGGCCTGTGGGCGATGGTGCCGGTTCCGGGCACCGTTCAGGAGGACGGATCCGTTTCGCGCGCCGAGACGGCTTCCGGCACCGGCGCGGTGATGCTCAGCGACTGTGAGGATAAAGAGGCCGCCTGGGAATTCCTGAAATGGTGGGCCGGCGGAGAGGCTCAGACGAACTACGGCACCGAGCTGGAGGCTTCTCTCGGCGTGCTGGCCCGCTACGACGCCGCCAATATCGAGGCGTTCAACAACCTCGGCTGGAACGATTCGGAGAAGGAAGCGCTCCTCTCCCAGTGGGAGGAAGTCACGGATATCATGCAGATCCCCGGAAACTACTTTATCTCCCGCTGCCTGACCAACGCCTTCCGCGCCGTGGTGGACGAGGATTACAACCCGGTTCGTGCGCTCAACACCTACAACAAGGATATGAACGCGGAAATCACCCGCAAGCGGCAGGAATTCCATCTGGACGACTGAGAAGGGAGGATGGTAAACATGGCTTTCAAACGCAAGGAAAAAGACGGCGCCAGGGTACCGATCCTCCGGCAGATGTGGGACGCCCGCGCCAGCTATGTGCTGATGGCGCCCTTCCTGCTGCTGTTTCTGGTATTCGTCGTCATCCCAGTCGTCGCCTCCGTGGCGCTGAGCTTCACGTCCTTCAACATGCTGCAGGTGCCGCAGTTTGTCGGAGTGGACAATTACATCCGCATGTTCCTGGAGGACGACGTGTTCGTCACGGCGCTTAAAAACACCCTGGTGTTCGCCGTGATTACCGGCCCGGTGGGTTATGTGCTGAGCTTTGTGGTGGCGTGGCTGATCAATGAGCTCAACCGCGGCATCCGCTGGCTGCTGACCCTGGTCATGTATGTGCCGACCCTGGCCGGCAATGTGTATTACATCTGGACGTATATTTTCAGCACCGATTCCAAGGGGCTTGTCAATTCGGCGCTGATCGGCATCGGCATCATCAACGACCCGATCCAGTGGCTGACCGATTCCTCCTACAGCTTCTACGTCGTGCTGATCGTCATTATCTGGCTGAGCCTTGGCGCCGGGTTCCTGTCCTTTGTGGCGGGGCTGCAGTCGCTCGACCGCAGCTATTTCGAGGCGGCCGCCATCGACGGCGTGCGCAACCGCTTTCAGGAGCTTTGGTATGTCACCCTCCCGCAGATGGTGCCGCAGCTTTTGTTCGGCGCCGTAATGTCCATTTCCAGCGCCTTCGCGGTCGGCTACCAGAGCGCGTCGATCACCGGCTTCCCAAGCTCCAACTATTCCACCCACACCATTTTGCTGCATATGCTCGATTACGGCACCATCCGGTTTGAAATGGGCTATGCATCGGCGATTGCCGTCGTTCTGTTTGCCATTATGCTTTTGTCATGGGTCCTCATCCAGAAGGCCCTGCGCAAACTGACCTGACGGGGAGGAGGCGACGAGTTATGCAGAAAGTGCTGAGCCTGCACAAAATGAAACGGGGAAAAAGCGGCGTCAAGCTCTCCCGGTCGCTGGGCGGAACCCTGGCCATCGCCTTGTTCCTGATTCTGATCGGCGCGTTTATGGCCCTGCCGATTGTCTATTCGCTCATCCAGTCCGTGAAGCCGATGGACGAGATCTTCGCTTATCCGCCCCGCTTCTTTGTCAGGAACCCAACCTTCGACAATTACATTCAGGTATACCAGCTTTGCCAGAATCTCTGGGTGCCGCTGTCCCGCTATCTTTTCAACAGCTTGTTTATTGCGGCTGCCGGCACGGTCGTTTATATTTTCATCGCTTCCATGGCGGCGTTCCCGCTGTCCAAGCATCGTTTCCCCGGCAAGGCGTTTATATCGGCGCTGATTGTCTGGGCCCTGCTTTTCCGCTCGGAGGTCACCAGCATCCCCCAGTATATTATCATCTCCGAGCTGGGCATGATCAACACCTACTGGGCGCTGCTGCTGCCGCCTCTCGCCACAACCCTGGGCGTTTTCCTGATGATGCAGTTCATGGAGTCCGCCATTCCCGACGCGGTGCTGGAGGCCGCCCGCATCGACGGCGCGAGCGAGTACCGCATGTTCCGCTCCATTGTCATGCCGGCGGTCAAGCCGGCGTGGCTGACCCTGGTGATTTTCACCTTCCAATCCTTCTGGAACGCCACCGGCGTCTCCTATGTTTACGACGAGAGCCTGAAGACGCTGCCCGCCGTGCTGAGCAATATCTCCTCCGGCGGCCTGGCCCGCACGGGCGCGACCGCCGCCGTGGCGGTGATCCTGCTGATTCCGCCGGTAATTATCTTTATCCTTTCCCAGAGTTCGATCAGTGAAACGATGGCCCATTCCGGTCTGAAATAAAATGCAGGGAGGAATACTTTGATGAAAGGTCTGAAATCGGCCCTGAGCGTTTTTCTTGCCGCCGTTTTTTCGGCTTCGCTGATGGCCGTCGGCGCATCCGCGGAGCCGGCGGACGCTGCCGAGGACGCCACGCTGCACACCGAGGGGAATCTGCTGGTGAAAGCGAACGGCGAAGCCATCCGTCTGGTGGGAATGAACATCCCCTACCTGAGCTGGGATGCCTCCAACGCCGATCAGGTGCTCGATGCGCTGGAGATCGCCCTGAACGACTGGCAGAGCAACTGCATCCGCCTGGCGGTTGTCCCGCGGTACTGGCTGGGCAGCACGCACGACAGCTATAAGGCGATTGTTGACCAGGTCATTGAACGGGTCAGCGCCGAAGGGAAATATGTCATCCTCGACAACCACTCCTTCTATCTCCCGGACGACGACGACCTGGCGTTTTGGGAGAGCGCGGCGGAAGCCTACAAGGATCACCCGAACGTCCTGTTTGAGCTGTTCAACGAGCCGGCCATGTGCACCTGGCGGCAGTATTTCGAGGGCGGCGCCCTCACCTATCAGGGCGAAAACGACTGGGGACAGGTCGACAACATCACTATTGATTCCTGCGGCGTCCCCGCCCTGCTCGACGCGGTGCGCGGCACCGGCGCGAAAAACGTCTGCATCCTGCCGGGCATCAACTGGAGCTTTGACCTGACCTACTGCACCGAGGAGAATTTCCGGGAGCTTGCCCAGAGCATCGCCGAAGGCGAAGCGCCCGATAACCAGGAAGCCTTTGTGGAGGAATACGTCGAAAAGTACTTCATGGACGACCCGGACGGCAACGGCATCATGTTCTCCACCCACCCCTATCCCGACCGGGACAATTGGGAGGAATGCCTGCTGGATACCATTATGGAATATCCGGTCCTGGTGGGGGAATGCGGGCCGACCGAGAAAGAGGACGGTTTCATCCGCGACCTCACCGACAACGACAAATCCTATCTCGACACCCTCGCGTCCTTTGTCGACCAGTATGAGCTGAACATTACCCCCTGGGCCTGGGGCGCCTGGCCCTACCTGAATCAGGAGCCCTCCGACCGGCTGTCCGCCTACGGCGAGTATATGATGGATTACTTTGAGCAGAGCAACGCAACCAAGGCGGTCACCCTGTACAGCGAGGTGGACTATCAGGGCGACAGCCTCACTCTGGAGGCGGGCCGTTACACCAAAGCCTCTCTGGAAGCCAAAGGCTTTGACCTCGCCGGCCTCGCGTCGGTGTCCCGCAAGGACGACTATTACCAGTATACGGTCACCCTGTATTCCGAGGACAATTTCGGCGGCGATTCCTATACCTTTGTGCCCAGGGCGACCAACGTTACCCAGGCGGTGTGCGGCTTCGAGCCGCAGTCGATGGAGGTCAGCCGCGGCGTCGCGGAGAACCTGCTGACCGAGCACGCGACGGTGACTGCCAGCGGCGCGGATGAAAATTACCCGATTGAAAATGTCCTCGACGGCCGCAACGGCACCTACTGGTTCAACCAGAGCGAGGAACCCAGCGAAATCCTGATTACCCTGGACGATATTTACGCCCTCAACGGCATCACCCTGGCGCATGCCGCCGAGGCTTCCATGATGTCGGTGTACAACGCCTCGGACTATACTGTTTCGGTGAGCACCGACGGCGAGGTGTTTACCCGTGTGGTGGATGTGACCGGCAACACGATGGGGCTGACCGAGTACGATTTCGAGCAGGTTCTGGCCTGCTACATCAAAATCCGGATTACCCGGGGCAGCCTGATTAATAACGGCAACCATTATCTCGCGGAGGTCATGGCCTACGGCACGCCGTATACCGGCTCGACCGAAGGGATGAAGGTCGTGGTCGGCGGGACGCCGGCGGAAAACACCGATCCGGCCGGCAGCGATCCGGCGGCGGAAGGCCCGGTATCCTATACCGTGCAGATTGTGCTGATCGCCGTTTTCGGCGCGGTGCTGGTCGCTACTGTGACAACGGCGGTTATCCTGCTGGTCAAGACGGCGAAGAAGAAAAAGGCATGAGTCCGATCGGAAACGTAAGGAGCGATGATCACGTATGAAAAAATTCCTCTGTACGCTGCTGTGTCTGCTGCTGACATTGCCCCTTACCGCTTTGAGTGTGTCCGCCAAGAACTTTGTGCCTTATCTCGGCTACGAGTACAATCAGGAGGAAGAATCTGTGCCGGCGCCGGTCGTATATGAACCGGAGGCGCATTATCTCGGCGCGGAAATCGGGGCGGGGGCTTTCAGCAACCCCACGGATATGTGCTTTTACGGCGGCGAGCTCTACATCCTCGATTCCGGCAATTCGCGGATTGTGGTCACCGATCCCGATCTGCGTCCCCTGCGTGTCATCGACACGCTTGAATACAACGGCGAGGCGCTGTCGTTTGCCGGCGCGCTGGGGCTGTATGTCTGTCACGACGGGGCCATTCTGATTGCGGACACCCAGAATCACCGCATCATTGAATGCACCAACGGGGGAGAGGTCGTGCAGCTGCTCGGCAAACCGGATACCACTATGCTGGACGAATCCCTCGCTTACAACGTGAAGAAGGTCATACGGGATTACAACGGGATCACCTACGCGCTGGTGGACGGCGTGAACGACGGCGCGGTCACCTATATGCCGGACGGCTCGTTCGGCGGCTTCTTCGCCAGCAACGAGGTGGAGCAGACGGCAGAGGTCATCCTCAACTATATCTGGCGGCAGTTCATGACGGAGGAGCAGATCCGCAATTCGGTGACCTCTTCGCCTCCTTCCTTTACCAACTTCGACCTGGCGGCCAAGGGCTTCGTCTATACGGTTACGCAGTCGACCGAGAATGTTTCGGGCGTGCGGCTGCTGAACTTCAAGGGCTCCAACATCGAGCAGGGCGAAGACTACGGCGACCTGGAGTGGGACCGCAAGGTCCGCGATTCGGTTTCCACCACCTTTGTGGACATTGACGTGGACGACGAGGATTACCTCTACCTGCTGGACAGCACCCGCGGCCGCGTGTTCGTTTACACAAAGGAAGGGTCCCTGATCTCCGTCTTCGGCGGCCTGGGCGACGCGGTGGGGACCTTCACCAGCACGCAGGCGATCGAGACCTACGGCGGGAAGGTATACGTGCTGGATAATGTCCGCGGCAGCGTGACGACCTTCACCCCGACGGAATATATCCAGACCGTGCGCACGGCCCAGAATCTGCACGACGCAGGCGAATACCGGGAGGCGAAGCAGTACTGGGAGGAAGTGCTGACCATGAATTCCAACAGCACCATCGCCTATTACGGGATCGGCCTGGCGCTGGACGAGGCCGGCGAGCACGCGGAGGCGCTGCCCTATTTCCGCCTGGCCTACAGCAACAAGGGCTATTCCGACGCCTTCAGCGAGGTGCGTTCGGATTTCGTGAAGGCGAATTTCGTCTGGCTGCTTTTGGGGGCGGCGGCCGCGATTGTCGGCATCGTCGTGCTGTGCCGGGTGCTCAAGCGGAAATTCTCCCGGGCGAACGCCTATGAAACGTCCGCCCTGGAACGGAAATACGCCGCCCCTCTGTTTACCTTGTTCCACCCGATCGACGGCTTTGAAAACCTCAAGCTGCGCAAGGCATGGTCCCTTCCGCTGGCGTTTGGGCTGCTGACGGCCCTTTTCCTGGCGCTGACCGCCTCCTGGTTCCTGACCGGCTTTTCCTTTAACCAGAACCGGGCGTCGGATTACAATGTGTTTATTACCCTGCTGCAGGCGTACGGCATTGCTTTTGTATGGGTGATCGCCAACTGGGCGGTATGCACCCTGATCGAAGGCAAAGGCCGGCTGATCGATATTTTCGGGACAACGGTATACGGGCTGCTTCCCTTTATCCTGTCGCTGCTTGTCTGCGTGGTGCTGTCCAACGGGATGACGCAGGAGGAAGACGCATTCCTTTACTTTATCCGGGTACTCGGAATCGTGTGGTCCGGCGTCCTGATCTTCACCGGGTTTATGAGCATCCACCAGTTCAGCTTTTCCAAAGCGGTCCTTTCCATCCTGCTTACGCTGGTGGGAATCGCCATCATGATTTTCCTGGCCGTTCTGTTTGTGGGACTGATGCAGCAGGTGGTCAGCTTCATCCGGTCCGTCTGGTCTGAAATTGTCATTATGATGTAGAGAATGCAGAGAAAGGAGGTTGGCTCTCTTGCGTAAATGGACTACAGTGCTGGCGGCCTGTCTGTGCGCCCTGGCGATGACGGCGGTATCCGTCGGCGCGGTGGACGACGGCGCGGCCGGCGCCGTGCAAACGCCCGCGGCCGGCCGCGGCTCCGGGCAGAGCGTGACGGCGTCTCCGACGGCGGCAACATCCGGGGCCCCCGCGGGGGATGTGGAAGGCTATGCCGCCGTGGCGGAAAACGACAGGTTCCGGCTGTATGCCGACCTGCAAAGGGGTGATTTTGCCCTGCTGGATATCGCGGCGGATCGCCTTTGGTACAGCGGACAGTGGGATGTTCTGGACCAGGACAGCCCGGCCTATGACCTGAATGTGGGCAAGATCAAGACAGATCTGGTTTCCATGCTGGCCGTTGATTTCGTACAGCTCAGCACCGTTGCCAGCACCCCGATGCCGACAAACCAGAACAGCTACGCCTACTGCGTGGTGAACAACAACGTCACCGTCCGGCAGGTGTCGGGCGGCTACCGCGCGGATTACTATTTTGAGGACATGGGAGCCACCGTTCCGGTCGAGGTCCTGCTCAAGGACGACGGGCTGAGCGTGCGCGTCATCGGCGGCGAAATCCAGATGGGCGACAAGTACTGGATCACCTCGATCCAGCTTCTGCCCGGCTTTATGGCCGGCGACGACCGGGCCGAGGGCTATCTTTTCGTCCCCTCCGGTTCGGGCGCGCTGATCGAGCTGAACGCCGGCCGGGGGAACCTGGCTTCCTATTCGGAGATGGTATACGGCAGCGACGCGGCCATTGAGGTGGAGGAATTTGAAGGGCTCGGCCGGGATATTCTCATCCCTGTTTACGGGCTGAAATACGGGGACGGCGGCATTACCGCCATTATCACACAGGGGGATGCCTTCGCCAACATCTGCGCGGATTCCAATTCCCCGGATACCTCCTTCAGCCGGGTTTATGCGGAGTACGTCACCGCCATTGTGGATGACACCACCCTGTTTGAGTCGGATTATACGAACCAGCGGGTGATCAACGGGATTGAACAGCGGGAATCCTTCGACGACTTCCAGGTGGATTTCACCGTGATGAGCGACGGCGCCGATTACAGCCGCATGGCGGCGATTTACCGGAATTATCTCATTGAAAACGGCCTGGAGAAAAAGGCGGCGGCGCCGGAGCTGTTCGTTACCCTGTACGGCGCGGCGACCCGCAAGGCCTCTTTCCTCGGGATCCCCTACACAGACACCTTTGCGCTGACAAGCTTTGCGGATGCCGAAGCTATCCTGCGGGACCTCAACGACGGCGGCGCGGCGGTGTCGCTGCAGTATATCGGCTGGAACAACAGCGGCGTGGAGAACCGCAAGGCGGCTTCCAAGTTTTCCCCGGTGGGCGTGCTCGGCGGCAAGTCGGGCTACCGGCAGCTGGACAGCTTCCTTTCCTCCGGTTCCAACAGCGCCTATTTTGACCTGGACCCCATCACGGTGCGCAAGTCGGGCAACGGCTTCTCCGCGCTGTCGGATGTGGTCAAGAGCATTTTTAACACCCGCACCCCGCAGTACAAGTACATGCGGTCGGTTTATGTGCCGGTGAACACCGAAGACCCGTGGTATCTCCTCAATTCGGGCAAGGCGCTGGAGGCCGTTCGGAAATTTGTGAAAAGCGATTCCTACGGCAACGGCGTTTCCCTGTACGGGGCGGGCGAGATGCTGTATTCCGACTTCAGCAAAAACAGCATCAGCCGCGCCGAAACCGTCGCCAACTATCAGGCGATGTTCGAAGCGCTCGGAGACCGGGAGATCGCGGTCAACAGCGGAAACGCCTATGTCTACAGGTATGTGGATAAAATTTATTCCCTGCCGACCACCAACGACGGAAACGTCCTGTTCAGCTGCAGCGTCCCCTTTGTACAGATGGTGCTGCACGGCTATGTGTCCTACGGCGCGGAGCAGGGCGACGACCTGCTGGACTGCATCGCGCTGGGGGCCAGTCCCTATTACAGCGGCGTGGCCATCGACGATTCCGAGCTGATCGAAACCTCCTTCAACTGGCTGTACGGCAGCAGCTACGACAACTGGTCCGAAGAGGCGAAGGCGGATTTCGCCGCCTACAGCGAGGTCTATGCCGCGCTGTATGACCAGGCGCTCGTTTCCTATGAGGAAACCGACGGCGTGTCCCGGAGCGTCTTTGAGGACGGCACCGCGATCCTGGTCAACCGGACGGAGCAGGCCGTGACGGCCGGCGGCGTGGAAGTGCCGGCGCGGGGCTACCGCGTGATAGGAGGGTAAAGCCGAAATGAAAAAGCCGCATATGACCATCAGCGGGCGCCGGGCAATGACCGGCCGGCTGTTTGTCCTTCCCTTTTATATCGGGTTTATCCTGTTCTTCCTCAAGCCGCTGATCGAGTCGCTGACCTTTGCCTTCAGCAACGTATCCATCCGGCGCGGAGGCTTTGACGTTGAGTTTACGGGCCTTGCCAACCTGCGGTATATCTTCACCACCGATCCCGATTTCACGAAAAATCTGGCCTCATCGCTGCTGTCCCTGCTCTATACGGTGCCGGTGGTGATCATCGCCTCGCTGTTCTTCGCCATTATCCTGAACTCGAAGTTCCACGGACGCACGGTGGTGAGGGCGGTCTTCTTCCTGCCGGTGATCATCGCTTCCGGCGTGGTCATGGAGATCATCAATTCCGACACCTTTGCCTCCGGACTGATTTCCTCCTCGCAGGGGATGGACACGACGGTATCGTCCACCTCCTACGGCCTGACGGAGCTGCTGGTTCAGATGGGGCTGAACGAAACCGTCGTCAGCTATTTCTCTTACATCTCGTCCAATCTGTACGATCTGATGTGGCGCACCGGGATTCAGATGATCATTTTCCTCGCCGCGCTGCAGTCCATTTCCCCGGCCCTGTATGAGGCGTCCGCCATCGAAGGGGCGTCGGCCTGGGAAAATTTCTGGATGATTACGATTCCCATGATTACGCCGATGATCCTGGTCAATGTGGTATACACGGTGATCGACACGTTTACCGATTCGGCCAACGCGGTGATGGATCAGATCACCAGCGTGTTCCGGGAGCAGCAGTATTCCCGGTCGGCGGCGATGAGCTGGGTCTATTTCCTGATTATCGGCGTGATTCTGGGTCTCATCCTGCTGATCAGCGCACGGTCCAATCGGAATCACGCCGGGTAAGGGGGGAGCGTTTTGGAGCTGCAGAAAATAAGAGGACGGTCCGCCGCCTTTGTCAAAAGGAACGCCACCTCCGTGATCTGGAAGGTGTTCCGGGTGTTCCTGCTCATCGGCATCTGCTATATCTTTTTGTTCCCGGTGCTCTATATGGTCAGCATCGCCATCCGTTCGCCGGAAACGGTCAACGACCCCAGCGCGGTCTGGATTCCGCGCGGAGTGTCGCTGGAAAGCATTAAAACGGCGATTGATATTCTGGAATATCCCCGCGCCGTCGCCACCACCGCCGTTATCGCCATCGGCGGCACGCTGGGGTCACTGGTATCCTGCTCGCTGGTGGGATATGGGTTCGCCAGGTTCAATTTCAAGGAGAAAAAGATCGCCTTTGCCCTGGTTCTGCTGACGATTATCGTCCCTCCGCAGACCACCATCATCTCCTCCTTCGTCAACTACCGGAACTTTGATTTCTTCGGCATCCTCAGCCTCCTGCACGCAATCATCCCCGCCGTTCCGGATTCCATCAGCCTGATCAACACCCCCTGGACCTTCATTCTGCCGGCCTTTTTCGGCAGCGGGCTGCGCGCCGGGCTGTTTATCTATATTTTCCGGCAGTTCTTTATGGGGATGCCCAAAGACCTGGAGGAGGCCGCCATGATCGACGGCTGCCGGCCGTTTATGACCTTTGTGCGGGTGATGCTTCCGCTGGCGCGCTCGGCTTTCATCACCGTCCTGCTGTTTTCCTTTGTGTGGCACTGGAACGACTACTATCAGGCGACCATGTATTTCACCAGCAACGAGCCCATATCCGTGATGCTCAATCAGATGCAGTCCCTGCTGCAGGACGCCAAGCTGTTCAATATGGTCACCAACACGCCGGACGAAATACGCACCTATCTGCAGGCGGGATGTCTGCTGACGATCCTGCCGCCGCTGATTATTTATATATTCACCCAGCGTTTCTTTACCGAAAGCATCGAGCGAACCGGTCTTGTAGGCTAACACGAATCCTGACACAACAGAAAGGAGTACGACACATGAAATTCAAAAGGACAATGGCGCTGGTACTGGCGGGTCTTTTGGCGTTCGGCCTGGCGGCCTGCTCTTCCGGCGGGGGCGATGAAAGCGGCGGGGACACCTCCGGGTCCGGAACGGAAAACAACGTATCCCACTCCGAGAACTCGCTTTGGAACCGCACCTTTGAAGGCGTCACCCTCAAGCGGCTGCTCTGGTATGAACCCAGCGAGTCGGAAATGGCGCTGGTAAAGGAGTTTGAGGAGCGTACCGGCTGCACCATTGAGGACGACGTCGTCGATTACCAGAACTACAACACGGTGCTGGCCAACTCCATTGCCGCCGACGACCCGTACGATATCGGCTATCTGTACGGCGCCTTCTTCCCCACGCAGGTGATCGCCGGCATGTACCAGCCGGTCAATTCGTATATGACCGATGAATACCTGCTGGATAACTCCTCTGCCGAAACCATCGCCAACGGCGGGTTCGATATGCAGAAAATGAATTATTACCACTGGAACGGCAACTACTACGGCCTCTCCTCTTACTGGGACGTGGATATGCTGGTGCTGCTGTACCGCACCGACCTGATTGTGGAGGCGGGCCTGCAGACCCCCAACGACTATGTCGAGCAGGGCAACTGGAACCTGGACACCTTCTACGAGCTGGCTTCCAGCCTGACCAATGCCAACCGCAACATGTACGGCTATTCCGCTGGTGGTGAAAACACCAGAAGCTATGTGGAGCTCATCGGCAGCTATGGGACGCAGATCGTCAAATACGACAGCAACGGCGTGCCGTCGCAGAACCTGGACGATCCCCTGGTGCTGGAGGCGCTCAACTTCATCCAGAAAATGACCTACGGCTCCGGCGCGATTGTCAGCCCCGGCTCGGCGGACGTCAGCTTCCGCAAGGGAAACGCGGCAATGTCGATTGACGGCCTGTACGAAATCCCGAAGATGCTCAACGACACCAACGTTTCCGACGTGGTGAAGAACAACTGGGACATCGCCCCCATCCCGCTTGCCGCCGGCAACGCGGACGGCGCCTATCCCACCGACTGGCTCAAAGCGATCGGCGTTGTCAACGGCAGTGAAAACCCCGATGCCGTCGCCGCATTCGCGCTGGCCATGTCCAAGGGAATCGGGGACAACGCCTGGCAGAGCAGTCTGTCGGAAGAGCAGTTTGACCGCGTCACTCCCTTCTATGCTGACATTAACTATTCGAACTATGCGTACGGGACGCTGGGCGAGGATCTGGTGACCATGATTGCCAGAATCATGGTGGGCGACGACGTTTCCCAGCTGATTGATGAAAACAAGCTGGCCTTCCAGGCGCAGATTGATCGGGTGATCAACGGATAAGGCCGTTCGTTTGAGAAAGGAAAACGGATATGATGCGAAAAATCAGCAAAAGAGCGATTGCGTATATCCTGGCCGCGGTTTTTGTGTTGCAGAGTATCCCTCTTATGGCGCTTTTGGCGCTCGGCGCATCGGAGCCGGTGAACCTGTTCCAGACGGCGCTGGAATCCTCCCGCGGCGTCAGCATGTCGGTGGGAACCGGGAACGTGCAGGAGAGCCAGTATTTCAACGCGGCGCTTTCCCTGGTGGTGGACGGAGATTCCATCAAGGACCAGCCGGTTCAGGATGGGACCGAGTGGTCTCCCGCCTGGTATATCGGCGCGGAATTTACGCTGGACGGCCTGTATGAAGCGGATACGCTGACCCTGTATTCCGGCTATGAGGCGCTGCCGGACGAATACCGGGTGTATGCCTCCGACAGCCTCGACACGCTGTATGAGGAAGAGAACCTGCTCAGCGACGGGACTGCCTGCAACGGTGAAGCGGCGGACGTAGCCGTCGGTAAGACGATCCGTTATGTCGCCATTCTGATCGGCGGCAGCACGGACGGCACCGCCCGCCCGAAGGAGTTCCAACTGTGGAGCAGCGGGGATGCTTCCCAGGAATTTGTGTCCGAAAACCTTCTGCGGACGGCCCTGGACTCCGCGAAGAGCGTGAGCATGAACGCGGCCACAGGGGCAGTGCAGGACAGCAACCGGTATACCGCCGCGTCGCTGGCGACGGTGACGGACGGTCAGACCGACGCGCATTGCGATGTCACCGTCAGCGACGGCTGGTATTCCGGCGCGCTGTTTATCCTGGACGGCACATATTACGTCGACAAGGCGGTGATCTACGCCGGCCTGGACAAGATGCCGGAAACCTACCGGGTATACGCTTCGTCCACGCTGGAGGATTTGTACACCGAGGCGAACATGGCGGAGGACGGGCTGGTGTGCGAGAACAACAGCCAGGAAGCGGTCATCGGCAAGGAGGTCCGCTACCTCGCGGTCTTTACCACCGCCTGGACCGGCAACGCGCGCCCGAAGGAATTCGAGCTGTGGAGCGGGGAAAAGCCGGAGGGCCCGGTTATTGAGAACCTGTTCCGCCGGGACGATGGAAGCGATGCGATCGCTTCGTCCCACGGCCTGCTGATGGATGTGGCGACCGGGACGGCGACGGAAAATAACGACCGGTTTACGCCCGAAAAGATCGCCGCGATGCACGACGGGGACACGACGAACCATGTGGACGTGTATGGGGCGCTGGACTGGTCGCCGGCCAAGTATGTCGGCGCGTTCTTTGAGCTGGACGACACGTATTACGCCGACCGGCTGGTGATCTATTCGGATTACGACAATTTGCCGTCCACTTATCGGGTGTACGCGTCCGAAAGCCTGGAGGATCTGTACAGCGAGGGCAATCTCCTGGTCGACAACCTTTCCTGCGGAGACGCGGCGCAGACCGTGGAGATCGGGAAGGATGTGCGCTATGTCGCGCTGATTGCCCTCACCTATAATGGCAACCTGCGTCCGAAGGAGTTTGAACTCTACGGCGGGAAGATGGAAGAGGAGCCGGATGATTTCGTCCCGGAGAACCTGCTCCAGACCGCGGTGGAAAGCTCCCGCGGCATCACGATGAACATTGCCAGCGGGCAGACAAAAGAAAAAGACAGCATTACCGCAGAAATGGGAAAGCTGGTTGACGGCAACACGACGGAGAAAATCGATCTCCCGACCTCTGCCGAATGGCTTTACGGCGTGGAATACACGCTGGACAGCACCTATTATGTTGACCGGCTGACCCTGTACTCCGCGCTGGAAAACCTGCCGGATACCTACCGGGTATATGCCTCCGACAGCCTCGCCAACCTGTACAGCGAGTCGAGCATCGTGGCGAATGACCTCCGGGTGGAATTCGATGCCGAAGAGGAGGTCATCCTCGGCCGGCGTATCCGTTACCTGGCCATAGTCGGCCTGGCCACCGAGGGCAATACCCGCCCGAAGGAGTTCCAGCTCTGGAGCGGCGAGGACACAGAGGAGCCGCCGGTGGAGGACGCCGGCAAAAAGGTGCTGACCATCGGGAACAGCTTCTCGGAAAATGCTTCCATCTTTGCGACCGAGATTGCGGCGGCGCAGGGCTACGACCTGACCTTCGCCTATCTGAAGTATCCCTCCTGCACCCTGGACCAGCACTGGGAGAATGCGCAGAACAACAATGCGGTATACAAATTTGCCCTGACCGATGCGGACGGCCGCAACACCGTGAAGGACGGCGCAACCACCTTTGCAACCATCGAGGAGGCTCTGACATATGCGGACTGGGACATCGTCGTGCTGCAGCAGGGGAGCACCGTCTCGACCGATTACGGCAGCTATTCCAACCTTGGCAATCTGATCGGCTATGTCCGGGAGTACTGCCCGGATGTGGAGATCATGCTGCACGAAACCTGGAGTTGGGACAACTGGCCGGAGGAGGACTTTGACAAGATTGAGGCCGCCTATCACCGCGCTGCGGAGGAAAACGGCGGGCTGACCGTGATTCATTCCGGCCGCGCCTTTGAGTTTGCCCGAGAGGCGCTGGACGATCGGACCATCCTGAACGAGGACGATCATCAGCACGCCAACTCCTATGGCCAGTATGTGGCCGGCGCCTCCTATGTGGCAACAATCTTCGGCTGCGATCTCCGGGAGAATACCTTTGGGGACGGGCATCCCTACTTTGCCGATATCGATATGGATGTCCTGCGCCAGGCGGTTATGGATGCCGTGAGCTATGTGCCCGAAGAGCCGGAAGGCCCCGATACTCCCGGTGTCGAATGGCCGGAGGCGCCGGAAGGCGACAATCTGTTTGCCGATGCCGAAGCCACACCGATTCTGGCCGACGATGGGAATTACGCCGGCAGCAAGGAGTACGGCTATACCTTTGTGGACGGCTCGGAGCCGGCCGACCTGTCGGCGCTGGCCGACGGCGACATCCAGAAGCACTACGATGTTTACGGTTTCGATTCGGCCGACCGGCCCGGCGTGCTGTACGATCTGGGCGCGTATTACGACATCACTCATATCCGCGGCTGGGCGGGCATTGCCGATTCCAAGGATTACCGCGTTTACGGCTACCGCGTGTATGCCTCGGAGCTGCGAGAGGACCTGTTCAAGGATGAAAGCCTGGTGTTCCAGTACAGCGATGCCGAGGACACCACCAGCATGTTTGCCTATGAGCCCGAGCAGGGCACCCTGAGCAAAATCCGGTACATCGCCGTGTTCGTCACCGATTCAACGGACGGCGGCTGGCGCCTGCGGGAATTTGCGGCCTACGGTTCGCTGTCGGAGGACCAGACCGGACCCTCCGGGCCGGAAGGGCCGGATGAGCCTGACGTTCCCGATGTGGAATGGCCGGAGGCGCCGGATGGCGGCAATCTGTTTGCCGATGCCGAAGCCGCGCCGATTCTGGCTCCCGAGGGGAATTTCGCCAACAGCGCATATTATCTGTACACCTTCGTCAACGGCGCGGATCCGGCCGACCTGTCGGTTCTGGCCGACGGCGATACGAAGACGCATTATGATGCCTATGGCTTCGGCTCGGCCGACCGGCCTGGCGTGCTGTACGATCTGGGCGCGTATTACGACATCAGCCATATCCGCGGCTGGGCGGGCATTGCCGATTCCGAAGATTACCGCGTTTACGGCTACCGCGTGTATGCTTCCGAGCTGCGCGCCGACCTGTTCAAGGACGAAAGCCTGGTGTTCCAGTACAGCAACGCCGAGGACACCACGGGAATGTTCGCCTATGAGCCCGAGCAGGGCACTCTGGGCAAGATCCGGTACATTGCCGTGTTCGTCACCGATTCGACGGACGGCGGCTGGCGCCTGCGGGAATTTGCGGCCTACGGTTCGCTGTCCGCCGATCAGACCGGCCCCGCCGAACCGGAGGATCCGGATGTGCCCGAGCAGCCTGAGGTCAATCCGGACGCCTATGTCCATGATTGGCCGGCGGCCCCCTCCGGCGACAACCTGCTGGCGGGCGCGACAGCGACGACTATCCTCGCTCCCGGCGGCGATTTTGCCGGCGGCAAGGAACAGCAGTACAGCTTCATGAATGGGCAGAACGCGGCCGATCTGTCGGTGCTGACCGACGGCGACCTCACTATGCACTACGATGCTTACGGCTTTGGAGAAAACGACAAGCCGGGTATCCTGTACGATCTGGGCGGATACTACGACATTAGCCATATCCGAGGCTGGGCCGGCATCTATGACGAGGATATCAGCGATCTGGTCCGCACCTACTACAACTACGGCTACCGCGTCTATGCCTCGGATAACCTGGCGGATCTGTATAAGGCGGAGAGCCTTGTGTTTAATTACAGCGATGTCAACGACATCAGCAGCATGTTCGCCACCAACGTGAATCTGCAGCGGGTACGGTATATCGCCGTGTTCGTCACCGATTCCACGGACGGCGGCTGGCGTCTGCGGGAATTTGCGGCTTATGGTACGCTGTCCGCCGACCAGACCGAGCCGGAAATCCCGACGAGCATTATCGAGGGAATTGACGCCGAGTACTACGGCGTGGCTACCGACGACCTTGCGGATCCGATCTATGCGGGCGCAAGCGCCGAGGTGGGCGCCCTTACCGACGGCAAGCGGGACAGCGTGGAGTTTTGGGGCGGCAGCGACACGGAAAACGCCAAGTTTGTGTTTATCTATGACCTGTACGCCAATTACGACCTGACCGGCGCGGCGATTTACGCGTTTGCGGACAGCATCGATATGGACTATAACGTCCATAAAGGGATTGCTTCCGCAACGATCTATGCGTCCCGCACCTTCGAGGATCTTTTCTCCGACGCCAACGGCGTGACGGTAAAAGACGGCTACGAGTATCCGGATCGTGCGGATGAAACCAGCTTTTATGAGGCCCAGCCTCTCGACAGCTGGAAAATGGCCCGCTATGTGGCCTTTGTATTCACCATCGACGACAGCGCTTACGGCGCCTGCCGTCTGGAGGAGCTGCAGGTGTACGGCACGCTGAGCGCCGAACAGGACGAAGAGGTTGAAGCGCCCCGCCTGCCGCAGTACATTGACCTCGACGGCGACCACGGCGTGGTGCTGCGGCTGTTCCAGAAGAACAGCACCGATGACCTCGCGGCGCTTGGCGCCCGTTTGCTCGTCACCATGTCGCAGGAGGAAGCCGACCTGAATTCGGTCGCACAGATGCTCGACGGCAAATTTGACGCCAGCAGGCTGTACGAGGTGTCTCTGGTGAATGCCGACGGACAGGAAATCCCGCTCGACGGGCGGGTTGTCCGCCTGAGCTTCCCGGCGGAGGAGGCAGCCTATGAGTGGCAGATCGCCTGTGTGGACGATTATGGGGCCGAAATCATTTCCAACGGCGAGCTGAACGGGGCGTATACGGTGGAGACCGAAACGCTGCGCTCTTATGCGCCGGTGAGGGAAGCGGCCGCTGTGGATGATGCGGCGCCGCCCTCGTCGCCGGTTCTGTCCACGGTTCTCTGGGCGGTGGCGATCGCTCTCGGGGTGTTCGCCGTCGGCGGCGCCGCCTTTATGGCCGTCGCCATTGTCAAACGCAGGAAGGGGTAAAAACCGGAC
The DNA here is from genome assembly GCA_904419875.1 of Candidatus Avimonas caecicola. Taxonomy (GTDB): domain Bacteria; phylum Bacillota; class Clostridia; order Oscillospirales; family Acutalibacteraceae; genus Avimonas; species Avimonas caecicola. The sequence goes on along the minus strand of CAJFTG010000001.1, from coordinate 46,110 downwards.
CGGAGCGTCCAGCAGGCCGGCTGCCTGCTGGACGCTTTCTTTGCGGGGCCTTATCTCCTGCTTCAAGTAAAATGCGGTAAAATGATAAGGAGTGATTCGGATGGCACAACAGGAATGGACCTGCGCGGCGGATTCCGCCCATGTGCGGTTTTTCGGGCGCACGGCGCCGCAGGTGATACCGGGAGCCGTCTTTTTCAACTGGAGCGGCTCCGGATTTGAATTCCGTTTTCAAGGCACGGCCGCCTATGCCTGCCTGCTGACCGACCGCCGGGGGGACGGCATCGCCGCGGAGAATGACCGCGCCTATATCGGTGTTTTTGTGGATGGGGAGCCGCTGCAGTCGGCAAGATTCCCGCTGGATGCGGAGGAAAAATGGTACCCGCTTGCCGAAGGGCTGCCGGAGGGGCGGCACACCGTCCGGGTGGTCAAGCAGACGGAAGTGGGGTACGGACGGGCGGCGGTTTCCGCTGTCCGCGTTATGGGGGCCGGGGCGCCCGAGCCCACCGGCCCGAAGCCGCGGCGGCTGGAATTCATCGGCGATTCGATCACCTGCGGTTACGGCAATATCTGTACGAACAAAAACCCTGACTTTGTGACCCGGGAAGAGAACGCGTCGCTTACCTATATGTCGCTGCTTGCCGACCGGCTGGATGCAGAGCTTTCCTGCGTGGCCGCGTCCGGCAACGGGATCTTCCACGATTACGGCGGGAATACCGTGAACCTGATCCCGGAACTGTACCCCTATACCGATAAAATGCTGCACGGGCATTACGGCCTTCCGCCAACCCGGTGGGATATGCGGGCGAATCCGGTGGATATGGTGTTCATCAAGCTGGGCGCCAACGATTATCCATACTGCTCGGGCGTCTATCTGCCGGAGGAGGAGCGAACCGATGCAGCTTTGCGCAGCCTGAGAGAGGAGTTCGCCCGGCGGCTGTATGCGTTTCTTGACGAGGTTTTCTCCCTGCGCGGGGATGTGCCGGTCGTATACCTGTACGAGCAGGATATGGAGCTGAAGCCGGAGATCGTCGGGACGATTGCCCGCTTTCAGGCCGACCGCCCCGACCGCCGGCTGTACGGCGTGGAAATCCATCCGAAGCGTCCGCAGGAGGGGGTGGGGGCAAACGGGCACTGGTCGGCGTACACCCACAGCCGGGTTGCCCGCGAGCTTGCCGCGTTGGTGACGCCATGGCTGAAACCGGACAGACAGTAAATTAAGGTAAGAAGGCGGAAACATGGAAAAGCAGAAGACCGAAAAGCGGGTTGAAGAATTCGAATCCATGGCCTTTGGGCTGTTTGTTCACTGGGGACTTTATTCACAGCTGGGAAAAGGGGAGTGGATTCAGCGCAATGGCCGGATTCCTGCGGAGGAATACCAAAAGCTGAAAAACACCTTCACAGCGGAGCGCTTTGACGCGAGGGAGCTGGCCCGGACCGCCAAAAGGGCAGGGATGCGGTATATCACGCTCACGACGCGGCACCATGACGGGTTTTCGCTGTATGATACCCGTGGATTGAACGATTACGACGCACCCCACAGTCCGGCGGGCCGTGATCTGGTGGCGGAATTTGTGGATGCCTGCCGGCAGGAAGACATCGTCCCCTTCTTTTATCATACCACGATCGACTGGTATGAGGAATCCTTCGTAAAGGACTTTGACCGGTACCTGGAATACCTGCGGCAGTCGGTGGAAATTCTCTGCACCCATTACGGCAGGGTAGGCGGCTTCTGGTTCGACGGCAATTGGAACCGCCCCGAGGCCGACTGGAAACTGGACGAACTGTACGGTACCATCCGGAAATACCAGCCTGATGCCATCATCATCAACAATACCGGTATGGACGCCCGGGGCAAACTTGCCCATCCGGAAATCGACAGCGTGACCTTTGAGCAGGGGCTGCCCAATCCGGCGGACCGCCGCGACGCGAGCAAACATGTAGCCGCGGAAATGTGCTATACCATGAACGACCATTGGGGCGCCTCTTCGGCGGATTACAATTACAAGTCGCCGGCCGAGCTGATCCGGGTGCTGTGCCATTGCCGGAAGGTTGGAACCAATCTGCTTTTGAACGTCGGGCCAAACGCCGACGGGACTATCCCCAAAATGCAGGAAGCGGTTCTGGAGATTTTGGGAAGCTGGATGGATACATACGGTACGGCGGTGCGCGACGGCCGTCCGGCGGATATCGCGGGGGAAGGAAAGGATTTCGGCCTGCGTACGGCGGATGGACGGCTGTATCTGTTTTTATTCGACCTGCCGATCTGTGGTTCGGAGCATGTAACGGTCGGCAGCGGGAGCGGCCGTGTGGCAGCCTTCAGCGGGGTATTCGACAAGATCCAGGCTGTCCGCTGGATCGATAATGGGCAGAAGCTGCCCTTCATGCAGGATCCGGAAAACGGAATGCTTGCCTTCCATGCGGTCGGCTATGATTACGGCGTCAACCGCGTGGTACGTGTCGCAGAGCTTCTCCGTTGACACACCGTTTATTGGAAAAGGAAGAGGAACCGCCGCCGGCGTGGATACGGCGCGTGTGCTTATAGCAAAGGACAAGGGAGCAATATGCTGAAAATCAGTGCAAACGGGCGGTATATCGTCAATGAAGCGGGAAAGCTGTTTCCTTACCTGGCCGATACCGCCTGGACCCTGCTGCAGCGGCTTAGCCGCGGGGAGATTGTGGAATATCTGAGCATCCGGTCCGCTCAAGGCTTCAATACCGTCCAGGTGTCGGCCATATCCGAGTTCGACGGACTGCGCCGGCCCAACCGGGAGGGGGAGCTGCCCTTCCTTGACGGGGATCCCTGCCGGCCGAATGAACCCTATTTTGAGCTGGCGGCTTTTCTTCTTCAGGAGGCGGCCCGCCGTGGGATGACCGTTACGCTGCTGCCGACCTGGGGAGACAAATTCAACCGGAAATGGGGAATTGGCCCCGAGGTGTTTACGCCGGAGAATGCGTTTGCTTACGGCCAATGGCTCGGCGCGTTTGCCGGCCGGTTTGACAATCTGATCTGGATGCTCGGCGGGGACCGTCCGATTGAAAACGAGCGCCACCGCTCCGTCATTGACGCGATGGCGGCGGGAATCCGCCGGGGAGAGGGGAAAAGGCACCTGATGACCTACCATCCCTGCGGCGAGGCGTCCTCGGTCGATTATCTGCGGGGACGCGTTTATATCGATTTCCATTCGATCCAGTCGGGCCACGCTTTCGGGGGATGGAACAGCCATCGCATGGTGGCGCGAACCCTGGAGGCCGAAAACAAGCCGTGCCTCGATGCGGAGTGCTTTTATGAGGATTTCCCTGCGGATTTCTGCCGGGACTGGGGATACCGCTGGACGGCGGCCGATCTTCGCCGCCGGATGTACAGCAATCTGGTCAGCGGCGCCCTGGGCCATACCTACGGGCATCAGAGCGTTTGGTGCTTTCAGACGGAGCGGAACGAAGAATACCCGTATCGCTGGAAGGAAGCGCTGCACCGCCCGATGGCGCTGCAGGTCAAGCATGTGAACAAGCTGATCTCCTTTATCGACCTGCTTTCGCTCCGGCCGAGCAGCGCGTCCGCCAACTGCCTGAGCGCCGTGGGCGACGATTACCTGCTGATCTATCCGACCCGCCACCGCCGAATCTTCGTGGATGTGGAGCGGCACTTTTCCTGTGTGCGGGCGCAGTGGTACGACACCTCGTGCGGTGTGACACTGGAAGCCCGGGAGGATTACCGCGGTAAATGTGTGTTTATGCCGCCGAACAAAAACGGCGACTACATCCTGCTGCTGCGGGCCAAGTAAAGAGAGGCGTACCGTCGCGGCGGTACGCCTCTCTTTACAATTTTCTGCCGGTATGGTGTCGGGGCGCGCTTTTTTGTCTGCCCGTATGCCCCACAGGTGTTGTGTACGTGACGGCGCCCCGGCTCGAATTCTAACCGGAGAAAAGCCGGACAGGATCGGGGTGGAGCGAGGGGGAGTGAGGAGGAGAAACAGTGGGAACCCTGCCTTTTCCGCCCGACATCCTCCGACATGCGGAGGAAAAGCCGTGTGTTTTGCCGCTTCAGCAGAAACTGTCCTGCACGAGAGGAACCCACTCCCATTCGTCCAGGCCGAAGTCCACAAAAGAGTAGGAATCCGTATAACGGGGGTTCTTCCCGTCCTGCCAGTCCTTACCCAGGTCGAAATGGTCCGGGAAGACCATCAGCGGCTCCGGGTCGTCCTTCACATGGGAGGGGCCGAGAAGGTTGCGGTTGCTGCAGCAAAGAGTGATGCACAGCTCGTTGCTCCCTGGGCGCAGGGCGCGGTGCACGTCAACCTCGTCTTCGAACAGCAGGGGAGGGAACTCCACCCCGTTTACCCGCACCTGGGCGGTGGCATACCGCCCGTAAAGCCGCAGGGAACAGTCCGGATTCTCCAGCTCCACCGAGAAACGGAGGGTCATGCGGCCGGCGAAGAAGGGAAAACCCTGCCGGTTCAGGCGGGCGCTCTCCATTTCCCGGGGAAGGGCGGTGAGGACAAAGGGGCCGTCGGACAGGGCAATGCCCGGCCGGACATCGGCGTAGCCGCCAAGCGAGCACACGCCGAATTGCCCGCGCAGATACGCCGCGTCGATTTCGGTGTCGTAGGTCAGGCAGTTAATCAGGCTTTCGGTGACGTCGGCCCGGTCAAAAAGAACCTCGTAAACGGTGTCCGGCTGCCGGTATTCTATCCGGCAGACCAGCTCGTTTTCCCCCACCCGCACGTCGTTGCGGATATCCGCGCGCAGGAAGCTTTTTTCCAGGGTGCCCTCGCCGTCCGCGGCAATCGCCTTTCCGTTGAGCCAGACCGCCTGCACATGCATCGGCTCGATCTCCGCCGCCAGCGATTCCGGCAGATCCCGCACGGTGAACGAATACTTCAGGTACACGTCGCCGTTGGTCCGCCGCCGCAAAAGGGTGTCGGCCGCCGCGGGGATGGGGAGGGGCGCGGTGTAGCGGACGCCGTCGTAGGAAATCCGCACGTAATCCAGCTTCAGGGTGTTGTCGGCGCAGTCGGCCAGGCCGGCGCGGGGAGGCTGTTCGCGCCGGCCGTGCCGCTCGCGCTGCTCCGGCGCCGGGGAGGGGGCGGGTTCCGTCGGGCCGAGCAGGACGATGTGGGACTGGCCCGGCTTGAAATGGAGGGTCAGGTCAATCCCGTCGCCGTCCTTTTCATAGGCGAGAGGGCGGCATTCGCCGGTGAGCGGGAAGAACAGCGCCGCGCCCTCAGCGCGCAGGCGGTACCGCAGCGTGCAGGCGGTATCCTCGGAAAGGTTGACGGCGAACAGGAAGTCGCCGTTTTCGGAACGCCGGAGGGTGGAACGTACGGCGGTGGCGGGGTCGTCCACCCGGATTTCCTCCTGTGCCAGCTCTTCCCAGGAAAGGTTCGAAACCAGCCATCCGGTTTCCGCCGGACGGCCGTCCACCAGCGAGGGCCGCTGCCCGTCGAGATAGAGTCGTCCGCCGTTTCGCACATATTCCCGCAGAAGCGCGGCGGTGGCGCCGTCGATGCAGGGCATATCCGGAATAATCAGGGAATCGTAGCGGCAGCGGCCCACGATGAGCGCGCCCCCTTCCACCCTGCCGTATTTCGCCAGAAGGGTTTCGTCCAGGTAATGGTGCCCGATATGGGCGCCGCCCAGCCGCTCCACAAGGCCGGCGAACGCCTGCTCCAGCGGCGCGACGGACGCCGCGTCCCGGCGGCGGTCGTAGGTGAGGTAGGCGGAATGCATGGGGTGGAGCACGGCGGCGTGGACCACCTCCTCGCTTTGGGACAGCATGCAGCCCAGGGCGGAGAAATAATCGTTGAACCGCCGCAGTTCGGAGAACCATGGGCTGTGTTCGGAAAAGAAGCCGGGATGGTCTTTCTTGCGGTTGCCGCGGATGGAGTAGGGGGTCAGGTGGGTGCACATCCGGTTGACCCCATGCACGTACTGCCATTCCCCGATGCGCTTGAGCTCCCGCGGCGTGGCGTCCCAGCCGGCGCAGGCGAACGATTCGGTGAGAACCTGCGGCCGGCCCAGCTGCTGCGCGACGGAGGAAACCTGCCGCGGCATGATTTCAGTGGCGATCTCCCGGCCGAGCCAGTCCACCCCCGGGATATGCTCGTATTCGTAAAAGGGCATGACGCCGGCGCAGCACCACATCTGGGTAGAGAGCTGCTGCTCCTCCACAGCGTGGCCGGTGATCTGGCAGCCGTGCGCTTCGCACCAGTCGTAAATCTGGCGGATGAAGGAATCCGTGAACAGGCGGTTCATCAGCTTCCAGTAGCGATAACGCAGCTCAGGCGCCTGCCGGCAGTCGATAAACAGCGCGCCGAGCACGTCCAGCAGGTCCTGGCCGTATGCTTCCCGGTACGCTTCCAGCATCACCGGGGTATAAGCGGTTTCCCAGCGGAAATACTGCGGCTCGTCGGTGAAGAAGCCGGCAAACGTCCGGCTGAAATCGGCGGGGAACCGTTCGAAATACCGCTCGTGGGTTTCTTCGATAAAGCGCCGGACCACCCGCGGGTTCAGAATATCAACCACCGAGCCGTTGGTATGGTCATAAACGCACCAGTATTCGGCTTGCCCGGCGTCCGCCGGCGCCCGGCGGAGGATATCCCCCTCCAGGCAATAAACGGCCAGGGCGGCGGGGTCGAACCGGTCGGTCTTCCGGCAGGTCAGGTAGTGCACCCAGTTGCCCGGGTCCTCGAGCAGTTTCATGCCGGCAAAGCCGCTCGGCCAGCCGTTTTCATCGTAGCACCACGCTTCCATGCCCTGCCGGGCGGCCTCGTCCTTGCAGACCTCCACGGCGTGGAACCAGGCGTCGCTCAGGTATTCCGTCAGCAGGCCGCTGCGCGCGTGCATGAAGAAGCCGCCCATCCCTGCCTGCTTCATCTGCCGGATCTGGCGCGTCAGCTCCGCATCTTCAAGCCGGTCGTTCCAGCTCCAGAAGGGCAGGCAGCGGTAAGGGGTCAGATCCCGGCCGAGCAGAGCTGTCCAGTTGTTTTTCATGGCCGTCCCTCCTTTGTATTTGTCGTGGGTGCGTATGGCGGATACGGGCGTTACAGGTTCAGGAAGTCCCGGCGGTAATTGACGCCGAAGGCTTCGGCAATTTCCTGAAGCTGGTCGTCCCGGATGGTGTTGAGCCGCGGGCGGCCGCAGGTGAGCATGTAAATCTGCGCCGCCTTTTCCACCGTCTCGATCAGGCCGAAGGTTTCGTCCATGGTTCGGCCCGCGCCGTAAATGCCGTGCATCCCCCAGACGACCAGGCGGTACTGCTTCATTTTTTCCGCCGTTGCTTCCCCGATGGAATTCGTCCCGCAAAGCATCCACGGCAGCACGCCCACGCCGTCCGGGAATACCACGATGCATTCCGTGCACATCTCCCACAGGGTGTGGGTGAGCGCCCGCTCGTCCAGTTCATGGACATAGTTCATCGCCAGGGTATGGGTGGGGTGGCTGTGCATGACCACGCGGTTTTCCGGGTCCACCGAAAGCCGGGCCATATGGCTCATCAGGTGGGCGGGCAGCTCGCTGGTAAACCGGCCGCCGTCGGCATAGCCCCACAGCAGCTCCGCCGTGGTCCCGTCCTGCGCGATGCGGATGACGCCGAGGTTGGTTTCCGGGTCCTTCTGCACGTTTTTGAAGTATTTTCCCGTGCCGGTGACGATCAGGAGCTTTCCCTTCAGCGGCCCGGCGTCAAAGCCGGTCGGGATGGTGCGCAGCACGCGGCCGAGGTCCAGGTATTCCGCCGCCTCTGCTTCATCCAGCAGGCAGCTGATGTTTCCGCCGTTGCGCTCGTCCCAGCCGAGCCGGTACATGTTGGCCGTGGTTTCAGCCATTTCCCTGACAAAGGGGGCTGTGAGAATATCTTTCATTGCCGTGCCTCCAAAACCTTCTTTTCATATTTCCGCACTTCCGGCAGATACTCCGCCGGCACCTGCTGGCGGGCAAGGTACTCCGCCCATATGTCGCCGAACGGCAGCGTCTTCATCTCCTCCTGCAGCACCATCAGGGAGGTGAAATCGCCGCTGTCCTGCATCGCCTTCATTGCCTCGTTGGGCTGAAGGAGGGCGAAGAGCAGCGCCTTCTGCACGCTCCGACCGCCGGTGACCCAGGCGCTGATGCGGTTGATGGACGCATCAAAATAATCGGTCGCCAGGAACACCCGGTCGAGCGCTCCGCAGCGCACCACCTCCCGGGCGATTTCCCGGGTTTCGTCGTCGAACAGGACCACATGGTCGGAATCCCAGCGCACGGGGCGGGTGATGTGCAGGGCCAGCCGGTCGTGGAACAGCAGCAGGGAGGAGATCTTGTCGGACACCGCCTCGGTCGGATGGTAGTGGCCGTTGTCCATCAGCGGGACGATCCCCTTCTGCGCCGCGTACCCCATGCCGAATTCCGCGCTGCCCACCGTGTAGGATTCCAGCCCGATGCCGAACACCTTGGATTCCAGGCAGACGAACACCTTCTCCCTGTCGTAGGGGACCGACAGGATCTCGTCCAGCGACTGCTTAAACCGGGCGCGCGGCCCCAGCCGGTCGGCCGGGATATCCTTGTACCCGTCCGGAATCCAGATGTTCATGACGCAGGGAAGGCCGGTCTGCTCCGCGAAATACCGGGCGATTTCCAGGCAGCGCTTTCCGTGCTCCACCCAGAAACGGCGGACGTGCTCGTCGGGGGAGGAGAGCGTCAGGCTGTCCTTGGCCATCGGGTGGGAAAAGAAGGTGGGGTTAAAATCCAGCCCCCATCCCCGTGCCCGGGCAAATTCCACCCATTTGGCGAAGTGCCGGGGCTGGATGCGGTCGCGGTCGGCAAACTCCCCGTCCTCAAAAATGGCGTAGCTTGCGTGAAGATTCAGCTTCTTTTTCCCCGGAATCAGGCCGAACGCCCTGTCGATGTCCGCCATCAGCTCCTCCGGGTTCCGCGCGCGTCCGGGGTAATCGCCGGTGGTCTGGATGCCGCCGGAGAGAGCCCCCTTCTGGTCGAAACCGATAACGTCGTCCCCCTGCCAGCAGTGCAGGGAAACCGGGACGTTTTGCAGCACGGCCATCGCCGCCTCGGTATCCACGCCGTACCGGGCGTACCATTCTTTAGCGCTTTCATAACGGTTCATGCCTGTTCCTCCTTGAGATCAAAAGATGCCTGCACCAGTTCCCGCGCCTCCCGCAGGCCGAGGCCCCGGTCCGCCATGAGCTGGGACAGGATATTCCCTGTGGCCGTGGCCTCCTGCAGGCCGGTGCAGACGGGAAGGCCCGTATACTGCGCGGTCAGGCGGTTGAGGTAGGCGTCCCTGCTCCCGCCGCCCACGATCACAACGCGGCCCATTTTTTCGCCGGTGATTTCCTCCAGCTCCCGCACCGCCTCCGCATAGGCGGAGGCCAGGGAATGATAGGCGCTGTTGAGAAGCTCTCCCGTCCCGGCCTCCGGCCGTCCCAGCAGGCTTTTGACCGCCGCCAGCATGTCGGCCGGCGCGGTCAGGGACGGATGGTTGACGTCAAACCTCGCCGGGCGTCCGCTGCGCATGGCCAGTTCCATCATTTCGTCATAGCTGCATCCGCCGCCGAGGGAGCGGCGGATGTTCTGGAACAGCCAGGTGCCCATGATGTTTTTCAGCACCCGGAAGCGGCGGCCGATCCCGCCCTCGTTGGTGAAATTATACCGCCGGCTTTCCTCCGAGATCGCGGGGGTTTCCCGCTCTGTCCCCACCAGGCTCCAGGTGCCGGAGGAGATATAGACGCTGCGGCCGTCCAGCGGACAGGCCGCCACCGCGCTGGCGGTGTCGTGCGTCGGGCAGAGGACGACGCGGGCGCGGAAACCGGCATACCCGCTCATTTCGTCCGTGAATTCCCCCACGGCTTCCCCCGGCTGGCTCAGCGGCAGGAACAGGGAGGACGGAAGCCCGAACCGCTCCAGGACGGTTTTGTCCCAGCCGCCGGTCTCCGCGTTGACCAGGGAGGTGGTGGTGGCGTTGGTGTACTCGTTTTTCATCCGGCCGGTCAGGCGGTAGGCCAGATAGTCCGGGATCATCAGAAAATGTGCCGCCCGGTCCAGCCGGCCCGCCAGCCGGTCGCAGAACAGCTGATAGACGGTGTTGAAATCCTGCCGCTGGATGCCGGTGCGGGCGTACAGCGCCGGGAAGGGCAGGCGCTCCTCCGCCTGCTCCCGGACGGCGAGGGTGCGGTCGTTGCGGTAGGCGTAGGCGGGGAACAGCTCCTTCCCGTCCCCGTCCAGCAGCACGTAGTCCACGCCCCAGGTGTCGATGGCGACCGTCCGCGGCGCTTTTCCCAGCTCCCCGCAGCGGCGGATTCCCTTGCGCACCTCCCGCACCAGCGCCTCCGTATCCCAGACCAATCCCCGGTCCGTTTGGACGGCGCCGTTGGGGAAGCGGTAGACCTCTTCCAGACGCAAACGCCCCTTCTCCACCCAGCCGAGGATATGGCGGCCGCCCGAAGCGCCGATGTCGATGGCAAGATAATCGTACAAGGTGAAAGCCCCCTTTCAAGGCCATTGTACCATCTCCTCGCCGAAGAAAAAAGGACGCTTTTTTGGAAAAAAAGCGTCCTTTTTTGCAGGTGCCCGTTCAGCTTTCCGTATCACGGATAGGCGGCCGCATCCTTCGGCTCGGACAGCCGGTACTGCCGCGGCGTGCGGTGGTATTTTTCCCGGAACAGGCGGTGAAAGTAGCTCATGTTGTCATAGCCGACCTGAAGGGCGACATCGCTGACGGTCATGTCCGTGGTCCGCAGCAGAAAGCCGGCCTGCGAGAGCCGCTTTTCCTGCACCAGATCGGTGTAATTCTTCCCGGTTTTCCGCTTGATTTCCCGGGAAAAGGAGCAGAAATCCTGGTGCAGCCATTCGCACAGCTCCCGCAGGCTGCCGTCCCGGTAATGGTCCTCGATATAGCGGAGCGCCTGCATCACCGCTTCCTCCTTCGGGTCGCGGCAGACCAGGCGGTCCGTGTGATTGAGCAGCTGCAGAAAAAGCAGCCCCATGGTCAGCTGGTTGATCTTCCGTTTGTTCGGCGCGTCGTGGATGAGCGTCCAGATCAGGTTTTCCACCAGATTCTGGACGGGCGGTACGTCCGCGACCTCAAAATGAAGGTATCCCGCCGCCCCGCCGCGGTTTTTCAGGCAGTCCACCAGGAAACGGCGCAGCGGCGTCTCCTCGTCCCCCATCATCCGGAGCGGGCTGTCGAAAAATTCCGGAAGGATGATGAAGTTGACGGCAATGTCTTCTCTGCCGGCGGCCAGGATCTCCTGCCGGGCGCCGGGGCTCAGGAAAAGCAGCTCTCCCTCCCGGAGAAGGACCTGCTCCCCGTTGACAATGTGGGTGGTCTGTCCCGCGCACATGTAAATGACCTCTACGTAATCGTGCGTATGCTCCGGAAAACGGACGAAACGGGTGTGGGGGCGCACGGTAATCAGCCGGCCGGATTTCAGCAGCTTCCGGCTGTTGACAATATCCGCGCCTTCATCCATGTAGAGGCTGCGGTCGATGGCGCGCGCGCCGTCCAGAAGCCGCTTCTCCTCCGGCGTGACCGGCAGAAGCTTTTCGAGAATTTCCTTTCGTATCATACGCCGGCCTCCTTGCCGCTTCCCCCATGCGTCTGTTTTTTTCACTATAACACAAAACGGCGGAAATACCAAGTGAAAGGCTCTCCGCACGCCGTCCGCAAGGCGCACAGGCCCGGCGGAACCGGCGGTTGTGCGCGTAATCCCTCCGGAATCGGGCAAAATAAAAAGCCATCGGAAAGGATGGCGGAAGGAGAGAAAAACCAAAACACCGTTTGCACGGTATAATGATCTATATTTTTAAGGAGGCTGACAGGATGAACGGAAACAGTATTGGGCCGCAGGAAATCCGCCTGTTTGGGGAAAAGCTGCGGGGGGAGGACCGCGGCCGGGGGACCATCGAAAAATACCTCCGCGACGTGCGGGCGTTTGCCGAATGGCTGGCGGGCCGTCCCGCGTCCGGGGAAGCGGCGGCCGCATGGCGGGAACATCTGCTCGAAAAGCAGTACCGGCCGGCCACGGTGAACTCCATGCTGGCGGCCGTCAACAAATTTTTCTTCATCATGGGCCGGGCCGGGTGCCGGGTCGGCTATCTGCGTATCCAGAAGCCGCTGTTCCGGCAGGAGGAAAAGGAATTGACCCGGGAGGAGTATCAAACGCTGCTGGAGACTGCCCGCGGGGAGGGAAGGGAACGGCTCGCGCTGTTGATGGAGACGATCTGCGCAACCGGAATCCGCGTGTCCGAGGTGCGGTACATCACGGTTGCCGCCGCCTGCCGGGGCCGGACGGACATTTCTCTCAAGGGGAAAATCCGCACCATTCTCCTTCCGCCCAAGCTGTGCCGCAAGCTGCTGAAATACGCCAAAAAACAAAAAATCTCTTCCGGTGAGATTTTTCTCACCAAAAGAGGAAGGACAATGGCCAGAAAGCAGATCTGGGCCCAGATGAAAGCCCTCTGCGGCCGGGCCGGCGTGGCGCCGTCGAAAGTGTTCCCCCACAACCTGCGCCATCTGTTTGCCCGCACCTTTTACAATGCCTGCCGGGATGTTGTGAAGCTGGCCGACGTATTGGGGCATTCCAGCGTGGAGACCACCCGCCTTTACTTGATTTCCACCGGGGTGGAACACGCCAGGCAGCTGGAGAGGCTGGGCCTGGTCAGTTAGAAACCGGGACAAAATTTTTATTTTGTCGCAAAGTACATACGGCAAAATTCCCCTTTAGGGAAACCACGCCGTCATTTTTCCTCTGCAGAAGGCGGAAGATCGAGAAACTTGGCTTATTATAGCAGATCGGAATGTAAAAAACAACCTTTTCTTGAAAAATTTGCGCACGCATAGAAGGCCGTCGCGAAGCTTTTTTGAGACGGCCCTTTATACGTGCGCCTTTTGTTGATTTATATTGCCATTTGCTTCCAAATATATAGGACTTATATAGTTTTTGAAAGCGTTATAAGGCAAAATAAAAATTTTGTCTTGGCCACAAAATAAAAATTTTGTCCTGTCGGCTTTCTGTCAGCGGAGGGGCGACCGGGCCCGTGCCTTTTGGCTCAGCCCCGGTTAGAGGGCAGTTCCTCTTCGGGACGGCGGACGGCGAGCATACAGGCGAGGGTGAGAAGCACACACAGCGCTGCGGCTGCCGCCGCTGAAAAAAGAAAAACCAACAAAGCTTTGCACCCCTTTCCAATGAATTGGGTTTTCTAAAGGTACAGTATACATCCCCGGTTACCAAGAAATTGTACGAAAAAGGAGTCCCCTTGGTTCTTTTACGCTGTGCCCTGCGGCAATGCGCGTTCAGAATGTAGAAAACGGGAGAGAGGACAATGAAGATACTGATGGTTTCCAGCCGGATCCCCTATCCACTTACGGCGGGGTTCCGCATCCGGATTTATAACGAAGCGAAATATTGCCGAAGGGCCGGCCATCAGGTCGGACTGCTGTATCTGGGAAAGCCGGAGGAGTATGAAAGGTATAAGGCTCAGCTGGCGGAGGTGTTTCACGAGGTTCATGTCGTCCCCTTCCGACGGGCTGAAGCGCTCTTCAACCTGTTCAAATGCCTGTTCACGCCCTCCAAGCCTTTTCAGGTGGCATTATACATAAACAGACAACTACGGAAAACCTTGGAACGGCTGGAGGGCGGCTACGATGTGGTGATCGGCAACACCATCCGCACGGCCGAATATTTAAGGAAAATCGACCCCGCCAAAACGATTCTGGATTTTCACGATGCGATTTCCTATAACTATGAAAATGCCGTCCGCTGCACCAAGGGATTGAAAAAGTGGGTTTACCGGACGGAATACCGGCGGGTGCTGCGGTACGAACGCGACACGGCGAAGGCATTCCGCAAAGCGGTTATCATTTCCGAGGACGATAAAGCATATCTGCAAAAGCACGGCGCAGATACGGCGAGGCTTTCCGTAATCCCGGTTGCGGTGCGGGACGACATTGCCGCCCGAAAAACGGTGTATGGGACTGCCGCCAGGGAGATCTGCTTTCTGGGAAAGATGTCCTATCAGCCGAACGAGGATGCGGTTGTGTGGTTTTGCCACAACGTGTTTCCGCAGTTGAGGGAACGGTACCCGGACGTTCGCTTTGTCATTATGGGAATTGAGCCGTCCAAGGCGGTTTGCGAACTGGAGCGGCTGGACGGAGTGACGGTGACCGGTTTTTTGGAAAATCCGTTCGAACGCATGGCGGCCTGCGTGGCGACGGTGGTGCCCATTCGCAACGGAGCGGGGATGCAGAACAAGGTGCTGGAGAGCATGGCGGTCGGCACGCCGACTGTGCTTTCCCCGATCGCGGCGGAAGGGCTCGGCGGGCAGAACGGCGTTCATTATCTGGCGGCGGAACGGGCGGAGGATTACGTGGAGCAGCTTTCCCGGCTGCTGGATTCCCCGCCGCTGTGCAGGCAGGTGGGGGACAGCGCGCGGGAACTGATACGGACCCGGTACACATGGGAGGTCTTGTGGAGCAGGTGGGAATCGTTGATCTGCGCATCCGCTCAACCCGAAGCGTCGGATGGCGTTTCCGGCGCCGCACGGCTTTGAGTCCGCCGGAGAACACGTGCCGGCATGGGGGAGGGTAGGCATGGAACGGTCCCTGTACGCAAGCGGTCGCGCGTTTGCAGGGCGCGGCCAGCTTTCAGGACAAAAGAATACGGTTTTGAGAAACTTCACGTGTCTGCTCATGCTGCCGTATATATTGATCTTTCTGGGTGTGCTGCCAGGCAGGGAAATCTATCCGACGATCTTCTCCATTGCTGTTTTCGCCGTCTTTTTGCTGTGGTGTCTGGCGGCTTTCGACATCAAGATACGGCGGAAGGCGGGAGCGGCTTTCCTGCTTGTCGCCCTGTGGGCCGCCTTGCTCCTGGTGCTGAATTTCGGCTCGCTCCGTGCGCGCAGCGACGTGGTTTATGACGCCAACACCCTTGTCGGCCTGGGGATGCTTTTCCTGATATTCGCGGCGCGCCATCTTCTTTTTACCCGGGAAATGCTGGAGTCTGCGCTCAAGGCGATTGTCGGCTTCGGGCTGCTTTCTTCGGTGGTCAATATTGTTCAGAATTATGACGGCGTATTCAGCCTTGCCGCGGTTACCCAGGTGTACAGCGTAAAGTTTACCGGCCTGTTTCTCGGGCGGAATCAGTTCGGGTGGTACCTGTATCTGTGCCTGATCTGCTGTATGCTGCTCAAGCACCTTTTCGGCGCGAGGGTTCATCCCGCCGTATTCTTCCTTTTGGCCGTGAATTTGTTTTTCACCTTCTCCCGCGCCGCGATGCTTTCCGCCGCCGTCTTTTTCGGCCTATATTGGTTGGATATCCGCCGCCCCAAAAAAGTGCTTCTTCTTCTGGTCCTGCTGGCGGCGTTCCTGCTGCTTTATTTCACAACCGATCTGCGGGGGATGATCGACCGGTTCCTGATTCGGTCGAATTTCGGGGATTCGGGGCGGACCGACCGGTGGGGGGCTTTGCTGGATACCCTGAGGCAGCGGGAATACGGGCTTTGGGGCGTTTCTCCCGCGCTGTTTAAGGAGCTGCTGCTCCTCAACGGGATTGAGCAGATCGACAATGCCTATCTGGAGATTCTGGCGTCGTACGGCTTTCCCGGCTGTCTGCTGTATGCGGGGGTCTTTGTATCCGTGTTTGTTCGCATAAAGAGGGCGGAAGTGGGCAGAGAGAACAAGCGGCTGCTGACGGCCGCCGTTCTGTCCTTCCTCGTGCTGGGCTGCTTTGAATCCCTGCTCTTGTTCGAGGTCGGCTTGAACCAGTGGACGGCGACACTGGTCATTGTGGTATTACCGCGGTTTTGTTCGGCACATACCTCTGATGCCGAACGGGGCCGCCGGATACAGAGGGAGCTATTGTGATTAGACTGCTTATTTCCAGCGTGGGCATCAAGGCGGCTTCCGCCGTTCTGGAGCTGGTTATCCAGCTGTTGATTACCCGGACCATCGGGGTAACGGGCTATGGGAACTATTCCTTCTATGTCAACGCCATTGAAATTGCCTATTGGCTTCTTTTTTCCGGCCTTGTCAAGTGCAACACCTTTTACCTGGCCGACAACGGCGTCAGCATCGCCCGCTTCAAAAGAAAGTATTACTGCCGGTACATGCTGCCGGTCCTGGCCGTGTTCTGCGTGCTCAGCATCGTTTCCCGGCAGTGGATGTACCTGCTGTCCGCCGGCGCGCTGGTTCTGTACTTCTTCGCGTTCGACCAAAGCAGCGAATTCCTGGCCCGCGGCCGGGGGATGACCTTCCTGGCGGGCGAATACCTCGTCGGGCGGGTGGTGTTTATCCTGCTCCTCTCGGTTTTCCTCGCCCTGCGATTGGAGCAGCTGGGCTGGCTGCTTTTTCTGTACGGGCTGCAATACGGGGTCGTTCTCCTCTGGTTCCGGCTGCACCGGAAAAAAATCGCGCTGCCAAACCGGCGGGAGGAGCCGGTGAGCCTCGGCAAGCTTTGGCAGTATCAGCAGTCGGACATGGCCTATGGGCTGATCGGGCAGGCGCCGGTGATACTGCAGTATCTGTTCGTCGGCGCGTACGAGACCGGCTTTGTCGGCATCGTGATCGTCGTCAAAAAGCTGGTCAATTTTATCAGCGGGCCGACGGCGAAGATTTTCCTGCCGGAATTTTCGCGGCTGTACAGGCAGAACAAGGTGGAGGAGATCCGGCGGTTTTTCCGGACCATCATCCAGATTCAGATGCTGTTTGTCTCCGCCGTGGCCGTGACGCTGCTCGGCTTTTCCGAGCTGGTCCTGCGGCTTTTCAGCCCGGAGCTGCTGGATCAGGCGCCGCTGTTCCGCATGGTGGCGGCCGGCTTCCTGCTGGTGGCCAGCCTGGGGCCGGGGGCGGGGCTGATGCAGATGACCGGGCAGGAAAAGCTGGAAAACCGTATGCGCTGGGGCACGATCGCCCTGATGTTCCTGATCTGGTTTGTGATGCGGGGAAACCGCTTTTTCGCGCTGTACGGATTGTGCGCGCAGGCGATTGCCGAAGGGGTTTTCAAATATTTCCTGGTGTGCCGCTGGTTTAAAAAGGCGCCGATCTCGATTTTCCAGTATTGCCTGCTGTGGCTTCCCGCGGCGGCGGTCTGCCTCACGGTGCGCCTGCTGAACCTCGGAGACAGTTTCCCGGCGCTGGTTCTGAGCTGCGGCGCCTGCATCGCCCTGACCGGAGGGATTCTGCTTATCCGCCGGGATGTCCGGCTGCGGGTCAGGGCGGCGTTGCGGAAGTGGAGAGGGGAGGGGAAAAGGAAATGAGACGCAAGCGGCGGAAGCGGGCGGAGCCGCCGGTCATTGCGTGCTGGGGTTTTTACGGCGAACGCAATGTCGGCGACGATTATATTCTCTATGAGCTCCTGCGATTTCTTCAAAAGCGGCAGCCCGCCGCGGAAATATGGATATTTTCCAACAGCCGGGATGTCCTCCGCCTTGTACCTGCCGGGATGGAGGCGGCGGTCCTTCCCCGGTCGGTGCGGGCCTCGTTTTCCGCCTGCCGGAAAGCGGACCTGGTCGTCTGCGGGCCGGGCGGCCTTTTTCCGCACAGGAACACGGGCAAGCTGCTGTTCTGGAACCTGCTGCTGGCCGTTTCCAAGCTTTGGGGGCACCGCATGGCGTTCATCGGGCTGGGCGTCGGAAGCGAAAACTTCCGCACGGGCCTCGGCCGGTTCCTGCTGCGGAACCTGATTGTCCATGCCGACGGTTTCGCAGCCCGTCAGCAGGGCGTGAAGGCGGGAGTACGGCTGCCGCAGAAACGGGAAGACCGTCTTGTGGAGGCGGGCGACGTACTGTTCGGCACAAAGCCGCCGGAACGCCGCCCTGCCCAGGCCGGGACGGTCGCTGTGGCCCTCGCCGATATTTTCGGGGACGCGGCCACCGAGAGGAAGGCTTTCCTGAAAGGGCTGTCCGGGGTCCTCAACGAGCTGACCGGCCGGGGATATGCCCTCCGGCTGCTCACCTTTACCGACCGGAAGGACGACCGCTTCAGCCGGGAGGCTCTGGAATACCTCGACAACCCGGATGCGGTTCGGCTTTCCCCGTTCCCTGAACATCCGGCGGATATCCTGAAAGAGCTGGGAAGCGCCGAGGTCTGCATCTGCATGCGGTTTCACGCGCTGGTGCTGGCGTCGTGCCTGCGCGTCCCCGGCGTCGCGATCGCCTACAGCGACAAGCTGGACGACGCGGCGGAGAGGCTGGGGCTGTCCGATTACCTGGTGCGCGTCTGCATCGGCGGCGGGCAGTACTACCGCCGAAGGATCGCGTTTGACGCCGACCGTTTCCGGAAGGCCGTGTACCGGGCGCTTGCAGAGAAAGCGGCCATCCGGCAGACACTTGACGAAAACGTTCCGCAGCTGGCGCGGGAGGCGGACCGCAACTGGGCGGTCTTAGACCGGGTCCTGACCAAGATGAAGGGAAGTGCAAAACCGTGATTATCACAAAAACCCCGTTCCGCATGTCGTTTTTCGGCGGCGGCACGGACATGCCCGCGTTTTATAACGAGCACGGCGGCGCGGTGCTGTCCACCACCTTTGACAAGTACTGTTATGTCAACGTCCGCCATCTGCCCCGCTTTTTCGATTATTCCACCGAGCTGTCCTACGCGAAGACCGAGCGGGTCACCGACCTGGAGCAGATTCAGCACCCGGCGATCCGGGAGGCGATGCGGATGCTGGACATGCGGGAGATCCGCCTGACCTATGAGGCGGATCTCCCGGCCCGCACCGGATTGGGGACGAGCAGCAGCTTTGCGGTCGGGATGCTCAGCGCCTTCCATTCCCTCAAAGGGGAATTTGCAGGCAAGCGCCGCCTGGCCGACGAAGCCATTTATCTGGAGCGGGAGCTCTGCCGCGAAGCCGGCGGCGTGCAGGACCAGATCGCGGCGGCCTTCGGCGGGCTGAACCGCATCGATTTTTCCGCGCAGGGCTACGAGGTCACGCCGGTAATTATCAGCCCGGAGCGCAAGGAGAGGCTGAACGACAGCCTGATGCTGTTTTTCACCGGTTTCTCCCGTTTCTCCTCCGACATTCAGGAATCCACCCAGCGCTCCATCGGGGACAAGACCGCGCAGCTGATGGAAATGTACCGCCTGGTGGACGAGGCGCAGAAGGTGATGGAGGACAACGAGGCCGACCTGGACGATTTCGGGCGGCTGCTGGATCATACGTGGAAGCTCAAGCGGCAGACGGGCAGCCGGATTTCCACCGATTCCATCGACGCCCTTTATCAGAAAGCGGTCGCCGCCGGCGCGCTCGGCGGAAAGCTGCTGGGGGCCGGTGGCGGGGGCTTCCTGCTGTTCTATGTACGCAAGGAGCGGAGGGAAAGCGTGCGTGCGGCGCTGCACGGGCTGATGGAGGTGCCTTTCCGGTTCGAAAACGGAGGCACCCGGGTGCTGTATTACGTGCCGGAAAGCTATCCGCTGACCAAGGAGGAGGAAGGCGCATGAAGGCCGTCGTTATGGCGGGCGGCAGGGGGACGCGGATCGCCGCGGTGCATTCGGAAATCCCCAAGCCCATGATCCCTCTTCTGGGAAAGCCGGTCCTCGAACGCCAGATTGACGCGCTCCGGGAGCAGGGCTTTACCGACGTGGTGCTGGTGATCGGGTATCTCGGCCATGTAATCCGGCGCTACTTCGGGGATGGCTCCGGTATTTCGCCGGCGGACGGGAAGCCGTTCGGCGTACATATCGCGTATGTGGAGGAAACCGAGCCGCTGGGCACGGCGGGGGCGCTGTACCTGTTGCGGGAGGAGCTGTCCCAGGGGGATTTCCTTTTGCTCAACGGCGATATTCTGTTCGACGTCGACATCAGCCGGTTCTACCGGGCGCACAAGGCGCACGGCGGCCTGGCGACCCTGTTCACCCACCCCAACAGCCATCCGTACGACAGCGGCATCCTGGTGACGGACGAGACCGGCCGGGTGCAGAACTGGCTGCACAGGGAGGACAAGCGGCTGTGGGTCCAGAACCGGGTCAACGCGGGACTGCACTTTTTGTCCGGCCGGATTTTTTCACCGGAATTCGGCCTGTTCCGGGAGCTCAAGAAGATGGACCTGGACAGGGAGGTCCTGAAGCCTCTGATCCCCTCCGGCGGGCTGTACGCCTACGATTCCCCCGAATACGTGATGGACATGGGCACGCCGGACCGGCTGGAGGCAGCTTCGGAGGACCTGCGCGCCGGCCGGGTGCGGGCGAAAAACCTGCGCTTCAAGCAGCGGGCGGTTTTCCTGGACCGGGACGGGACGGTCAACCGGTATGCCGGCTTTCTCCGGCGGCCGGAGGAATTCGAGCTGCTGCCCGGCGTGGGACAGGCCGTCCGCCGGCTGAACCAGGCCGGTATTCTGGCCGTTGTGGCGACCAACCAGCCGGTCATCGCCCGCGGCGAGGTGACGCCGGCGGGGCTGCGGGAGATCCACAACAAGATGGAAACCCTGCTGGGCCGGGAAGGGGCGTATCTGGACGGCATTTACGTGTGCCCCCATCACCCGGACGGCGGGTACCCCGGCGAGCGGCCGGAATACAAAATCGACTGCGCCTGCCGCAAGCCGAAGCCCGGCCTGCTGCTGCGGGCGGCGGAGGACCTGCAGATCGATCTCGGCGCCTCCTGGATGGTCGGGGATACGGAAAGCGATATGGAGGCCGGGAGGGCGGCGGGCTGCCGCACGGCTTTCCTTGGGGAAAGGGACGCGCAGGGGCGGCCGGGGTATCCCGACCTGGCGGCGGCGGTGGACGATATTCTGAAAATAAGCGGAAAGTGACCGAACGTCCCCGCCGTCCGGCGGCTGCTGCATCGCGGGTATTCCAACGCCCGCCGAGCTTTTATAAGTGAACTAAGCAGACCCACTGAAAACCGTCTGCAAATCTTATTATACGAGGATGAGTGACGCATGGAATCATCGGTTTGGCGGCAGCTGGAGCTGCTGATGGAACGGTACCCGGCGCTGGAAAGCGTGCGGGAAGCGGTCGCCGCGGCGTACGGGGCGCTGGAGAGGTGCTACGCGGGCGGCGGCAAGCTGCTGGTGGCGGGGAACGGCGGCTCCGCGGCCGACGCGGAGCATATCGTCGGGGAGCTGATGAAGGGCTTCAAGAAAAAGCGGGAGCCGTCCCCCGCGTTCCGGGAACGGCTGACCGCCGTGGACCGGACGCGAGGGGAGGAGCTGGCGCGGGATTTGCAGGGCGGCCTGCCGGCCATCGCCCTGACCAATCACAGCGCGCTGAGCACCGCGTTCATGAACGACGTGAACGGGCTGGAAAGCTTTGCCCAGCAGGTTTACGGCTACGGTGCCGAGGGGGACGTGCTGCTGGGGATTTCCACCTCCGGCAACTCGAAAAACGTGATGTATGCGGCGGTCACGGCCCGCGCGGTGGGGATGCGGGTGATTGGGCTGACCGGCGCGGGCGGCGGCGAGCTGGCACGGTTCGCGGACATCGCGATCGCGGTGCCGGAAACCGAGACCTACCGGGTGCAGGAGCTGCATCTGCCGGTGTACCACTGCCTGTGCCTGATGCTGGAGGAGCGGTTCTTCGGCTGACGCCGCGCGGAGGAACCCGGCGGCGGGATTGTGGGATAAAACGGTGGGATTGTGGATAACAAGGCTGTCGGCAGAAAGAGGTATGTGGAGAGATGGCACAGCAAAAAGCACGGCGGCTGAGCAGCGCGGAGGTCTCCGCGCGGAATGCTCTGATGAGCCTGGCCAAAGCGGTTCTGGTCCTTTTCCAAACGGCTCTGTTCGGCGGAACATGGTTTCTGTTTTACGCCGGGCGGCTTTCCCCCTCGCCGGCGGATATCCGGCATTGGGGGCTGATTGCGGCGTATCTGGTTCTTTTCAAGGTGCTGGCGGGGGTATACGGGGGATTCCAGGCCGGGAATTCCTCTGTGCCGGAAATCGTGTATTCCCTGGGAGTGGCGCAGTTCCTGACGCTTTTCTTCGAGTATCTGCTGCTCTGCCTGGCGGCGTGCCGCCTTATGAATCCGCTGGCGCTGCTGGGGCTGCTGGCCGCCGGGTGCCTGGTCAACCTGCTGTGGGCGCTGGCGGCGGACCGGCTGTCCCGGGCGCTTTTCCCCCCGCGGCGCACCTATATCATTTACGACCGCCCGGAGGTCTGCTGGGAGATCGACGACGTGAAAAAGATACGGCGGAAATTCCTCATCCGGGGGGAGCTGGACATTTCCGACGGCGTGCAGGAGGTGTTCCGCCGGCTGGAGGACGGGGAGGCGGAGGCGGTCTTCCTGTGCGGCCTGCATTCCAGCGACCGCAACACGGTGCTGAAATACTGCGTTGAGCGCAACATCCAGGTGTACATCCGGCCGAAGATCGGGGACCTGCTGGTCAGCGGTTCCACACAGCTCCAGCTGTCGAATGTGCCGGTCCTGCACTGCGGACGCAACCGCACCTCCCTGCTCTATCTGGGAATCAAACGGGGGCTGGACATCCTCCTGTCCGGCGTTACGCTGGTGGTTTTCAGCCCGGTGATGGCCGGTGTGGCGCTGGCCATCCGGCTGTATGACGGCGGCCCGGCCTTCTACCGGCAGACCCGGCTGACCAAGGACGGACGGCGCTTCGACATTCTGAAATTCCGCAGTATGCGGGTGGACGCGGAGAAGGACGGCGTCGCCCGGCTCGCCGCGGAAGGGGACGACCGCATTACCCCGGTCGGCCGGTTTATCCGCAAGGTGCGGCTGGATGAGCTGCCTCAGCTGCTCAACATCCTTAAGGGGGACATGAGCCTGGTCGGCCCCCGGCCGGAACGGCCCGAGATTGCCGCCCAGTACGAGGCGGAGATGCCCGAATTCAGCCTGCGGCTGCAGGCCAAGGCGGGGCTGACCGGCTACGCCCAGATTTACGGCAAATACAACACCCGTCCCTATGAAAAGCTGCAGATGGATCTGATCTATATCGCCAACCAGTCCGTTGCGCAGGACCTGAAGCTGCTTTTCGCCACCGTCAAAATCCTGTTCATGCCGGAGAGCACCGAGGGCGTACAGGAGGGGCAGGTCACCGCCGCCGAGCCGGTTGTGCGGCCCGCCGAGGGGCGCCGGGAAGCCCTGAAGAAATAAGGGCGGGAACCACCGCCATAAAGGCCGGGCACGGGCCGAACCCCTGGAAAGGCGGCCGGCCGATGCGCGCCCGTTCCCATGGGAAAGCGGCTGCCGGAGGGGACGGGCGCTGCCTGTATTTCTTCTTCGGCGGCGCGGCGGAGGGCGCATACAGGAAAACGGCGCGAAAAAGGCCGGGCGGTTCAGACGGGGGCGCCCGGATGCCTGCGGCAGTGTGGTCAAGGAAACAGGCGGGCCCGCTGTGCGGATGGAATCGACCGGCGGCCGAACGGCGGCGAGGCGGCCGGCCGGATTTCGCCAAAGGGAAGCCGCCCGACGAAGTGCGGGCCTGTCTGCCGGGTGGCGGGGCGCCTTCCTCTTTTGGCGTGCCTTTTCGCGTTGGAGGAAACCGGTGGAAACGGCAGGCATAAACGCCCTCTTCCTTTTTGCCCGCGCGGCTCTGCCGCCCGTCTTACTGCCAAAGGGCCGCGCCCGGCCTGTGTCAATGTGTCGTCCCCCCGCCGTGCAACCCGGCGAGGCGGGGACAGGGAGGTTTGTTCATGAGAGGTATCCGAATCGGCGTGATTGTGCTGTTTGTCTTGTCCCTGGCGGTTTACGGGGTTTCCCGTTACAGCGAGCGGGCCCGGCAGGACATGACCCTGCCGGTGATTGCCAGCGACCGGGAAATCCTGGAGACGACCTGCGCCGCTTCGGAGGAGGAGCTGCTCGCCGGCCTCTACGCTTCGGACGGGAAGGACGGCGACCTGACCGGCCAGATCCTGGTGGGCGGCATCTCCCGGTTCCAGTCGGACGGCTCCTGCGCGATAACCTACGTGGTGTTCGACTCCTCCGGCCATCCCGCCACCCTGGTCCGGCCGGCGGTGTTTACCGATTACCGTCCCCCGCAGTTTTCGCTGGACCAGCCGCTGGTGTTTGAAAAGGGAAGCCGGGGGGACGCGGCCTCGTCGTATGTGAGGGCCTCCGATATGCTGGACGGGGATGTCACCCCTTTCCTGAGTGTTACGGAAAGCAATGTCAGCTATACCCGGACGGGGGAATATACGCTGCACGTGGAGGTGTCCAACTCTTACGGGGATCTGGCGCAGGCGGCGCTCCCGGTTCACGTGGTGGGCGGGGAGGAGCTGCGGCTCCAGATTGTGCTGAAGCAGAACCTGGTTTATCTGCGTGCCGGGGAGGAATTCGACCCGGACGCCTGGGTGGAATCCGTCAGCCGGGGGGACGGGACGGCCCTGGACACCGCCGGGGTATCGGCGCAGTCCGGGGTGGACACCGCCGTGCCGGGCATCTATGAGGTGAAGTACACGGCGGAGGACCGCGGGGATACCGGCGTTACCTGGCTGACCGTGATTGTCGAGTAGCCGTCCTCCGGCGGAGCCCCGCTCTTTGGGCCGCATGGTCCGGCACCACCTGGGAAAGAAAGGGTCGTCAACATGAAGTGGAGTTTGGATTATCTGGACCTGCGCAGCATCGGCGCGGATCTGCTGAGGAACCTGTGGGTGATTCTGCTGGCGGGGGCGGCGGCGTTCCTGGGAATCACCGGCGCTTACTCGCTCCGATCTACGCCGGAATACGCCTCCTCCGCCACCCTGGCGGTCACGGTAAAGGGGAACAGCAGCGGGTCGTATGCCTCCCTGAGCACAGCCAAGGAGCTGGCAGAGGTGTTCAGCGAGGTGTTTCAAAGCGACACGCTGCGCAGGCTGATCGTCGAGGATACGGGGGAGGAAGCCGCCGCGGGGGATCTGTCCATCCAGCTGGTTGCCGAGACCAACCTCATGGTCCTGACGGCGACCGCCGATTCGCCGCGCGGCGCGTACCGTATTATTCAGTCCGCCCTTGACAATTACGGGGCGGTGTCGGAACACCTTTTTTCCAACGCCCGTCTGGACACGCTGAAACGCCCGTCCATCCCCTACGCCCCTTCCAATCCGACGGACGTTTCCGGGCTCCGCCGGCTGGGGACGGCGGCGGCCGTCCTGCTGGCGGCGGCCGTGATCGCGCTGCTGTCCTACTGCCGGTTTACCGTGAAGAAGCGGGAGACCGCCAAAAGGCAGCTGGACGGCAGGATTCTGGGGGTGATACCCTATGAGCGCAAATTCCGCACACTGCGGGAAGCGCGGAAGCGCAGGAAGAAAACCCGGGCGCTGCTGATTTCCTCCCGGCTGGTGGGCGCGCCCTTTGTGGAATCCTTCCGCAGGGCCGCCGCCGTGCTTGAACGGCGGCTGCGCCGCCAGGGGCAAAAGGTTGTGGTGGTGACCAGCGTGGCCGAAAATGAGGGGAAGTCCTCCGTCGCCGCCAATCTGGCCCTCGCCTTTTCACAACGGGGGAGGCGGGTGCTGCTCATTGACGGGGACATGAGGAAGCCGGCCCTTTACCGGATTTTCGAGCGGAAGGACACGGGCCGTTCCCTCAGCGACTGCCTGATGGGGAAATGCGGCCTATCGGATATCCGAACGGAGGAGGCGGAGAACCTGACGGTCCTGCATCAGTTTCACGGCGTCTCCGGCACGGGGGCGCTGCTCGCCGGCGAGGCGATGGAGGCCCTGCTCGCCGAATGCCGGGAATCGGCGGATTTTATCCTGGTCGACACCCCGCCGATGAACGTCTCGGCGGATACGGAGGCGCTTCTGCGGCACGCCGACGCCGCCGTTGTGACCGTCAGGCAGGATTGGACGGAGGCCGGAGCGGTCAACGACGCCGGCGACGTGATTCGGAAAAGCCGGGCGGATTTCGCCGGATATCTTCTCAACGCCTTTCGCGCGGAGCTTCCGTGGACCGGCAGGGCATACGGCTATTATGGCGGCTACGGAAACCAGGGGCCCCGGCGGACGAAAGCGGAGGAAGGAGGAACGCCCGATGGACGAGCATAAAGACGGGATGCAAGCGGGACGGGAAGAGGGGCGGGACCCGGACGGCAGGGCGGATGAAATCGATCTTTCCGCCTTTCTGCGCAACGCCGTCCGCGGTGTGAAGCGGTTCTGGTGGGCCCCGCTGGCGCTGGCCCTGCTGTTCGGCACAGGCGCCTGGGCGCTGGCATACAAAGGCTATTCCCCCCTGTACCGGGTCGAGGCGACCTTCACCGTTACCACGAACCCGGCGGCGGGAGGCGACGGAAGCTACAGCTTCGATTACAACAAAGCAACCGCCGACCAGCTGTCGCTCACCTTTCCCTACATCCTGGGCAGCGAGCTGCTGACGGACGCCATAAAGGAGGATATGGGGGCCGTCAGCATCAACGGTTCGGTGTCGGCCGTGACCGTGTCCGACTCCAATCTGGTCACGATGATTGCGGTCAGCCCCGACCCGGAGGACGCGAAGAAAATTCTGGATTCGGCGCTGCGCGTTTATCCGGACGTGGCCCGGTCGGTGATTGGGAAAATGAAATTCAACATGATCGATGAGCCTGCCGTGCCGCAGGAACCGTACAACACCCCGCAGTATCTCTCCGAGTTTGGGAAGGGGGCGGTTGTCGGGGCGCTTCTGGGCATCGCGTTCATACTGGTCTGCGCCGTGCTGCGCCGGACGGTGCATACGTCCGGGGAGATGCAGAGACTGGTGAATCTGCCCTGCCTGGCGGAGCTGCCCCGGGTCCGCCCAAAGGCGCGAAAAAAGCAGCCGCCGCAATCCCCGGTGTGGGATCACGGCGTCAGCCCGTGGTTTTCGGAGAACATGGAGACGCTCCGGCTGCGGGTGGAGAACGCTCTGAGCGAGACCGGCGGGAAGACGCTGCTGGTTACCAGCACCATGCCCGGGGAGGGGAAATCCACGGTATCCCTGAACCTGGCGGCCCGGCTGGCGCAGAACGGGAAACGCGTCCTGCTGGTGGACGCCGACCTGCGCAGGCAGGTGCTGCGGGAGAAGCTGCAGCTGAAAAGGGCGAAATACACGTTGGAGGATGTTTTTTCCGGGGCATGCGACCTGTACGACCTGATCGCCTTTGACAAAGCGGCCGGCCTGTATTTTCTGGGGGGAAGCCGGCCGGTGAAAAAGCCCTCCTGGCTGCTGGCCGGGCCGCTCCGGGCGGCTCTGAAAAGGCTGGAGTCCCAGGTGGATGCCATTGTTCTGGACGCGCCGCCCTGCGGCGGTCTGGAGGACGCCCTGCTGCTGGAGGAATGCGCCGACGGCGTCCTGTTTGTCGTCCGGCAGGACCAGGCCGCCCGGGGAGCGGTCTTCGACGCCGTTTCCGACCTGGAAGCGGGGGAGGCCGCCGTCCTCGGCTACGTCTTTAACGGCGTGGAGGGAATGCTCGGGGGTTATGGTTACGGCTACGGGAAATACGGCCGCTACGGCTATGGTTACGGGGACGCAAGGCGTTTCACCCAGCCGGAGGAAGGCCGGGACCAGGCTGCCGGGCCGCCGCAGGAGGGGTGGAAGCAGGCACCATGATCGATCTGCATATGCACATTCTGCCCGGCGCGGACGACGGCGCGCGGGATCTGGAGGAATCCCTGCAGATGGCCGAGGCGGCGGTTCGGGCCGGGACCTCCGCCGCGGCGGCGACCCCGCACGGCAACCTGCCGGGCCTGCGTCACAACGGATGGGCCGAGGACTGCCGCCGCCGGCTTGAGACGCTGCGCCAGGCGCTGGCAGAGCGGGAGATCCGGCTGCGCCTGGTGGAGGGGATGGAGATTTACGCCGACGGCGACGTGGTGGAAGGACTGAACACCGGCCGGCTGATTACCCTCAACCACACCCGCTATCCGCTGGTGGAGTTCGATTTTGAGGCGGAGGAAGAGGAGATTTTCTGCCGGATGAATTCCCTGCTGGCGGCGGGATACCGTCCGGTGCTGGCCCACCCGGAACGATATCGTTGTGTGAGCTGGGACCCGCAGTGCGTGTATGAGTGGTACCGCATGGGGGTGGTCATCCAGGTGAACAAGGGAAGCCTCCTGGGCAGGTTTGGCCGGCGCGTCCGGGCGGCGGCAAACGCCATTCTGCGCCACCGGCTGGCGGCGCTCGTCGCGTCGGACGCGCACGGCCCCCTTTACCGCACGCCGGACCTGGGGGAGGTGCGGCGGCTGCTGGATGAGAATTTCGGGGACGGCTGTTCTCCCCTTCTGCTGGAGGAAAACCCCCGGCGGATTCTGGAGGGCAGGGATGTGCTTTGGGAAGAGCCGATCCCTTTTGAATAGCCGCCGGGGCGTTTGCGTAAAGCGGGCCCGCCGTGCACAAGACGGGGCGGCGCACAGGAAGAAAAAGGATGAAAACGATGGCAGAGGAGAAGCGGAACCCGGAAAAAGGGTGGGAAAAGCCGGAAGAAGGGATGCCGATGACGGAGCAACAGATCGGGGCGTTTCTGGAGGCGTGCCGCGGCAAGGGCCGGCAGAGCGGGACCATCGACAGCTACCGCCGCAGCCTGACCGCCCTGTATCAGGCGCTGCCGGGGGAGAAGCGGCTGGACAGGGCCGCGCTCGACGCCTGGCGGGAGGAGCTGCGCAGGGCAGGGGATTCCCCGCGCACGGTGAACGCGAAGCTTTCGGCGGTGAACAGTTTCCTGGGCTACTGCGGCCGGAAGGATCTCCGCCAGGAACTGGAGCGGGTGCCGGCGGACGAGGTGCAGCCGGAGCTGACGCGGGTGGAGTATCTGCGGCTGCTGCAGGCGGCAAAGCAGGGGGGGAAGGAACGGACCTACCTACTGATGAAGGTAATCTGCTGCATGGGGATGGCGCTGCAGGACATCCCGCGCATGACGGTGGAGGATGTCCGGGCGGGGACGGCGGCGTCCGGAGAGGGCCGGGTGTACATACCCGAGGCGCTGTGCCGGGAGCTGTTGGAATATGCCCGGCGGAAGGGTCTGGCCTCAGGGCCGCTGTTCGTGACCAGGCGGGGCGGCCCGATGGACCGCATAAGCGTGAACCGGAGCATCAAGGGGCTGTGCAGGGCGGCGCAGGTGGCGGAAGAGAAGGGGACTCCCCTGTGCCTGCGGAAGCTGCATCAGAGCACCTACGCGGGCATCCGGGAGAATATGGACGTGCTGGTGGAGCAGGCATACGCCCGCCTGCTCGAAAAGGAGGAGCTTACCATCGGGTGGAGAGTGTGAACGCACCGGCCGCCGGCCGGATGAGGACGTGGGCAATCACGGCGGGCAAACGGCAGGCAGTGCGCAAGCCGCGCGCCGCCGATTTGCCGGACGGGTGAAAAGCGCGGGCCGGGGGAGGCGGCCGGAGCCGCGGCGGCGGTTTCCGGCCAGTGTCCGGAGGGCTGCGGCCGTTCGGCAGCCCCTGCGGTGCCCTTTTCGCCTTTTGTCGCCGCTGTCAAGTCCATAAACCGGCTAAGCCCGGCGGCTTGAATAAGCCCTATTAGGGCATATTACAGGTAAGCGTCTCAAGACGCACTGGAATTTATTTTACTTGCATCCCCTGCCCCGCTGCCCGTAAACAGGCGGATCCCCCATTTTAACGGAAGCGTTCCTTCACCGTATGGCCGGCTGTTAGCAGCACGCTTCGCTCGATCCTTAAAGCTAAAGCTTTTTTACGAGACACCCCCACCGGCAGAGCCGGTGATTTTCGTTAACAAGGAAAAAGCCGCCGCCCCGCTATGGGGGCGGCGGCTTTGGGCTTTCCTCCGGTTTACTCGATTTCGATATGATTGTGACGGGGCAACGGCTTCGGCTCCGCCTTCGGCATCGAAAGCCGCAGGATACCGCTGTCGTATTTGGCGTGCACATCCTCCGGCTTTATGCTCTCCCCGACATAGAAGCTGCGGCGGCATTGGCCGGCATAGCGCTCCTGACGGATATAGCGGCCTTTGTTGTCCTGCTCGTCCCGGTCCAGGGATTTGGAGGCGCTGACGGTCAGATACCCGTTCTTCAACTCCACCTGCACTTCGTCCTTTTGGAAGCCGGGCAGGTCGATGTCCACCTCATAGGAGTTCTCCGTCTCGCGGACGTCGGTCTTCATCAGGTTTTTGGCGTGCTTGCCGTACAGCGGATTGCGGCGGCCGACGGCCGGCAGCATGTCAAAGGCGTCGTCAAACATCTCGTCAAACAGGTTTTCACCAAAAATACTCGGTAACATACCTCATTCCTCCGTTTCTGTTTTGCTCGTGGATGTGGGGAAGAAATCCCCGCGTCGGCGGGCTTTTGTTACCGTACCGGACGGCGGAGCCCTCCGGCGATTTTTGCACGGCCCGGGTGCGGCCCCGCCCGCTGCGGGCGCTTGTCCGGGGCCTGTTCCCAAGGTCTGCCTTTATTATATCCCTAATATTAGCACTGTCAATAGAAGAGTGCTAATATTTACAGAGAGTGCTAAAAAAGTTCACGATTTGGTAAAATACGGCGGGGAAGGCCGTGGTCTGTGCCGGTTTTATAGGGTGGACGCCCCATACGGGAAAAAAGCGCGAAGGGAGCGCCGCAAGCCCCTTTTGCGGCGCTCCCTTCCAGGGCATCTTCGGCATCCTCCGATAAAGGCCCGCCGGCCCCGCCGGTGGAGAGAACAGCCCCTTCCGCCGGTATCGGACAAAGCGGGGAGGGGAGAGGAGGGGGCGGGAAGGGACGGAAAAGGACGGAAAAGGACGGGGAGAGACGGGGAGAAAAAGCGCCCATCGCGCCCGTATCGGGCGGCGTCTCCGACGGAAGAGCCGCGGGGCGCGTGGGGCGCGCTGTGGGACAAGTTACGGGACGGGGAAATCCGACGGGCTTGGCGGGACAGGCGGGGTCGTCCGGCGTCTCCGAAAGACCGGCCTGCGCGGGACCTGTGCGGGGTTTTCCTGCGCCCTTGGCCCTGCCGGGGCTCGGCTACAGGGTGCCCTTTCGGCCGAACAGCCGCAGCAGCAGCTTGCGCGCGCAGTCCGCCGGCACCACCAGGAAGGCAATCAGCAGCACCCGGCGCAGCTCCCCGAAGGTGAGGCCGGCCGTGCGGAACAGGCTTCCGCCGTAATAGATCAGCCCGATCTGGATGGCCGCCACCGCCAGCATAATCAGCAGGAAGGAGGGATTTCGGCGCAGATGGGCCAGCAGGTTTACCCGGTGGGTGCGGGCGTTGAAGGAATTAAAAATCCCCGCGAAGATGAACAGGGCAAAAAAGGCGGTCATCCGATAGATGTCGTCGTTGGCATAGCGGAAGAGCAGCCTGACCGCCGGCAGCTTGAGAAACAGCACGCACAGGACGATGGTGAATACGCCCATGCAGAGGATCTGGCTGAGCATATAGCGGTTGAGCACTGGTTCGTCCCGGCGCTTGGGAGGCTCGTGCATGTATTCCTCCAGGGGCGGCTCCCCGGCGAAGGCCAGGCCGGCCAGGGTGTCCATGATGATGTTGATCCACAGCATCTGGATGACGGTGACCGGGGTGTCGATGCCGATGAAGGGGCCGATGATCGAAACCCCGACCGCGCACAGGTTCATCGTCAGCTGGAAGATGATGAACTTGCGGATGCTTTTGAAGATGGTCCGCCCGTACAGGATCGCCTTGGCAATGGAGGCGATGTTATCGTCCAGGATGACGATGTCGCCGGCCTCTTTGGCCACCTCGGTGCCGCTGCCCATGGCAAAACCGACATCCGCCTTTTTCAGGGCCGGGGCGTCGTTGATGCCGTCCCCCGTCATACCGGCAACCAGATTCAGCTCCTGCGCCAGCCGCACCAGACGGCTTTTGTCGTTGGGCAGGGCGCGGGCAACCACCCGCAGGTCCGGTAGAAGGCGCTTGACCTCCTCATCGCCCATTGCATTCAGCTCCGCGCTGGTAAGCACGGCGTGCCGGGAGGATGCCGCGGCGGGCCCGTCGTCCAGCAGCCCCGCCTCCCGGGCGATGGCGGCGGCGGTTTCCCGGTTGTCGCCGGTGATCATCACCACCTGCACCCCCGCCTCCCGCACCTGGCGCACAGCGGCCCGCGCCTCCGGCCGCACCTCGTCCCGGATGCCGGCCAGCCCGATCAGGATGAGGTCGGAAAAGCCGCCGTTTTCCGTCACCGGCGTTTCCGACACCGCCAGGCAGAGCATCCTCATGGCGCGGGAGGTCAGCTCCTTCATCTTTTTTTCCAGGAAAAGGCGGCTCGGCAGCGAACAGACCCGGCCCTTTTCATCGTAAAACCGGGTGCAGCAGGGGAGCAGCCGCTCCGGCGCCCCCTTGATAAGGGTCAGCTCCCGTTCTCCATGCAGCTCGACGGCGGAAAATTTGTTTTTGGAATCAAAGGGGATTACCCGCCCCTTTTCCGATTTCCCGGCGGAGGGACGGCCCTTTTCCGACACGGCGTATTCCAGCAGGGCGCGGTCGGTCGCGTTCCCGCCCAGAGCCTTCCCGCCTGAGAGCAGGCTGCCCGAATTCTGCACACAGGAAAGCTCCACCAGCTCCCACAGCGGTTTTCGCCGGCGCAGCTCGGAGGCCCTTTTGTATTCGGCGCCGTCCCCGGTCAGAAAGCGGGTGACCTCCAGCTTCCCGCGGGTGAGGGTGCCGGTCTTGTCGGTGAATAAAATGTTGAGGCTCCCCGAGGTTTCGATCCCCACCAGCTTGCGCACCAGCACGTGATCCTTGAGCATCCGCCGCATATTGGAGGAAAGGACCACCGTAATCATCATCGGCAGCCCCTCCGGCACGGCGACCACCACCACCGTGATCGCCAGGGTAAGGGCATGGAGCGCGTGCTCGAACAGCCCCGCCGGGTTGGCGGCGATCCACTGTCCCAGCCGGGCGATGTTCATGCCGTTGTCCAGAAGAAGGGAATGAAACAGGTCGGCAATCGCCACCAGCCCGGCCGCAATATAGCCCAGCCGGCTGATGGTGTGCGCCAGATGGCCGAGCCGCACTTTCAGAGGGCTTTCCCGGGTTTCCTCCTGCACTTCCCGGGCCAGATGTCCGTAGAAGGTAGCGTCCCCCACGGCGCGCACCAGCAGCTCCCCCTCCCCGGAGCAGACCACGCTGCCGCGGAACAGCCGGCTTTTGGAGAGGAAATCCCGCTCGTCGTCGAGCTCCGGGCCGGGAAGCTTGGCGGCCTCCTTGCTTTCGCCGTTGAGGGCGGACTGGTCGACGTGCAGCTCCCCGGACAGCAGGAGGCCGTCCGCAGGCAGGCGTTCCCCCGCCTGAAGCAGCACCACATCCCCGACGACGATCTCCGCGACCGGCAGCTCAACCACCCGGCCGTCCCTCTTTACGCGGCATTTGGTGCGCTGGGCGTCCTCCTGCAGCCGGATAAAGGCGGATTCGCTGCCGTACTCGGACAGGGTGGAAACAAAGGTGGCCAGAAAAATGGCAATGGCGATGCCCGCCGTTTCGAACCAGTCGAAATGGCGGAACAGGAAAATCACGTTGATGGCCAGGGCGGCGAGCAGCACCTTGATGATCGGGTCGCCGAAGCTGTCGAGAAACTGGCGGAAAAAGCCCCGGCGCTTTTTCTGCGTCAGATGATTGGAGCCGTGCTCCCGGCGGGACTGCTCCGCTTGTTCGGTGGTCAGTCCTGCCGCGGAGGGAGCGGTTGGCGTCATGGGCGGTTCACTCCTTCGCAGTCGTGGTGGGCCGATGGCTTGGCCCTATACCATAACTCTATTCGCAAAGGGTGGACAATATGACGGCTTGTTCCCGCGAGGCAGGCCGGCCAATCGATCAGTTCAGGCCCTGCTCGGTCACCTGATCGAACAGCCGCCGCACCTCCTCCGCCAGGGGGAGGTGCTCCGCCTGCTCCAGCTCCGGGTCGGACGCGATCAGGGCACGGGCCTCTGTCTGCGCTTCAAGCAGCAGCGGCATGTCGCCGTTTAGGTCGGCAATCTTCAGTGCGGGCAGGCCGTGCTGGCGGGAGCCGAAAAAGTCGCCCGGCCCACGCAGCTTGAGATCCTCGTCGGCGATTTGGAAACCGTCGTTGGTGACGCACATCACCCGCAGGCGGCGGACCGCTTCCTCGTTTTGCGCGTCCGAAATCAGGATGCAGGTGGACTTGTGCTGTCCGCGGCCCACCCGTCCCCGCAGCTGGTGGAGCTGGGCCAGACCGAACCGTTCCGCATTTTCAATCACCATGATTACGGCGTTGGGCACGTCCACCCCGACCTCGATGACGGTGGTGGAGACCAGGACCGAGATTTCGTTGCGGGCGAAGGCGGCCATGGTCCGTTCCTTCTCCGCCGGCTTCATCCGCCCGTGCAGGAGGCCGAGAGAATAGCCCTTCAAAGGGCCGCCGGCCAGCTTCTGCGCATATTCGGCGGCGCTGGCCAGATCGGTCTCTCCTTCGCCCTCCTCAACCAGCGGGCACACGATGTAAGCCTGCCGTCCTTCGTCAATGTGCTTTTTCACATAATTATACGCCCGTTCCCGCTTGCTGCTGCGCACCGCATAGGTTTCGACGGGCTGCCGGCCGGGAGGCAGCTCGTCCAGGACCGACACGTCCAGGTCGCCGTAAATGATCAGGGCGAGGGTGCGGGGAATGGGGGTGGCGGACATGACCAGCAGGTGGGGGTTTATCCCCTTGGCGGCGAGGCCGGCCCTCTGCCCGACTCCGAAACGGTGCTGTTCGTCGGTGATGACCAGGCCGAGCCGGGCGAAACGCACCCCCTCCGACAAAAGGGCGTGGGTGCCGACAATCAGGTCGGTTCGGCCGTCCGCCAGCCGTTCCAGGACTTCCCGCTTCTCTCCGGCGGACTGAGAGCCGGTCAGCAGCCCGACATGCACATCCCCCGGCGCGAGCAGCGCGGACAGGGAACGGGCGTGCTGTTCGGCCAGGATTTCGGTGGGCGCCATCAGGGCGGCCTGCCAGCCGTTTTTAATGGCGGTAAAGGCCACTCCGGCGGCCACGGCGGTTTTGCCGCTGCCCACATCGCCCTGGATCAGCCGACTCATGGGGGAAGCGCCCCGCAGGTCGCCGACGCAGTCGGCAATGGCGCGCCGCTGGGCCCCCGTGGGGGAGAAGGGGAGAAGGGAATAAAATTCCGCTGTGTAATCATGGGCCATCACGGCGGCGCTGGCGCTGCGCGCGCGGCCCTTGAGCCGCAGCAGACCGAGCTGGAGGACCAGCAGCTCCTCGAACACCAGGCGCTTTCGGGCGACCGCCAACGCTTCGCTGCCGGTGGGAAAGTGGATATTTTCCAGCGCGAACCGACGGGTGCACAGGCTGTGGCGGAGCCGCAGCTCCGCCGGCAGGGGATCGTCATCCAGCGCCGTGCCCAGCGCCTCCAGCGCCCGGGCGACGCAGCCCTCGATTACCCGGGTGCTCAGTCCCTCCGTCTGCCGGTAGATCGGACGGATGCGTTCGCCGCCCTCGGCCGGCTCGATGAGGGGAGAGGCCATTTCCCGGCGGGTGAAATTCCCGCCCACCGGGCCGAAAAAGAGGTATTCCTCCCCTGCGCGGATCCTGGCGGCGGCGTATTTGTTATTGAACAGGGTGACCTGCATCACGGCGGACCCGTCGCCTGCCCGAAAACGGTAGAGGGTCATCCCTTTGCGAACGCGGTGCTCGGCCGGCGCCTCCAGCGCCGTCGCCTTGACGCAGCAGGCTTCCCCGAACGGCGCGTTCACAAGCGGGGTCAGCCGGGACCAATCCTCGTATGCGCGGGGGATATGGCGCACCAGCGCCCCGACGGTGCCGACGCCCAGACGCTCGAACTGCGCCGCCCGGCGCTCGCCCACGCCTTTAAGGTAACGCAGGGGGGTATCCATGGTGACAGGGGAAAGGGGAGCCAAGCCGATTGCCTCCTTCCTGGGCCGGCTGTGCGGCGGCGCGGCGGGAAACGCCGCCCGGCGTATCACAGCGGATGTCTTGAAAGCATTATACCATGTCCGGCGGAAATCCTGCAAGAATGACGGTATAAGTGGACAATGCGTTTTCTATATATGGGAACAGGGCGGAACGAACCCGCCCGGAGAGGATGGCGCTTATGTATTGGACGATACGGATCCGCCGGAGCCTTTGCGCCATAGCGGCGATTTTTTTGTCCGGTCTGATCTGCCTGGCGGTGGGGATCGGCCGGTCGGCGGCGGCCCAGTCCCTGGAAGCGCCGCCGGAAGGGGGGATTTCCCTGCCGATTGTGATGTATCACGGCCTTTTAAAAGAGGAAAAACAGCAGGGGACGTATGTGATCTCTCCCGACCTGTTTGAAAGCGATCTGCGGTATCTGAAAGAGCATGGGTATACCACCGTGGTGGTCCAGGACCTGATCGACTATGTGCAGGACGGCGTCCCGCTGCCGGATAAGCCGATCATGCTCACCTTTGACGACGGGTATTACAACAATTACGTCTATGCCTACCCGCTGCTGCAAAAATATCAGAGCAGGATGGTGCTGTCGCCGATCGGCCGGTACGCCGACCAATACAGCCAGGAGGAAACCCTGCACGCCACATATTCCAACGCCACCTGGACGCAGCTGAAGGAGATGATTGATTCCGGGCTGGTGGAGGTGCAGAACCATTCCTACGACATGCACGGCGACGGCAAAAGCAGCAAGCGCAAGGGCGCGCAACGGGTCAGCGGCGAGACCGTGGAGCAGTATACCCAGGCGCTGCGCCGGGACCTCGGGAAAATGCAGGACGCGGTGACGGAGAACACCGGCGTTACCCCCACCGCCTTTACCTATCCCTTCGGCGCGTTCAGCAAGGAATCGGTTCCCGTCCTCAGGGAGATGGGCTTTCAGGCCACCCTGCTGTGTGAGAGCCGGATCAACACAATCACCCGCGACCCGGAATGCCTGTTCGGCCTGGGACGGTATCTCCGCCCGCCGAAAACCGACAGCGCCACTTTTTTCACCAAAACGATGAAGCTGGGGGACTAAGCAGGAGAGGAGGGCGGATGCCCTTACGAGCTTCGACATGCCGGAAGCGCTTTGCCCGTACAGGGCGGCGCGGAAAACGACGGAGGCGGACGCAGGGAGAACCGTCCCGCTTTCCCTGCCTATGAACGGCGTTTTCCGCGGATTCCGCCTTCCGCCGGGCCGTTTCCCGCCCGGGGGACACCGTCCGGGGGACGAAAAAGCGGCGCCGCCGGAGTCCGGCGGCGCTTCCGGGACGGGGGCGGTGCTTTATGCCGGGCGGGGAAAGGAAAGCGGGGCCGGCCGCCCACAGGGAGGGCTGCGCGCCGGCCCTCCTTGTAAGCGGGTCAGCCGGAAAACCGGCGCAAAAACCCGGCCCGATTTTCTCGGGCCGGGTTTCGTTCATCAAGGGTTATTCCACCGAAAGGAAGTAATAGTATACCGGCTGGCCGCCGTTGACAATGGTGATGTCCACGGTGTCGCCCGCCTTGGCCTGGACGGCGTCCCGAACGGCCGCCGCTTCGGCCTCGCTGATCTTTTCCCCATAAATCAGGGTGATAAAGTTGACCTCTTTTCCGGTGATTTTCCGGGTGTTGATAATGCTTTTGGCCAGCTTGACAGTCGCATGGTGGACATCGGAGTCGCTGAAAACCACTTTGCCGTTTTCCAGCGCAAGGATTTCCCCTTCCTTGATGCTTTGCCCGCCGAATTCGCTGTCCCTGGCCGCAAAGGTGACCGACCCGGTGGAAACGTTGTCTGCCGCCTTCATCATGTTAAGCAGGTTTTCCTCCTCCGACGCGTCGGGGTCGAAGCTCAGCATGGCGGAAATCCCCTGGGGGATAGTGCGCGTCTGCAGGACATGGACCTTCCGGTCGGCCAGAGGCACCGCCTGCTCCGCCGCCAGGATGATATTTTTATTGTTGGGCAGCACATAAACCACCTTGGCGGGAGTGGCCTGGATGGCGTTGAGGATATCGTCGGTGGAGGGATTCATCGTCTGCCCCCCCGAAACGACGCTTTCGCAGCCGAGGTCGGTGAACAGGGTGCGCAGTCCCTCGCCCGCCGCCACGGCGACGAAGCCCACCTCATTTTCCGGCTCGGCCCGCTGAGGCGCCGCCGGTCCGGCGGCCTCTTCCGGCACCCAGGCGGCATTGGCGTGCTGGATACGCATGTTTTCCACCTTCACGGTTTCGAACTGGCCGTATTTTACACCCTCCGACAGGGCTTTGCCGGGGTCGTTGGTATGGACGTGGACCTTGATAATTTCGTCGTCGTCCACCACGACCACGCAGTCGCCGATGGATTCCAGGTAAGCGCGCAGCCGCAGGGGATCGCGGGTGTTGCCCTTTTCGCGGCCAACGATGAATTCCGTGCAGTAGGTAAAGGTGATCTCGGTTTCGAACGATCCGGCGGCGCTGACCGATTTGGCCGGCGCGGCGGCGGGGGAGGCGGCTTCCGCGCTTTCCTCCATGGGGCCGCCCTCAAAAATATTCTGCATGGCGCGCAGGATGATGCACAGCCCCTGTCCGCCCGCGTCCACCACGCCCGCCTTTTTCAGCACGGGCAGCAGCTCCGGCGTGCGCTGAAGGGATGCTTCCGCTTCCGCGCAGATCGCCTCCCACACGGGAGAGACCTCCGGAGCGGATTCCGCTTTCTCGCGGCCCTTGGCCGCCGCTTCCCGCGCCACGGTCAGGATGGTGCCCTCCGTCGGTTTCATGACCGCTTTGTACGCGGCCTCCACGCCCAGGGTGAAGGCGGCGGCCAGTTCGGCGCCGTCGGCTTCCTTCTTCCCTTTCAGCCCCTTGGAAAACCCGCGGAACAGCAGGGACAGGATGACGCCGGAATTCCCGCGCGCGCCGCGGAGCAGGGCGGCGGAGGCGACGTCCGCGGTCTCGGTGACGGTCGGGTCGCTCAGGCGGGACAGCTCCCGCGCGGCGGCGGAAAGGGTCATGGACATATTCGTGCCGGTGTCCCCGTCGGGAACCGGGAAAATATTCAGCTCATCCACCGAATGCTTCGCCTTGGCGAGACAATTGGACGCGGAAATCATCGCGTCGCGCAGAGTTTTACCTTGAATCAACTTAAGCACTCCCTTAGCAGGTGCTCCACCGCGGCACGGCGCCGCCGGTCAGGCCGCACCGATTTATTCGGACTTCATCCCGTCCACAAAAACATTGACTTTTTTAACCTGAAGGCCGGTGGCTTCCTCGACGGTATAGCGCACCTTGTTGACAATGCTTTTGGCAATGGCGGATATATTCATCCCGTAAATCACCGAAATATGCAGGTCGATAATCAGCTTGTCGCCTTCGCCGCGCACCCGGACTCCCTCGTCCGCATAGGTGCGGCGGGAAATCAGCGAACGCAGCCCCTGCTTTGCGCCGCTTTTCATCATGCCGGCCACGCCGTAGCAGGAGGAAGCGGCGTTCCCCACGAGATACGCGAAATATTCCTGCGAAATCTCAATGGCGCCCAGATGGTTTTCCAATCGAATCATATTCAGTAACCTGCCTTTCCGATGCTCTTTTCCGCCGGCGGAACCCGCCGGCGGAAAGGCGGTGGATTTTAAGAAAAGCTCCAGCTCCCGATCCCGTAATAGCTGTCGAACGCCGTGGGGGTCACGCCGGACAGGGAGCGGTCGTAGGCCGCCAGCCCGTCCCGCCAGCACAGGGGGATATACGGCAGATCGTCCGCGAACGCCTGGACAAATTCCGCCAGCGTCTTTTGCCCGTTCCTGTATTCCGTATAGGCCGCGGCGGCGGCTCCGCCGGTGTTCACGCCGTACGAGGCCGCGCCGCCGGAGGAGAACAGAGGCCGAAGGCTCATATGGGCCGAAAGGCGGATTTCCCCCAGATACAGGTCAAACTCCCCGTCCGCCAAACGCTCCTCATATTCTGCAAAGGGTACGGCGGCAACCTCGACCGTGATCCCCGCCTTGGAAAGCTGCTGAACCAGCAGCTCCGCCGCCGCGGTGCGGAAACTATTTGAGTCGCTGACGAGCAGCTCCAGGGAAAGCGATTTTCCATTAGAGGAATCTTCATCCGTATTATTATAACCTGCTTGTTCCAATTGTGCAACCGCTACCGCAATATTTTCGTTTGCGTCAAATCCCGTTAATTCGACAGCCGGCTCCCATTGGGCGCTGAAAGGGGAGACGGCGGGCTGCGCCCGGCCGGCGAAGGCATTGGCGGCCAGTTCGGAACGGCTGACCGCCGCCGAGACCGCCTGCCGCACCGCAGCGTCCGAGAGCGGGGCCCTCCGGCTGTTCACGCCGAGGAAAACCAGCGAATTCAGGGGGACGCTGATGTTGGCGCTGGAGGTGCGGGGGATATCCCCGCTGGAGAGGTCGTCAAAGTAAAAGCTGATGGTCCCGCTTTCCAGCGCGCGGATGGTGGTGTCCCCCTCCGGATAGTCCTTGAGCTGGATGGTTTCATTGGCGAGCGGCCCGGAATAGTGCGGGTTGGCGGTCAGCGCCGCCGAACCCTCTTTGGTGAACACATAAGGGCCGCTGCCGACCGGATTGCTCTCCGTCCCCTCCTTGATTACGGGAAAAGAGAGGCAGGCGGCCGCGTTGGGATCGGGGGAGGACAGGGAAAAGGTCAGCGTGCGGCCGTCTTTGTCCGCCGAAACGCCGGTCACGTTTTCCAGCAGCGCCGCGTAATTGGAGGACGATTTCGCCGCCCGGTAGGAGGCGGCTGCATCCGCCGCGGTGACCGGGGAGCCGTCGGAGAAAACCGCGTCTTCCCGCAGCACGGCCGTCACCGACCCGGCGGACACGCTGACCGAGGAGGCCAGGGAGGGCTGGGGGACCCAGCCGTCGTCCAGCGCCGTGAGTCCCTGATAGAGCAGCGAGGCCAGCGACAGATTGCTGCGGGTGGCGGCGGTGAAGGGATTGAGCGTGTCGCCGCTGCTGTAGCACAGGGTGAGCGCCCTTTGCGCCGGTTCCTCGACGGAGGGCCCGCTGCTTTCGGCCGGTTCGGAGGATTCCTCCGAAGAATTTTCGTAATAGCTTTTGGGCAGGGTGGAACATCCCGCCAGGGACGCGAGGAGCGCCATCGCTCCGGCCAGGGCGGCCCAGCGTTTCCAACGGTTCCAGGGGAGCAAAGCGATTCTCCTTCCGCACGCAAAGATTGTTAGCCTGTCAAAATAAAGAGGGAACATTGCCCGGCTTTACGCCGGTACGCCCACCCGCAGCGGGAAGGCCATGCCGGCCGCGTCCGCCGGACCGCTGCCAAAACGGGAATGCCGCGCCTTGAAAGCTCCCGGGAACTTATCCGATTGACCGCCGCCGTGGGTTACGATGCGGCCGCTGCGGATTACTGCACGTTAACGCGCTCAACGGCGACGGCTTTCCCGCTGGCGTCGTCCAGCGTCAGCAGCACGGCGTCCATCCGGCAGGGGCCTTCCGCTGTGCTGAAACGCACGGGGAGCTTGCCGTGCATTTTGGCGATTGATTGCTCCGGTTTGACGCCCAGCACCGAGTGCAGGGGGCCGGTCATTCCCACGTCGGTCAGGAAGCCGGTGCCTTGGGGAAGGATTTGTTCGTCCGCCGTCTGTACATGGGTGTGGGTGCCGACCAGGGCGGAAATCCGCCCGTCGGCGTAATAGGCGAGGGCTTTTTTCTCCGCCGTCGCCTCCGCGTGGAAGTCCACCACGCAGAAACGGGGATTCCCGGCCTCCCGGAGGAGGCGGTCCAGCGTATCGAAGGGACAGGCGAGCGGTTCCATGTATACCACGCCGATCAGGTTGATAACGGCGACCTGATAGCGGCCGCGGTCTACCATGCACAAGCCGCGGCCGGGGGCGGAAGGGGGGTAATTGGCCGGGCGCAGAAGGGCAGGGTTTTTATCCAGCACATCGTAGAGCTCCCGCCGGCGGAAGGTATGGTTGCCGCCGGTGATCACATCCGCGCCGCTGTCGAGGATATGCTCGGCCGCCGCAGGCGTCATGCCGTTGCCGTCCGCCGCGTTTTCCCCGTTGACAATACAGACGTCCACGCCGTACAGGCGCTTGATGCCGGGGAGCGTTTTTCGCAGATGAGCGCAGCCGGCGCTGCCGACCACGTCTCCGACACAAAGAATTTTCACCGGTTTCCTCCTCACTGTTCATCGGCTCCGGTACGGTGTGTGAGACGGAAACCCTCGCCTTCATTGAATGGCAGTCAGTCGCCATACAATTTATATCATACCATAAATTTCTGGAAAATCAATGCCGGTTTTGAAAAGGCGGGAGATTCCGCGGTTCCGGCAGCCTTTGCACAGGGCCGCCAGGGCGGGGGCTTCCGCCGATAGCATGGGACGTTTCGCCGGGGTTTATGCATGCGGCAGGAGCAAGGCCGGCCGGGACCGGGGCGGCGGCCACCGGCTTATCCGGCGGGCAGGGGAAGGCGCCTCCCGAACGCGGAAAAGGGCCCGGAACAGTTCGTTCCGGACCCTTTTTTCCTAAAAGAAGACAGGCCGCTTATTTCGCGTAATCGACGGCGCGGTTTTCGCGGATCAGGTTGACCTTGATCTGGCCGGGATAATCGAGGTTGGCCTCGATTTTCTTGGCGATCTCCCGGGCAAGCAGGACCATCTGATCGTCGCTGACCGTTTCGGGACGCACGATAATGCGGACCTCCCGCCCAGCCTGAATGGCAAAGGAGCGTTCCACACCGGGGAACTCGTTGGCGATCTCTTCAAGCTTTTCCAGACGCTTGATGTAGTTCTCCAGGTTTTCACGCCGGGCGCCCGGGCGCGCGGCGGAGATGGCGTCCGCCGCCTGAACCAGACAGGCGACCACGGTTTTGGCCTCCACGTCGCCGTGGTGGGCCTGGATGGCGTGAATCACCGCTTCACTTTCCTTGTACTTGCGGGCGATATCCACGCCGATTTCCACGTGGGAACCCTCAATTTCGTGGTCGACGGCCTTGCCGATGTCGTGCAGAAGGCCGGCGCGGCGGGCGATCACCGGATCGATGCCCAGCTCGCTGGCCATCATGCCGGAGAGGAAGGCCACCTCCATCGAATGGTTGAGGACGTTCTGCCCGTAGCTGGTGCGGTAACGCAGCCGGCCGAGCAGCCGCATGATTTCGGGGTGGATGCCGTGCAGGCCGGTTTCGAGCACGGCGCGCTCTCCCTCCTGCTTGATGGTGGCCTCCACCTCGCGGCGAGCCTTTTCCACCATTTCCTCGATCCGGGCCGGATGAATCCGCCCGTCCGAGATCAGGCGCTCCAGCGCGATACGGGCAATTTCACGGCGCACCGGATCAAAACCGGAAAGGGTGATCGCCTCGGGCGTGTCGTCGATGATGAGATCCACGCCGGTGAGGGTCTCGATCGCCCGTATGTTCCGGCCTTCGCGGCCGATGATGCGGCCCTTCATCTCGTCGTTGGGCAGCGGGACGGCCGAAACGGTGGTTTCCGTCACCTGGTCGGCCGCGCAGCGCTGAATCGCGTGGGAGATCAGGTCGCGGGCGCGCTGGTCCGCCTCCTCCTTCAGCTGGGTCTCGATTTCGCTGATCTTCAGCGCCTTTTCATGGGTCAGCTCGCTTTCCAGATTGCCGAGCAGGTGCTCCTTCGCCTGTTCGGCCGTGAAGCCGGAAATCCGCTCCAGCATTTCGAACTGGCCTTTCTTGATGTTCTCCACATCCTCCAGGGTGGCGTCGATCTTTTTCTGCTTGGCGGCGATCGCCTCTTCCTTCTTCTCGCAGTTTTCGATTTTCCGGTCGAGGGTCTCCTCCTTCTGCTGGACACGGCGCTCCTGGCGCTGTACGTCGGAACGGCGCTCCTTGAGCTCGCGTTCGGTTTCGGCGCGCTGCCGCTGAACCTCCTTGTTGGCTTCCAGCAGGATGTCCTTTTTGGTGGATTCCGCTGCGCTTTTGGCATTGCTCTTGATTCGTTCGGCTTCCGCCTCGGCCGACCCGATGGTGGCCTCCGCCGTCTTCATTCTATGAGTTATACCCGCTTTAAAGGCCACGAAGCCGGCGATCAGGCCGCCGACGATCAGGCCCGCTACGCAGAACAGAATGTGTATTACGATCTCGGTCACGTTGAATGCTGCACCTCCTTGCTGTTCGTTTTCTTCAAAGTCTTTTTCTCCTTTATTTGGTATAAAAGAGGGGGACTCCCCCGGTCAATTTCTCGGGCTGGAATTCCCGAACGGTTTCGTCCGCGGCAGCGCCACCTGCCGCTGCCCTCCGGCCCCGCAGCGGCGGGAACGGGAGCTTGACGCCCGTTCGCACCGAACGCGGAAACCGCGGCGGCGGGACAAAAACCTTAACACATATTGTATCTCCTGAGCAATGGGTCTGTCAAGTATGAAAATCCGTTTTTTTGCAGGAAGATGGCGGAAAACTATGCACAATTGCCGAAATCCCCCGTGCATTTTCCGGGAGTGCACAGCTGAGTGCTGAAAGAAGGGGAGCGGTCTGGTATAGGAAGGGGATGGGAAGGGTTGAAAAGGGTTGAGAAGGGACGGAAAGAGGCGGGAGGGGTACTGCCCGCCCCTGCGGCTTGACGGCGCGCCGGCCGGGGATTATAATACAAACCATATCGGAAGGACGCGTCGCTGGCGGACAGGCCGTGCGGCCGCGCGGGTCTTCCTTCGGCGGGAGCCGGAAAGGGTGATCGGGTAAGGATGGATAAGAAGAGGATTGAAGCCGCCGTGCGGGAGATCCTGATAGCGATCGGAGAGGACCCGGATCGCGAGGG
The DNA here is from genome assembly GCA_904419875.1 of Candidatus Avimonas caecicola. Taxonomy (GTDB): domain Bacteria; phylum Bacillota; class Clostridia; order Oscillospirales; family Acutalibacteraceae; genus Avimonas; species Avimonas caecicola. The sequence continues at coordinate 1,723 of CAJFTG010000001.1, read as the reverse complement.
GCTGGTGGAAACGCCCCGCCGGGTGGCGAACATGTACGAGGAGATTTTCGCCGGGCTGGAGGAAGACCCGCGCAGGCATCTGAAGCTGTTCAATGAAACCCGGCACGACGAGATGGTCACGGTGCGGGACATCCCGCTGTATTCGATGTGCGAGCATCATCTGGTTCCCTTTATCGGGGTGGCCCATATTGCGTATATCCCGCGGGACGGCCGGGTGATCGGCTTGTCCAAGCTGGCGCGGATTGTCAACGCTTTTGCGCGCCGCCCGCAGCTGCAGGAGAGGCTGACCGCCCAGCTGGCGGATTTTCTGGAGGAGGAACTCCGCCCGCAGGGAGTGGCGGTGATTATCGAGGCGGAGCACCTGTGCATGACCATGCGGGGGGCCCGGGCGGCGGGTTCCCGCACCCAGACCTCCGCCCTGCGCGGCCGGATGAAAGCGGACGCCCGCAGCCGGACCGAAACCCTGTCGCTGCTGACGGGGAGATAAAGCGGATGGCGCTTTTTCGGGCGCGTCTGGACGGCTGGGAATCCTGGCGCCGCCTTTTCCGCTCCCTTCCGGCGTTCGAGGGACTGGTGCGGGGAATACTCCGGCAGGAGGGACTGCCGGCGGACGGCCCCGTAACCGCGGCCGGTCCGGGGACCAATGCGGTGTTCCGCGCCGGCCGGGCAGGGGAGCTGGTCGTCAAGATTTTCGCTCCGCCGGAGTCGGGAATCGACGCCTCGGGGGATTTTGAGGCGGAACGGTACGGGCTGGAGCGCGCCGCCCGGCTCGGGGTGGCGGCGCCTGTACCGCGGGCTGCGGGCGTGGCCCGGGACCGTTACCGCTTCGCCTATCTGGTCACGGCCTTTCAGCCCGGCCGGGAGGCGGGAGCTGCGCTGCGGGAGAACGGGCAAATGAGCGGCCGGGAAAGGCGGGCGTTTGTCCGCCGGCTGCGGGAGTCTCTGGACCGTCTGAGCGGCCCGCCGCTGGAGGAGGGGGAAACGGCGGCGCTTCTGCGCCGCCGGGCGGAAGCCTGCCGTTCGCCCGCCAACCGCCGCTGGGCCCGGCTCCCCGCCTCCCTGCAGGCCCAACGGCTCGCCTGGCTGCGGGACAATCCCGCGCAGGACGAGGCGTATGTCCACGGGGATGTCTGCGGGGACAACGTTCTGATCGCCCCGGACGGGCGGCCGGTCCTGATCGATTTTGCAGACGCCGTGGCGGCTCCCCGCTGCTACGATTATCCGCCGATTCTGTTCGACCTGTTCGCCTTCGACCCCGAGCTGTGCCGCCTTTTCCGGGGCACCCGTCCGCCGGAGGAATTCGCGCGGGACTGCCTGACCGGACTGTTTCTCCACGGCTTCGGGCAGGAGCTGCTGGAGGCGGTGTGCGGGCGGCTGCTGTCCTGTCCGCTATCCTCGCTGGATTCGTTCCGCCCGGTGGCGGCGGCGGTTTGTTCCCTGGTCGGCTGAGGGGGCCGCCGCACCCTGTGCGGCGGCCCCCTTGATCTCTGCTCCTTTTCACACGGTTCCCGGCGGGCCGGCGGCGGTGCTCCGCCTGCGTGTTAAGCGGACGGCTCGGTGATGACCACGCCCTTGTAATAATAGTGCAGGATTTCCTCCCAGTCCGAGCCCTGGCGGGCCATGTAATCCGCGCCGTACTGGCTCATCCCCACGCCGTGGCCGTATCCCAGCACGGTGAAGGTGAAGCCCTCGTCCCCATAGGCGACGGTGAAGCAGGCGGAGC